>DATNBQ010000103.1:0-5511 GCA_035571955.1 Urbifossiella sp. | reverse complement strand
CTTGCTCTCCCGGTCAACGAGACCGACCGGTTCGCCAGCGTCCCGGATTTGTTGAGCCAAGTCGTCATCAATTACGATGAGCGCCATGACATCCCCTCATTTACGAATGGCCATTCCGGGCGGATTTCAAACGGGCAAGCTCCTTCTTCAGCTCCTCGTTCTCCTTCATCATTTCCCCGGGCAGCGGCAGCAGCTCCCCCTTGAACCAGAAACGCACCCAACTATCGCGGATCGCTACTTCCAACTTCAGCGGCGGGATCGCCAGGCGGCCATCGGCGTTCGGCTTCACCGCCACGTACTTGTTGCCAGACAAACGGAACACCGTGAGCTTTTGAGCCTCGGGCTCGAACTGCAGATAGTACGGCACCTTGAGATCGTTCGCATAGCGGCGACGATTGTCCACATAGTCCTTGCGCTTGTTCTCCGTCGAGACGTATTCGAGAATCAGCGCCGGGCCGACCGGTTGCAGCGGAACGTTGAAGCTCCCCTTGGCGACGATCGGCTCGTCGTGAACGATCACCATGTTGTCCGGGCAAACGCGGGTCGGCTTCTTCAGGTCTTTCTCGGTGAGCGGATAGAGGATGAGCAACTCGCTGAACACCTGGAATTCGGGCCACTGGGCGGTTACCAGGTCCAGGCTTTCCAGAGTGATCTTGCGCTGGGTCGATTGATCCGTGGACTCCATGAAGTGCTCCAGGGGCAGGGAGCTACAGTACTCGCTGGCAAGTCGTGCGTAGAGTTTCTCCAGTTCGGTTCGGCTGATGTCGAGTGTCGCAGCCATGCGTTGTCCCCCGCTTCAAGACTCCGGCGACTTACGTCGCCGGCTCGCCAGGTTCAATCGACGTACATCATTTCGTTGCTGGCCAAAAGCGCCTGGGCGTACTGTTCCCACCGGGTCAGTTTATCGTCCTGCTTCGCCGGCAACTTCAAATATGCCAGGCCGATGGCCGTTTCGTGCGTGTCCGGCAACCGGTTGAACGCCAGCCGATACGCCGCCTTGATGCGGGCTTCATCCGAAGCGCCGGACTTGGCGATGCGAGCCGCGAAGGCCTTCGCCTGATTCACCATGAACTCACTGTTCAATGCGAACAACTGCTGTTGCGGCACGGTGGTCACGCTGCGGCGATCCGCCGTCACATTCGCATCGGGGAAGTCGAAGAGCCGGAGCAAGCCGTTCAACTCATGGCGGCTGATCTTGGCATACACCGTCCGCCGCTTGGCGCTCGAATCGTTGAGGTTGAAGGTCGGGCCGCCCATCGCGTCGTCGAGGTTGCCGGAGACCGCGAGCAGCGAATCGCGCCACGATTCCACGTCGAGGCGTTTTCGGGTGCCGCGCCACAGGTAGAAGTTGCCGCCGTCGATCCTGTCGTCCTGGACGTTCGGTTCGCTGGAAAGCTGATACACCTTCGAAAGCATGATCTGTCGGTGCAGCCACTTGATGCTCCAGCCGTGTTTGACGAACGCAACGGCGAGCCAGTCGAGCAGTTCCGGATGCGTCGGTGCGTTGCCGAGCTTGCCGAAGTTGCTCGGCGTGCCGACGATGCCGCGACCGAAGTGCCAGGCCCAGACGCGATTCACAATGACCCGGGCCGTCAGCGGGTTGTCCTTGGTGGCGATGGCATTGGCCAGGTCGAGGCGTGTAAAATCGGACCCTTGCTGGCGCGGCGGGCTAATCGATATCACCTGAAGGAAGCCCTTGGGGGCGGGTTCGCCCTTGGTGGCCGGGTTGCCGCGAATGTAGACCTTCATGGCGGTGCCCTTGCCCGAGATCACCGGGGCGGCGAGCGGCGGCTTCGGCATTGCCCGCTTCGCTTTCTGGACCTCGGTAGCCTGGACCTTCGCCGCCGCCGCCAATTCCATGTCCTTCGGCTTCTTCTTCGCCTCCGATTGCATCTTCTTCAACTTGGCCTCGGCTTCCTTCACTTTGTTCTCGGCCGCTCGATACGCCGCCACTTCGGCCTTTGGAGCCAACGGGAAATCGGTCAGGTTCGTGCCATAGAAGATGCCGGCCAGCGAGTAGTAATCGCGGGTCGGGATCGGGTCGAACTTGTGATCGTGGCAGCGGGCACAGGAAACCGTGAGGCCGAGGAACGCCCGGCTGACCACGTCGACGCGGTCGTCCAGTTCCTCGGCGATGGCCTGCTCGCGGGCGGTGTTCTTGTAGTAATCGGCGCCGAGGCCGAGGAAGCCGAGGCCGGCCATCCGCGTCTGCACGTCACCTTCGCTTTCGGGAACCAGATCGCCAGCCAGTTGCAGCCGCACGAACTTGTCGAACGGCATATCGTCGTTAAAGGCCTTGATCACCCAGTCGCGGTAGATGTAGGCGTTGGTCTTCGGTTTGACGCCGAAGGTGTGGGCTTGGTCCTCGGCGTAGCGAGCGACGTCGAGCCAGTAGCGAGCCCAGCGTTCGCCGTAGTGCGGCGACGCCAGCAACTGGTCGATCAATTTCGCGAGGGCGTCCGGCGACTTGTCCGCGAGGAACGCATCGACCGCTTCGGGGCTCGGCGGCAAACCCGTGAGATCGAAGTAGATGCGGCGAATCAGCGTGCGCCTGTCAGCGGCCGCAACGGGTTGAAGGCCTTTCTCGGCCCACCTGGCGGCAACGAACGCGTCGATCGCGCCTCGGTCCGACGACGTGACATGACTTACCGGTTGGCGAAACGACCAGAATTCCCGGGCCTTGGCGAAGTTAATGGTTGCGGCCTTCGCCGTTGTCGCTTCCCCGCGCGGATCGACGGCCCCGTCCTTGATCCACTTCTCGAAATTGGCGATCACGTTGGCCGGCAGCTTGCTCTTGGGCGGCATCTGGATTTCGCCGTCGTATTTCAACGAAGCGAGCAACGAGCCTTCGTTCGGCTTCCCGGGAACGATGGCGGGACCGGTGTCGCCGCCTTTTTGCCAGCCGGTTTTTGAATCGAGGCGCAGGCCGCCCTTCAGTTTCTTCTGCTTGGCGGCCTCCTCCGCGTGACATTTGTAACACTGCTCGACCAGCACGGGGCGAATCTTGTTCTCGAAGAATTCGAGCGACTTGGGATCGTCGGCCGCGGCGGCAGCCAACGGCATGGCGACGAGCGCAAGAGTAGCGATTGCGGAGCGGGTTGAACGCATGAGTCGCCTCGGCGGCGGAAAATAGGTGGCGAGCCGGTGGGGCGAACCCCCGGAGTCTGGCGGGTACAATCCACTTCTCATGATACCAAACGGAAGGGCTGACGCAATCAGCTGTTTCGATCAGGGTTCAGGGCGAGCCTTGATGATGCCGCGACCCGGCGGGCCACTCTGTTTCGCAATTCTCCAATAGGTCGTGACTGCGCGAAGCGGCGGTTTAACTCCCATTGCAACGAAGCGCTTCGGCAGCGTCTAATCGCGGCGCGAGCGACGTCAAGGAGGACGCACCATGCTGGCGGAACTTTTCCGGACGCGAGCCAAGCCGTCCGTCGAGTCCTTTCGACCGAATCCGGAAGTTGCGTACGCGGCCCGGCGGCGCCTCCTGGCCCTGCGCGATGACTTGCTTGCAGCAATACCGAGGCGACCGCGTCGCGGCGGCGAGCCGCCCGTCTTCTTCTTCGATCGCGCCCGCCAGGCGGACCTGGAGGCCGCACGGAATCCCGATCGAGAAGCCGTGGATCCGTTCGCGAAACGAATTGAAGTCGAGATCGCGGCTCTTTGCGAATCCGTCGAAGTTCGCCAGATGGCTCGAGCAATTCCCGGACTGCGCGGTGCGATCTGGCGAGGCAACTACGCCGCCTTCGACGCCCTTCTCGCCATTCCCGACGACGAGATTGTGCTCGTTCTGCATCCCAACGAACGCTGGGGCTGTCGACTCGTGGTGCGCGGAATCGAGGCGGTGAATCCATTCCAGGTGTTGATGCTCGATGCGGTGAGCTCGGAAGGGAGTTATCTGCCGCGGTTGCCGGGGCGGTTCGCGGCAGCGTGCCGGTCCGTCGAGCCGGTGACACCCGCGGGCGTGCCGATGCTTGCCGAATTGCCGTACCAGCCACTGCGGCCCGAAGCCTTGCAATCCGACGGAACGGTTCCTTCTGGATTCGCGGCCAGCGATCACTGGCTGTGGGGGTGGGAACCGCTGGCTGCCGCGCCGCGGCTCGATGGCGAGCGCATCGTGCTTCTGGGAGAACCGGCGTTTCCCTTGAAGTGGGAAGTGGAGCGGCGCTTCCCGGCGATGGCCGCCGAGGCGACGCTCGTTCAGATGCTGAGCCCTTTCCAGGTCGCGGAACGCTTGAGCCGCATCGCGGGCCAGCCGATCTCGCCGGCGCCAATTCGGCGGGAACGCGCGACACTCGCCAAAGCCGCATGAAAGGAGACGATCACGAACGGCCAGCCCCGACGAGCTCCTCGGCAGACAACTCGATGTCGCGGGCGATCTTCCGTAATAGCGAGGGCGAGATGTCTCTTCCTTGATGCCAAGGTACTGTCGTTCCTCGACCATCCGGGTGGCGAAATTGCTTGTGGGAACCGCGTTGCCGAACCTCCACGAATCCCGGTTTCTCAAGACATGTAACGACTTCGTGCGGCTTCAGAATTGGAACCTTAGGCGTTAGGCCACCTGCACCGTTTGCGTTCCCACGAAGTCCGCCTCGAGCTCCGGTTCCCCATCCTCGAGCAACATGGCAATCACTTCGACGAGATTGTCGCGAACCTCGTCGAGCGTTTCTCCTTGTGTGTGGGCCCCCGGAAAGCCGGGCACGTATCCCACAAGTAATCCGGTATCGGAACAGCGCTCGATGACGGCTGTAAACTGGTGCATTTGCCTCTCCTTCGGCCCGAATTGATGTCCATCGATTATCGTCGGTTGCATCGCCCATGTCCAGCGATCCAAGTCTCCAATCGGGTCGCGGCTACTCGTTCATCTCTTGGCCATCAGCTCGCGTTCGATGAAAGTGGTATCGACGGCGCCCGCGGCGAATGCCGGGGCATCGAAGATGCGCTGGTGAATGGGAATCGTCGTGTGGATTCCCTCCACGATGAACTCGCGCAAGGCCCGGCGCATGACGGTGAATGCCTCGGCCCGAGTGGGTTGATAGACGAGCAGCTTGGCCACCATCGAATCGTAGTTGGGCGGCACGCGGTAACCGGCGACAACGTGGGTATCGAGGCGGACGCCGGGGCCGCCGGGCGGTTGCCAGGTTCGCACGGTGCCGGGGCTCGGGCGGAAATCGTTGGCCGGATCCTCGGCGTTGATCCGCGCTTCGATCGCCGCCCCGCGCAGAACGATGTCCGACTGCTTGAAGCGCAGCTTCTCGCCCGCCGCCACGCGAATCTGCTCGCGAATCAAGTCGATCCCCGTCACCAGTTCCGTCACTGGGTGTTCGACCTGAATGCGGGCATTCACTTCAATGAAGTAAAAGTTGTGCTCGCGATCGACCAGGAATTCACAGGTGCCGGCGGAATAGTAGCCGGCGGCCTTGGCGAGGCGAACGGCGGCGGCACACATCGCTTCGCGCACCTTGTCGGGCAGGTTCGGGGCCGGCGATTCCTCCACGAGCTTCTGGTGCC
>DATNBQ010000102.1:0-6370 GCA_035571955.1 Urbifossiella sp. | reverse complement strand
CGACCAGCGATTTCGTTTCGGTGTCCTCGGCGAGGAAGACCATGCCGACGCGGTCTTCGCGAATACCTTGCACGATTTTGTACTGGCCGAGAATGAACCCCTGCGTGCGGCCCTGCAAGAGTTGCATGGCCTGGTACTTCGTGAGCAACTTGCGGCGAACGAGCAGGGTGGCGATTTGCAGCGGTTCGGAGGCCTCGATCTGTTCGGGATCGCAATCGGCGAAGACGCCAATGAGATCGTCCGGGGCCAACAGCCCGCTGTTGACCACGGTTTGCAGGAACTTGCAGCGAGGCAATCGCAAGCGCGTACTGGTTCCCACGGCCGACCTCATCTGGCGAAAATCGCGGAGCGCATCGAGTGGAGCCTAGATCATGCCAGGATGCTGCGCAGCCCAATTGCGACGGTTTTCTGGACGGGAAAAGCCGACATCCGTCGAGTTTTCCGGCGGCAGTTTGAACATTGAGGAAACGAGAGAAGCGGCGTAAACTTTGAGGCCTATTTCCGTGCCTTGCGAATCATGCTCAGTGGCAAGAACAACTTGTCGGACGTGTCAACAAGGGCTTCGAATCCGAAATGCCGGTAAAAATCGATGGCTGATTCGTCGATAGCCTCAACGAAAACCGCATAAATACCCAGCCCTACGGTATCGGAATCCGATGCCGTGAGACATCGATTGAGTGCGTCCCAAAGAAGCATTCGCCCCATTTTCTGGCCCTTCAACGATTCGTCAACCGCCAATCGTGCGAGCACCGCTATGGGGACCGGATACTTCGGGAGTTTCTTGCTTAACTTCGGCGGCAGTTGGAATCGTTCGATTTGCCCCGCGGCGAGTGTGTAGTAGCCGAGGATGATGGATTCGTTCTTTCGCGTGAGGACGAACGTGCGGCTCACGTCCTTGTCCTGATTCTGTCGAGCCGATTCCTTGAGGAAACGGTCGAGAGATGCTTCACCGCACGCGAATTCGCCGCGATCGTGCTCCGAACTCAAGGAAGAGATAGTCCAGTCTGACATTGCCCTGCCTGCACGGTGTTATTTCAAGAGTACCGAACCTTACGCGAGGATCAATCCCACTTTCCCGGCATCCCTCTCGTTTTTTGACCCACTTTTCCAATTAACCTTTCCGGTTATCCGGGAGTAGGATACAAAGGACTCTACTGTTTCCTCGGTGGTAGGTTGGCATTCTGAGGGGAATGCGTTCATGACAAATACCAATCCCGAAATCCGAGTTACCGACGGAAAGGCGCGGCTCACCTTGCCACGAGCCTTTGCCAACTCCACTCTTCTTCTCGAGATTCGCAACGAGAACGAAATCGTTATCCGCAAAGCGAAGGTGGTACCGCTAGCCGAAGAGGCGCCCGAGACAATCGTCCTCTCGGATCGCGATTGGGAACATTTCATGGCCGCTCTGGAACATCCAGCGGAGCCGAACGAGCCTCTCAAGAAGCTCATGAAGGAATTCGGTCCGTGGAAGGGCGCTTCCCGTTCGAAGAAGTGAGTTCTGTCATGCCGACGCCGCTCAAGGATTACCGGTCATACAGAGGGCTTCCGCAGTTGGCGGGGCTGTGTACTGTCGCGGAGGCCGCCAGGCCGGGGCTGTCGGTGGAGGAGTGTGTCCGCAGGTTGAAACGCTTCCATTACTGCTTCAAGCGGCTGCATCAGATCCTGACGGCGCGAATCACGGCCGAGCCGATCTATGAACTGAAGACCGCCTTTGCGCACCATGCATATCTTTGCGCGGAGCACGCCACGGCCCTGCGGACGCGGATCGCCGAAATGCGCGAACCGCCACTGGGTTTGGAGGATGTGCCGCACCCTGCACTGGAGGTGTTCTTCGACGAGATTCTGTGTGCACCGACGACGGATGAATTGATTGCCTCGGTTTATGACCACGCGATTCAGGAACTCTATGGGGGTTTGGAACAGTACTTGGGTGAAACAAATCCTTTGTCGGACGCTCCGAGTCGCCGAGTCCTTCGATTCGCTTGGCAAGAACTTGGTGATGTGATGAATTGGGGCTACAGTGTCACAAGCGCGCTCGTGAGTGAAGAGAACTGGCGGGACATGCTTCCCTGGCTTGAGGTGCTCGCCCAACTCACGATGGATGCGAATGGCGTAGACGGCGCCGGTACGACTTCTCTCACCGATCCACCCGTCGCTGACGCTCCCGGCTCGCCAGCTTTACCCCGCCGTTATTCCAAAACGCCGTATCGGTACGACCCAATCCCCCTCCGCGATGAGCGGTTCTCCGATCCGTGGAATCAGGGCGTCAATGCCGAGGCTTTCCTTTACGACGAAACCAAACCGGCGCGGGCCAAGGCGCTCATGATGCTCTACAAGCGGCTCCGCGAGATCGACGTGCCCGAAATGATGGCCTCGATCATCACGCAAACGCCTGGCAAACCGTGGGGTTACTACCGCGACATGTCCCGGCAACTTTGGGACGAAGCCCGCCACGCCATGATGGGCGAAGTCGGATTCGCCGCCCTCGGCGTCGACTGGACGCAAGCCAAAATCACGTTCAACTGGAGCTACCGTCTCAATACCGAATGCACGCCGATGGAACGCCACGGCGTGCTGTACTTCATCGAGCAAGGGCTGATGCCGAAGACCGGCAAGCGCTACGAGTTCGAGGTGGCTCAGGAATCGGGACTTCCGTTGATGGCCACGATCCAGGATTTCGACTGGGCGGACGAGGTGCTGCATTCGCAGATCGGCCGGCAGTGGTACGTGCCGGAGTTCCCATCGCTCTCGGCCGCCATGGAGTTCGGCGACCAGGCGTGGTCCAAGGTGCTCAGCAACTGGTCGACGGTCAAGGAAAAGGGGCTGACGCAACACGAGAACTGGTGGCCGACGATCTATTCGCAGGCGTGTGCCGCGGACGGTGTGGAACCCGACCCGGCGGTGCTGGCCTTCAGCGAAACGTACGAAGGGAAGCGGGCGGACCTGCAGCGCGTCGCCGCCGAGTAGCCGCGAACCCGCTTATACTGGTGGCACAGACATTCTTGTCTGTGCAAGTAACGAGCACAGGCAAGAATGCCTGTGCCACCGATACAAGTACCGGGCTATACTGAATTCACCCGCCGGTTTCCTTCCCCTTTTGATCCATCATGCGACCACTTGCTTCCCTTCCCATCCTGATGGCAATGTTCGGCTCGTCGGCCGCCGCGGCCGCGCCGACCTTCGAACGCGACATCCAGCCGATCCTGACCAAGGCCGGCTGCAATGCCGGCGCTTGCCACGGCAAGGCCCGCGGCCAGAACGGCTTCCAGCTTTCGCTGCTCGCCTTCGATCACGACTTCGATTTCCATGCCATCACGAGCGAGGCTCGCGGCCGCCGCGTCTTCCCCGGCAGCCCCGAGAACAGCTTGTTCCTGTTGAAGCCGAGCGGCCGCATCCCGCACGGCGGCGGCAAGCGCCTCGTTCCGGATAGCCCCGATTACAAAACCGTCGCAGCGTGGATCGCCGCGGGGACGCCACGCACGCCGGCCGATGCCCCGCGCTTGCTCAAGATCACGCTCAACGCCCCCTCCAAGTTGATGGCCTTCCACGAAACGTGGAAGCTCGCCGCCACGGCCCATTACTCCGACGGTTCGACCCAAGATGTCACTCGCCTTGCCGCCTTCTCTTCGAGTGAAGCGGTTTATGCCTCGGTGAGCGCGAACGGCGTCGTGACCGCCGGGCCGATCCCCGGTGAAGCCGCCATCATGGCCCGCTTCATGGAAAAGTTCGCCGTCTCGACCGTACTGATTCCGATGCCGGGGAAGGTGCCGGCGGAAGTGTACGCGAAGCTGCCGCGGAACAACTTCCTCGATGGCCACGTCTGGGCCAAGCTGCAACAACTCGGCATCACGCCGTCCGATTCCGCCGGGGATGCCACGTTCCATCGCCGGGCATTCCTCGACATCATCGGTCGGCTGCCGGCCCCCGATGAAACGCGGGCATATCTCAAGGACGCCGACCCGAAGAAGCGCGAAAAGCTCATTGACCGCCTGCTCGATCGCCCCGAGTACGCCGACTTCTGGGCGAACAAGTGGACCGACCTGTTGCGGCCGAACGCCTTCCACGTCGGCATCAAGGCGACTTACAACCTCGATCAGTGGCTGCGGCAAAGCTTCCGCCGGAACATGCCGTATGACCAGTTCGTTCGCGAATTGATCTCCGCCAAGGGGAGCACGTTCTCGAATGGCGCCGTCGTGATGTACCGCGACCGCCGCCAGCCGGCCGAACTCACGACGATGGTCAGCCAGCTCTTTCTCGGCGTGAGGCTCGATTGCGCAAAGTGCCACCATCACCCGTTCGAGATCTGGGGCCAGGACGACTTTTATTCGTTCGCGGCGTTCTTCGGGAGGATCGGCCGCAAGGGAACAGGCATCTCGGCGCCGATTTCCGGCAGCGAGGAGACGGTTTACGCCGCGGCGGCCGGAACCGTGAAGCATCCACTCAGCGGCAAGTCGATGACGCCGACGCCGCTCCTGGGCCAACCGCTCGACATTCCCGCGAGCCAGGATCCGCGCGATCGCCTCGCCGAGTGGGTCACGGCGCCGGCCAACCCGTACTTCGCCAGGGTGATCGTCAATCGCATCTGGGCGGACCTGATGGGCCGCGGCATCGTCGATCCGGTGGACGATCTTCGCGCGACTAACCCACCGAGCAATCCGGAATTGCTCGACGCTTTGGCCGTGGACTTCCGCAAGAACGGCTGCGACTTGAAGAAGCTGATCAAGACGATCGCCCTGAGCCGCGTTTACGGCCTGAGCACGCTGCCGAAGGAACGCAACCTGGCGGACACGCGGAACTACTCGCGGCACTATCGCCAGCGGTTGCGGGCCGAGGTGCTGCTCGACGTGGCCAGCGACGTGACCGGCGTTGCCGAGAAATTCGACGGGATGCCGCCCGGTTCCCGGGCGATGGAAGTGTGGACGGCCCGCGCCCCGTCGGATTTCCTGGACAGCTTCGGTCGACCCGACCCGAACCAGGATCCGCCGTGCGAACGGAGCACCGACACCACGGTGGTTCAGGCCTTGCACTTGATGAACAGCCCGAACCTGCACCGGAAAGTGACGAGCGACGACGGCCGTGCGGCGGCCTTGGCCAAGGGCGGCAAGTCGCCCGCGGCCATCGTCGAGGAACTCTATTTGTTGACGTATTGCCGCTATCCGACGGACGCGGAAAAAGCCGCTGCGATCAAGCGGTTCGATAAGAAGGGAGCGACCCGCCGCGGTGTTGCCGAAGACCTGATGTGGGCTCTGATGAACACACCCGAGTTCGTGTTCAACGATTAGTGCATTTCTACAGATCGACATCCCAGACGAGCACGTCGCCGCTGTCGCCGCCGGCCGCGGCCAGCATGCCATCCGGCGAAACGGCCACGCATCGCAACCGGCCCAGTTTCCAGGTGAAGCGGGCCGCCCGCTCCCAATTCGCCGTATCGAAGACTTGCACCGACGTGTCGTTGCTGGAAGCGAAGAGATAGCGGCCGGAGGGGTGGAACGCGGCGGCGGTGAAGTGCTGCCGGCTGTCGTTGCGCACCAGTCGCGGTTCGCCGAGCCCCGGCACTGGCCAGACCATAAGCGTCATGTCGTGGACGCCGACCAGTTGCGAGCCATCCGGAGAGAACACGAGGCGGCAGGCATAGTGGTGGGGGAACGGGCGCGTGGCTTCGACGCGCCCCGAGACGGCCGAGCGCAGTTCGAGGCGGAAGGGCGTCTCCCATTTGACGCGCTTGGTGGCGCCGCGGGCCAGCGTGGCGATGCGGCGGCCGCTCGGGCAGACCGCCGTGTAGTGGAACGCCACGTCCGCCATTGAAACCGACCATTCCTGTTCCCAGCCGCCGCCGTCGGTCGATTTCCAACCGGTTAAGGCGGGGTGCGGGTCCGGGAAAGTGTGTTCGGAGACGACGCGGGAACCGTCCGGCGTCTGGGCGATCCAGGCGAGGTTGCCGCCGGCATCGAGTTGCAGTTGGGCGGCCCGCTTGCGCGAGCGATCGTAGACCTTCCAGCCGGTGCCGCCGAGCCAGCCGACGGCCCGGCTATCCGGCGTGAAATAAAGCGCCCGAATGGCCTTGGAACCCGTGGTATCGAGGCGAACCGGGCGGCCGTTCGATTCCAGGTTCCAGAGATAAACGTCCTGATCCACGGCGGCAGCCAGGGCACGGCCGTCCGGGCTGAAGGCCAGCCCATTCACCTCGCCGATCTCGGCTTTAAGCACCCGCATAGTCCGCCTCCCTCGCGACATCATAGTTCGGCCGCGCAAGGAACGAGCGGCCTCGGATGAGAACGGCGGCGAGAATCTTCGTGAGTGCGGGTGGAGTGAATCGATTACGACGGGTAGGCAGGCGCGTCCCTTGCTTCGCTTCGCATCGCCGCGCCGA
>DATNBQ010000101.1:0-3779 GCA_035571955.1 Urbifossiella sp. | reverse complement strand
ATTCGGCTCGATCTGCTGGGCGGATAAAACCCACCCACTTTCCAGCTGCTTACCCCACAGGGGGGGAGGTGTAAGAGGGTGGTGCCATTACCTTCCCGACCATCAGTAATCCCTTACCCCTTCCCAATGTTCACCCACTGGTGGCTCTTCGCCGAGGCCAGGATCGCGTCGAGAACGCCTTGCGTTTCGAGGGCGTCGCGGAAAGTCGGCCGGGCCGGGTTGCCGTTCTCCAATCCCGCGATGAAATCCGCCACTTGGTGCGTGAAACTCGAATCGTAGCCGATTGCCAGCCCCGGCACCCACCACTTGTCCATGTACGGATGCTCGCCGCCGTTATCCGTGACGTGGATCGACTTCCAGCCGCGAATCTTGCCTTCGTCCTTGTAATCGAACATCTGCAGGCGGTGCAGGTCGTGAAGGTCCCAGGCGAGGCTGGCCTTTTCGCCGTTGATTTCGAAGGTGTAAAGGGCCTTGTGGCCGCGGGCGTAACGGGTGCTCTCGAAGTTCGCCAGCGAGCCATTGGCGAATTTCCCCATGAAGATGCAGGCGTCGTCGATGCCGACCGGTTCCACCTTACCCGTCAGGGTGTGCTTGCGTTCCTTGACGAACGTCTCGGTGAGGGCGGTGAGTGATTCCATGCTGCCGTTGAGCCAGACGGCGGTATCGATGCAGTGGGCGAGGAGGTCGCCGGAGACGCCGCTGCCGGCCGCCGCGACATCGAGCCGCCAGAGCCCTTGCCCCCCTTGCGGCAGGTCCGCGTTGATCGTCCAGTCTTGCAGGAACTTGGCCCGGTAGTGGAAGATTTTGCCGAGCCGCCCTTCGTCGATCAGTTTCTTGGCGAGCGTCACCGCCGGAATCCGCCGATAGTTGTACCACACCATGTTTGGCACTTTGGCCTTCTCGACCGCCGCGACCATCTCCTTCCCCTCGGCAACGTTCATGGCCAGCGGCTTTTCGCAGAGGATCATTTTGCCGGCCGCCGCTGCCGCGATGGCGATCTCCTTGTGTAGGTTGTTCGGCGTGCAGATATCGACGGCGTCGATGTCCTTGCGGTCGAGCAGTTTTCGCCAGTCGGTTTCGGTCGATTCGTAACCCCACTGGTCGGCAAAGGCCTTGATGGTGTCGGCGTTGCGGGCGCAGGCGGCCTTCAGCACGACGCGGTGTTGCGAGGGGAAGAACTGGCCGACTTGCTTGTAGGCGTTCGAGTGCGCCCGGCCCATGAACCCGTAGCCGATCATGCCGATGCGCAGTTCTTTCGTTGCCATGGGTGCCTCGCGGTGATGGTGATTTCTGGAGATCAAGATATGGGAATTGCGGTAGCGGAGCGCTCCGCTGCGCGTCGCGGCTAACCGTACAATGGGGTGATGGCGCGGGAATCGCTACTGAACGTGCCGAACTTGCTCTCCGCGGCGCGCATCCCGCTGGCCGTCGCGCTCTTCATCTGCATCACGCATTCGCTGTGGCTCGTCGGGCTGATTCTGTTCCTGGTTGCCACGGCGACGGACTGGCTCGACGGCTGGTGGGCGCGCCGCTACGGCCCGCTCACGCTCGTCGGCCGCAATCTCGATCCGCTCGCCGACAAGGTGCTCGTTTGCGGCGCCTTCATCTTTCTGCAACAGACGCCCGATTCCGGCATCGACCCGTGGATGACCACGGTGGTCGTCTGCCGGGAGCTTGTCGTCACGGGCATCCGCGGCATGGTGGAAGCGACCGGGCAGAAGTTCGGGGCCGACTGGTTCGGCAAGTTGAAGATGGGCTTGCAGTGCGCCGTGCTGATCGGCGTGCTGTTGATTCTATGGTGGAAAGGGGCCGGCTTTAGCCGCGGCGTTCTGGAAGCGCTGGAACCGGTGGAGCTGGTGCTCTTGTACGCGATGCTGGCGGCGACGATCGGCAGCGGCATCCAGTACCTGGTGAAGGCCACCCGAATGCTGGGGAAATAGAGGAAGAAAGCCCACCCGCGGCCGCGGGTGGGCTTTTCTCTTTGACGGACTACGCCCCGAGCAACTTTTTCGCTTCGGTGTAGCCGGGGGCGGTGTGGCCGTGTTCGCTGGCGGTCACGCGGGCGAGCGAGACGAGTTGCCGCCACTTGAAGGCCGGCCGCATCATGGCGTACTCTTCCACCGCGGTCCGGTAATACTTCTCGGCATGCAAGGCGCCGTCCTCAGAGACGCCGTAACGGAGCAGCAGGTCGAAGAGCGGCCGTTCCGAGTGGCCCGCCTCGCAGTATTTCTGCGCGAGGGCCGCGGCCACGGCCTGGTTGCCGGCCTTGATCGCTTCCTCCGTTTGGTGCAGGAAGTCCTTGGCCGTGGCCGCCTTGACCTTGTCCAGTTCGGCCGCGTGGTAGAACTCCTTGGATTGCCCGCCGTTCTGGCCGGCCGTGTGGTACGCCCCAACGATCAGCGCCGCCAGGGCATTGCGGTGGTTGCTGACCCTGGCGATATTTCGCCACGCGTTGGCGGCATCGGAGGCATGCAGGCCGACCGAGTCGCCGTGGACGCTGCCGAGTTGCTTCTCGCCGATGGCCTTGGTGCGGCCCATGTCGCAAAGCAGCAGATGATTGGCGGCGAGGCTGATCGCTTCGGTGACCGAAGCCGGCGAGAACCCCTCGGCCAGGGCCGCGGCGACGGCATCGGCCGCCTTCTCGCGACCGCCGCCATACACCACCTTCGCCAGTGCCTCGACCCACGCCGTGTCGCCTTCCCTGGTGCCGAGCGTCTTGCCGGCCAGCTTGTGCTGGTCGACGAGTTTCGGCAGCAAGGTCTGGATTTGCGATTGCCGCCCCTGGCGATTCTCGTTGCAGCAAAAGAGCACCGATTGCCGCAGCAGAGTGTGGGCGTGTTCCTTACCGCAGAAATCGAGCATGGCCCACGACCGCCACGCCAGCACCGTGCGGTGCACGTTAATGTCGTCGGCCACGGCGTACATGATGTGGTTGAAGGCATCCTCGGGGGAATCCTGCACGGAGGCGAAAATGCCCTCGGCGGTCGTCGGGTCGCCCTTGCGCGTCAGTTGCTGGAGCATTTCGCCGGCGACTTTCCCTTCCGGCACCGGGATCGGCTTCACCGGGTGGAGTTCCTCGTTCTTGCGGCCCCCCTTCGCCTGGATGTGCGTGGCGTTGCGATAGAGCACCTTGAGCACGGGGAGCGGCTTCTGCCCTTCGGGCAGTTCCTTGGACATATCGTAGGCGGGGGCCATGGCCATGAACGTGTGATAGCCGTCGTAGTGCTTGCCGCCGAACTCGCGGGCGTTGGCGAGGCAGCCGGCCGCAGTCAACGTGCGCAGGTCGGTGCCGCTTTTGATCTTGCCGACCAGCACGGGGATCAGCTTTTCCTTGGGCGTATCTTGCAGCAGGGCGGCCAGCGGTTCGTATTTGCCGAAATCGATGGTTCCGGGGCCTTCGGCGGCGAGCGCGGCCGAGGCGAGACCCATGTCGGTGGCGACGGCGGCCCCGATCGAGGCAATCAGCATGCCGCGGCCCACGTCGGCGAGGAATTCGCGGCGCGTGTTCGGAATCATGCGAGTTCTCCCGAGGAGAGGAAATGGAAACCGGCGGAGGAAAACCAACCTTCCTTATACCGCGGGCAATGGGGCGAAGCGAGCGCGTTGTGAAAAAAGATCAGCCGCGACCCTACCGCGGGTAAGCAGCTGGGAAAGTGGGTGGGTTTTATCCGCCCAGCAGATCGAGCCGAATTCATCGTTCTTGGAACCGCCAGTCAAGCCGATTCTCGGCCGTAAATGGCCGCTAACACCCCCTCTTTGCGGAAATCCTCGATCTTTCG
>DATNBQ010000100.1:0-9821 GCA_035571955.1 Urbifossiella sp. | reverse complement strand
TGTGGCAAGGGCCGGCCGACCTCGACCTGGTGGTGGCCGAGCCGGTCGGTTCGACCTGCTCCGCGACCGACAAGCGGACCACGGCGGGCGGCGTGCTCCAGGCCGACATTCTCGATCTGAAGGACGATCCGAATGGCAACGAGGGCGGCCGCTCGGAGATTTACACCGCGGCCAGCGCCTTCAGCGGCGTCTACAAGGTGAAGGTGAAGGCGGCGCTCGGCCGGCCGATCGGCAACAGCGCGACTCTCAAGGTCACCAAGTTCAAGGGCACGCCGCGCGAATCGTTCGACCTGATCTCCGTCGACCTGGCTCATCAGCAGCCAGTCGAGATCAAGCTCGATGGCGGCTCGCGGACGGAACTGGCGTCGGTTGCGACGGATGTCACGCAGGTGCGTCTGGAAGCGAACCAGCCGACGTTCCACGCCCGCTCCGGGCAGAGCCAGGGAATGGGCGGCGGCTTCGGCGCCGCGGGCTCGGCAATGACGGCTTCGGTGGCGGGAGCGGCCGGCCGGCCGGCGCTGCCGGCGGTCGCGGCGCCGCAAGAACGCGTGCTGCACGGGCTCGGCTCCGCCGCCGACCTCCGCGCCTCCTACACGCTCAACGCCGACCGCCAGTCGTACAAGATCCACGTAAACCCGGTGTTCGCCAGCGGCAGCAAGGACGTGAAGTTGCCGAAGGTATCGCTGTTGCCCGGCAGCGGCGACAATTGATTTCCATTAACCGCGACGCGAAGTCTGCGAAACGGAGCCCTCCGCTCCGCTTCGCGGACTCCGCGTCGCGGTTATTTATTTGCAGTATGATGGCATGGGCGTGCTTCTTTAAGGAGAGCAACTCTTGCCAACGAGCGTAACGCCATCCGCGGCCCCGCCGCGATTCCACGTCGGCCTGCACGCAGCGGACCTCGCTCGCTCGGTGCAGTTCTATCGCGTGCTCCTCGGCGTCGAACCACTCAAGCACTTGCAGGATTACGCGCGGTTCGAACTGGACCGGCCGGCGCTTGCCCTCGGCCTCTATCCCAATTCGCAGCCACCCGGCGGATCGCTCAACCACGTCGGCATTCGCTTCCCCGATTCGCAAGCGCTCGTCGCCGTGCAGCGCCGCCTCGAGGAAGCCGGCATCGCCACCCAGCGGCAGGAAGGCGTCGAGTGCTGCTATTCCCGGCAAACCAAGTTCTGGGTCACCGATCCGGATCGCGTGCTCTGGGAGATTTACGCGAAGCACGAAGACGTGGAGCATTCGGGCTTCGACGACGCTCCGGTCGTCGTTCCCGCGGCTCAAACGACATGGCAGCACCGTCTGACGGATCCGACCCCGGAACGCATTCCTCACGTAGATGCAAGCCTCGACGAAGTGCAATTCGAAGGGACGTTCAATGCCGGTCTGAATGCGGATCAACTGGCGGCCATCGCGGCCGAGGCGTATCGCGCATTGAAGCCGGGCGGACAGGTATCCGTGCACGGCCTGGTTGCGGACCGACCGTTCCCGGGCACGCCGCAACTGCCGGGGTTGGCGTCGATGGTGCGAAGCGTGCCGGTGGAAAGTGAACCGCTGGAACGGCTCCGCGAGGCCGGTTTCGCGAACTTGTACTTCGAGAAACTCAGCGATGTTCACTGCTTCCAGGTCGGCGGCGTGGAACTGCGCCAGGCCAAATTGCTGGGTTGGAAGCCATTGGACGAGTCGCCGCGGGAAGTGCTTTACAAGGGCCCGTACGAGAGCGTGGTAAGCGATTGCGGCCAGGCATTCCGCCGCGGGGAAGCGGTCCGCGTCTCGGGCCGCCTCGCTGGCGCACTTCGAACTGGCCCGGTTGCCGGCCACTTTGTATTCTTGAAATCGAACGAGCGGTGACGAGGTTCAATGCGAACGACTTGGACCCCGTCAACAGGTTCGTCTCCGAGGGCTTACTTCACAATCACACCGATCCACGCGCCGACGCTTCTGGACCTCGTCATGCACTCGTATGAGCCGTTGCTCGCGCGAGCAGTGGAGATTTCCTCGCGGTCCCGCTGCGGCTGGTCCGATTGCCCGTACGTCGCCCGCGCTGAACGGAACAGTGCAAACTGGTTACGGACGATCAGAAACTGATTTCGAACCTGACGCTGCTATTCCCGTTCATCCTCTCTCTGGCCTTGCTTCCGTGATTGGGGCTGCAGGGATTCGCTTCAAGGCGGCCTGGGCGGCGAAGTAACCGCACATTCCATGGACGCCGCCGCCGGGCGGAGTCGACGACGAACAGATGAACACGCCCGGGTTCGGCGTCGTGTAAGGGTTCCATCGCGCCACCGGGCGCGTGAAGATTTGCCCCAGATCGGTCACCCCGCCGCTGATGTCGCCACCAACGCAATTGGGGTTGTATCGTTCGATTGCGGCCGGATCGGACACGCGTCGGGCCAGGATTAAATCGCGGAAGCCCCGCGCGAACCGCTCGATCTGCCGTTCCATCGCCTCGGTCATGTTCCCCGTGAAGCCATTCGGCACGTGGCAGTAACCCCAGGCCGTGTGCTGGCCCGCTGGCGCTCGCGATGGATCGAACAAGCTCGGTTGCACCAAGAGCACGAACGGCTGCTCGACGTGCCGCCCTTCGAACGGGGCACGCTCCGCGTCGGCAATCTCTTCCAGCGTTCCGCCGACGTGAACCGTACCGGCGCTGAGGCATTCTTGCGCCGTCCATGGAATCGGCCCGGCAAGCGCCCAGTCCACCTTGAACGCGCCGGGGCCGTGGCGATATTTGCCGAGCCGGCGAACGTAGCCGCGCGGCAGGCGATGCCCGGCCAGAGCAATCACTTGTCGCGGCGACGCGTCCAGCAAGACGACCTTGGCCGGCGGCAAGTCGTCGATCGACTTGATCCAGCGGCCGGTTTCGATCGTGCCGCCGAGCGAGCGGAAATGAGCGGCAAGGGCGTCGGCTAGATTCTGGGCGCCGCCGCGAACCATCGGCCAGCCGTGGGCGTGCCCGGCAATGGCCAGCATCAGCGCGATGGCCGAACCGGGCCGCCGTTCCAACGGCAAGACGGCATGCGCCGCCAGGCCGGCCCACAGAGCCCGACCAGCCGTCGTGCGAAAGTACGCTTCGGCCAGACCGCGGCCGGATCGCAAGGCGGGCAATCCGAACTTCAACGCCAGGAACGGATGTCGCGGCAAGCGAAAAGGACCGACCAAATCCGCCATCAGCGCGTCGGACTTTGCCGCCAGCGGACCGATCAAGCGGCGATACGCCTTGCCGTCTTCGCCGAGCGATTCGGCCGTCTCTTCCACCGATTTCCGCAAAACGGCCGCCGTCCCGTCATCGAGCGGATGGGCCACGAGGTTCGGCGGGTGAACCCATTCGACGCCGTGCTTCGCCAGCGGAAGCGTGCGGAAGAACGGCGTCGCCAGGACCATTGGGTAAACGGACGAGCAGACGTCGTGGGCGAAGCCGGGAAGCGTGAGCAGCGCCGAGCGGACGCCGCCGCCGACAGTCGGGTGGCCTTCGACGATGTGCACGGAGCAGCCGCGCTCGGCGAGGGCGATGCCCGCGGCCAGGCCGTTCGGCCCCGAACCGACCACCACGGCATCGAGCGGCAAACTCATTCCCACGTTATACGGGCTGAAACTGCATCTCCGGCGCGACCGGATGCGGGTGTGGATCCGGCAGACGATAGACGATGTAAGCGATGTGCAGCGACACGACGGCGGCGAAGAAGCACCAGACCGAGATGAAGGCGTAGCGGAACATTAGCTGCGCCGCGAGGGCGGCGAGCGCGATGGTGATGCCGAGCGCGCGCAGAGCGTGATCGCGGGAGATCAACAGCGGCACCGAGACGATCCCGAGATAGAGAACTTGCCAGACGATGCTGAGGATGGAATGGACGAATGGCAGCCCCGAGAAGTCGTAACGGATGGAATGGCCCATGATGTAGACGTTGAGCCACTCGCCGTAGTGGAAGACGGCGGGGAAGTAGCAGAGGCAGCCCATGGCGAGGCCGATGCCGGAGAGTATGAAGCAGAGCGCGCGCTTTCCCGGCCGCCGTTCCAATATGGCGGCCCCGAATGGCACCCAGCCGGGCCAGAACGCGATCGCGAAGAACAGATAAGCGATGGTGGATTCGCGGACGAGCCGGGCATCGCGGTTGTCGAACCCGATCCAGACGCCGGCTTCGCAGAGTTGTTGGATGCCGAAGAACGCCGGCGTTGCGGCGACGAGCAGATAGTGCCGATTCTTTCGCAGGGCGGCGGAAACGCAATACGCGCCAGCCGGCAACAGCACGACGCCGGTAGCCACGCTCATTTCCGTCGAAAAGCACATGATTGATCAGGCGTTCGGGCTATCGGTCCTTGATCCTCGATTCCGTGATTAAGAATGCTATGCACCTTGCGTGCCGTTCTTGGCATCGGGTGGCACAGGCATTCCTGCCTGTGCAGCGACAAGAGCACAGGCAAGAATGCCTGTGCCACCACTTTTCCCGTGCGTGGCGGCAACGCCGCTGCTACCATTCCCCAATGCCCGTCCTCTCCGACGCCGTCGCCCGATCGTGTCGCCGCAAAGTGGCCTGGCGGATTGTGCCACTCTTGCTCGCCATGTACGTCATCTCCTACCTCGATCGCGCCAATGCCGGATTCGCCAAGTTGCAGATGGAAACGTCGCTTCACTTCTCGCCCGAAGTCTTCGGCCGCGGTTTCGGTCTCTTCTTCATCGGCTACTTGCTGTTCGAAATCCCCGGTGCCCTGTTCGTCGAGCACTGGAGCGCCCGCAAGTGGTTCACGCGCATCCTCATCACCTGGGGAATCTGCTCGATGAGCACGGCACTGGTGCGAACGGAAGGGCAGTTCTACCTGGCGCGGTTCCTGCTCGGTGTGGCGGAGGCCGGCTTCTTCCCCGGCGTGATCGTCTACTTCACCCACTGGTTCCCGCGCGACATCCGGGCGCGGGCCATGGCCGGAATGCTCATCGCCGTTCCCGCCAGCCTCTCGCTCGGCGCCTTCCTCTCCGCGTTCCTGATGCGCCTCGATTGGTTGAACCTCCAGGGCTGGCAATGGGTGTTCATCCTGGAAGGGGCGCCGGCGGTGCTCCTGGGAATTGCCTTGCCGTTTCTGATGACCGATCGGCCGCGCGACGCCCGCTGGTTGACCGTTGAAGAACGCGACTGGCTGGAAGCGACGCTCGCGGAGGAACGCCGCGAAACGCAGGCCGCCGGCGGTCCGGTTTCTCTTTCCCGCATCCTCCGCATGCCCGCGGTCTGGCTGCTCGCCCTCGGCATCTTCGCCACCAATCTCGGCGGCTACGGCGTCGTCTCCTGGCTGCCCACTGCCGTCAAAAGCTTCATCGGAACCGAGGCCACCGATAGCGAAGTGCTGCTCTGGACCGGGCCGGTCTTTCTCTTCGGCATCGGCGGCGTACTCTGTTCCGGATGGTGGTCGCAGCGGAGCGGGCAACCGCGGCGGCTTTGCGTCGCTGCGCAGCTGGCCGCCGGAACCTTCTGGGCACTCAGCGCGATTCCCGAGCAACCGTGGGCGTTGCGCTATGTCTTCCTCTGCCTGGCCGGGTTCTTCTCGAACTCCTGGTTCACGCCGTTCTGGACGCTGCCGACCCTGGTGGCGACATCGTCGGCCGCGGCCGTCGCCATCGGAACAATTAACATGGCCGCCAACTTCTCGGGGTTCGTGAGCAACGAGGTGGTCGGCCAAATGAAGCAGCGCGACATGACCGATAACGCCTGCATGCTCTTCCTCGCCGGCGGATTCATCCTCGGCGGGGTGCTCGTGAGCCTCGTTCCCATTCGCAAGAAAGCGACGCCGTGACGGACACCGTCCAACTTCCGCAGCCCGAGGAATTGCTCCGGTTGTACCGGCAAATGGTGCTGATTCGCCGCTGCGAAGAGCAGTTGGCGAAGTCGCACCAGCGCGGGTTGATCCACGGGGCTTGCCATACTTACGTGGGTCAAGAAGCCGTGGCCGTGGGCGTGTGCGCGACGCTGCGGCCCGGCGACGTGGTCTTCAGCACCCACCGCGGCCACGGCCACGCCCTCGCCAAGGGCGTCCCGCCGCTGCAACTCATCGCCGAACTGTACGGCCGCGAATCGGGGTGCTCTCGGGGCCGCGGCGGCAGCATGCACCTCTTCGCGCCCGAAGTCGGCCTCATGGGCACGAGCGGCATCGTCGGGCCGAACATTCTGCAAGCCGCCGGCGCCGGCTATTCCTTCAAGCTTCTCAAAAGCGATCGCGTCGCCGTGGCCTTCTTTGGCGATGGGGCGGTCAACAACGGCGCCTTCCACGAAGGCCTCAACCTCACTTCGATCTGGAAGCTGCCGGTGCTCTTCGTTTGTGAGAACAACGAGTTCGCCACCGAGGTGCCGTTCCACTACGCGTCGAGCAATCCGAGCGTGGCGGCCCGCGGCGCTTCCTACGGAATGCCGGGACTCGAAGTGGACGGCAACGACGTGCTGGCGGTGAAGGAAGCGGCGCGTCGGGCCGTGCAGCGAGCCCAAAAAGGCGACGGTCCGACACTCCTCGAATGCAAGACTTACCGCACCCGCCCGCATTCCGAAGGGATGGGCGACTTCACTTATCGCAGCCGCGAGGACGTCGAGAAGTGGAAGCAGCAGTGCCCGATCGCGGCCTTGCGACAGCGGATTCTCAAGGAGAAAATCGTTGGCGAGGATCGGTTAACCAAGATCGAAGCGGAGGTGCAGGCGGAAGTGGAAGCGGCCCACGCCGCCGCGGAAGCGAGCGCCTGGCCGAAGGCCGAGACTGCCGCCACGCACGTTTACGCCGAGCCGCGCCGCGTTGAATCGCCGCCGCCCCCCGGCTCGCGAACCATCACCTTCATGCAGGCGACCGTCGAGGCCCTCGATTCCGAAATGGCCGCCAACCCCGGCATCTTCGTGCTCGGCGAAGGGATCGGCGTCCGCGGCGGCAATTTCAACTCCACGGCCGGCCTGTTCGCCAAGTACGGCGCCGTGCGACTTTGCGACACGCCGATCGCCGAACGCGGCTTCACCGGCCTTGGCTGCGGCGCCGCCATGATCGGCGCCCGACCCGTCATCGACTTCATGTTCGCCGACTTCGCCCTCGATGCCGTCGGCGAGATCGTCAACCAAATCGCCAAGATGCAGTACATGTCGAGCGGCCGGCTCAAGATGCCGATCCTGCTCCGCGGTTGCGTGGGCATCGGCCACTCCGCCGCCACGCACCACTCGGGCAACTACTACTCGCTGTTCGCTCAGTTCCCCGGTCTGCGCGTCGTCGTGCCATCTTCGCCGTACGATGCCAAGGGGTTGTTCCTGCACGCCCTTCGCTCGAACGATCCGGTGCTGTTCCTGGAACACCGCGAGTTGCTTGGCGTAAAGGGGCCGGTGCCCGAGGCGAACTACGAGATTCCCTTCGGCCAGGCGGCCGTCGTTCACGAAGGGAAAGACGCCACGGTCGTCGCCCTGTTGCGAATGGTTCCGAAGGCCATGGAAGCGGCTGAGAAACTTGCCGCCGAGGGGATCGCGATTGAAGTGATCGACCCGCGAACGGTGGCGCCTCTGGATGTGGAAACCATCGGCCGATCCGTGGCGAAGACGGGGCGGCTCTTGATTGCCGACGAAGGGTTCGCGCCGTTCGGCATCGGGGCGGAGATTGCCGCGCAGATCGCCGACCGCTTCTTCGACGAACTGGATGCGCCGATTCGGCGGATCAATGGGGTCCACACGCCGACGCCTTACAGCCCCCCGCTGGAAGCGGCCGTTGTTCCCGATACTGCGGCGCTCGTGCAGGCAATCCGCGACTTGTTGGCCGAGTAATTCGCCATGTCCATTCCCATTACGATCCCGCGGCTCGGCTGGAACATGGAGCAGGGAACGTTCGTCGAGTGGCTCAAGGCCGACGGCGACGCCGTGAAGCCCGGCGACCTGCTCTATCGCCTGGAAGGCGAAAAGTCCGTGGAGGAAATCGAGTCGTTCGATGCCGGTGTGTTATCGATCCCCGCGAACGGCCCGAAACCCGGCGACAGCGTGGCCGTCGGCGCCGTTATTGGATTTATCCTGGCGAGCCGGGAGCGTGAGCGACCGGAGTCGATAAACACTCCGGTCGCTGACGCTCCCGGCTCGCCAGCTGCTGCGATATCCCCACGCGCGCGTCGCCTCGCCAAACAAAACAATGTCGATATCGGCGACATTGCCGGCAGCGGCAGCACCGGCCGCATTCGCGAACGTGATGTTGCGGCTGCCGTCCCAGCCACACCGGCTGGAAGCCGGTGCCACCCAGAAAAACGCTCGGCCATCGCCGCGCGAATGGTCGCCAGTCGCCAGGCGACCGCCCCCGTCACGCTCACGTCGATCGTCGATGCCGCCAACCTCGTCAACTTGCGCGAGCAGTTCGAGACCGCGGCCGGGCCAGTCCCTTCGTACACCGATTTCCTCGTGAAGCTGGCCGCGCATGCCCTGCGAGAGCACCCGCGACTCGCTTCCCGCTGGACCGATGCGGGCATCAAGCCGGCCGAGCGCATTGACATTGGCATCGCGGTCGATACCGATGCCGGCTTGCTCGTGCCGGTGATCCGCGATGTGCCGGCGCTCGGGTTAAAGCAAATCGCGGCGCGGTCGCGCGAACTGATCGACCTGGCCCGCGCCGGCAAGCTGCCCGCCCGCGACATGGAAGGCGGTTGCTTCACCATCACCAACCTCGGCGCCTTCGGCATCGACGCATTTACGCCGATCATCAACCTGCCCGAATGCGCGATTCTCGGCGTCGGGCGAATCGAACGCCGGCCGGTTATGGACGGCGATCGCATGGTCGGCCGCGAGCAAGCGACCCTGAGCCTGACCTTCGATCACCGCATCGTGGACGGCGCCCCGGCCGCCCGCTTTTTGCAGTCGCTGGCCAAAATGATCGCCAATCCCGGCGTTCCACTGTGCGAAACCTGAAGCGCCAAGTCTCGCAGCTTATAGCATGGCGGCGCTAGCGGAACATTGATGATACATCTTATCTCTGCATTTATAAGATGTATCATGTTGCCACATTATAGTTTTTCAGTTATAAGAAGTGGCAGGGCCGAATCGACAATCGCTATTCGCTGAGCACTCCGATGAATGAAGGCGCACCTCCGGAGGTCACCCCCGAAGTTATTCAGGTGATCGAGGACCTCAATCCCTGGTGGGCAACCGGGCAGT
Organism: Urbifossiella sp.; assembly: GCA_035571955.1. Taxonomy (GTDB): domain Bacteria; phylum Planctomycetota; class Planctomycetia; order Gemmatales; family Gemmataceae; genus Urbifossiella. The sequence goes on along the minus strand of DATNBQ010000100.1, from coordinate 693 downwards.
TGCGGAAGGCGCCGCCACCGTATCTGCGGCGCGGGGTTCGCGAATTGCTCGAGCGGATTGCCCGTCCGAAGGGGCTGATCGAGATCGTTCGCGGGCCACGCCAAGTTGGGAAGACGACGGCCTTCGAGCAGGCGATTGAACACTTGTTGAACACGCGAGTGAATCCGAAGGACATCCTGTTCCTGCGATTCGACCAGGAGGTGCTGCGCGAGAGCCGCGGCGGTTTATTGCCGATCATTCGTTGGTTCCAGCAAACGGTGCGCGGCCGACCTTTTGAAACGGGTAAGACGACGTACATTTTCCTGGATGAGGTACACAAGTTAGAACGCTGGGATGAGGACGTTAAACACATCACCGATACGTTCCCCGTGCGGCTAGCGATTACCGGTTCGTCGAGCGTTCTCGTTTCGCGCGGCGGGCGAGAAAGCCTCGCCGGACGGATTCTCACTTCGGATTTTCCCACCTTTCAGTTCCGCGAAGTTTTGGAGGCGTGGGCGCCGATCGCTCGAAGGCTTCCTTCCGCCGCAGCGTTCCGAGATATCTTCTCGTCGAGCAATCCTGTTCCTTTTTTTGAGCCGGTTCACTCCCTGAAGTCGCAACAGAAGCACTCGCTCCGGCGGCATCTGGAAAAGTATTACAACCGCGGAGGCTATCCTCGACTTCACAATCGGGAGGTGGATGACGACCTCTGGG
>DATNBQ010000099.1:0-14068 GCA_035571955.1 Urbifossiella sp. | reverse complement strand
GAAATGGGGCTTCCCTGGGCCGTGAGCGTGCCGTCGGCGTGCAGGTTGAAGAGCTGCGCCGCGCCGTTGGCCTGACCCGAGACCGCGACGACATCGCTGCCGATGCCGTTGCCGCCGCGCGCCGGCGACGTGATCTTGCCGAACAGGCCGTGTGCCTCCGCGTCCGGACCCGCGGCGAAGTATAGGGTTTTGGTGCTGCCTGCCGTTTGCCCGTTGCCGAAGGTGAGGCCCCACAGGCCGTCGATGACCATCGGTTGGCCGTTGGCGGTGTCGAGCGAGCCGATGAGGGTGCCGTCGGTCGCGTTGTAGGCGTTGATCTTGCCGTCGCCGAAGTTGCCGACGAGGAGATCGCCGCCGAGATTGCTGAAGCCGGCCGGGGCTTGCACCATGCCCCACGGCGAATTGAGCGCGCCCTGGGATACCAGCCGCTTCACGAAGTTGCCGTTGAGATCGAAGACGTCGATGTAGCCGTTGCCGGCGCCGGCCACGTCGTCGTGCTTGGCGGCATCTTGCAGCGCGTAACTGACGTAGAGTTGCCCGTTGATGGCCGCGATGTTGAACGGCGCGAAGCCGGTAGCCTCGTTCGGATCGGTGAAGTTGCCGCTTAACGTCGTGAGGTGGAAGCTGGAGTCGAGGACGTCGATTTTGTTGTTGTGGAAGTCGGCGAGGTAGAGGAAGTTGGCGGCGCCGTTGTTGGCCAGTGCGATCCCCTTGTAAACGGCGGCGTCGCTGGCGGTGAAAGCGGTCTGTGCAGTCGTGGATGAGGCGGGCACGTTCGGGTTCCAGCCGGTGACGATGCCGTTCTCGGATGCGGTAATGAATTGGGCGGGGCCGCTGGTCGCGCCGCTGGTCACGACGAAGTCCGTGGTCGGGTTGAAGACCTGGCCGGTCGGCGCTCCGCCGGGAATCGTCACTTCGAGCCCGGCTTTCGCGAGTGCGGTGCCGTTCACGTCGCCGGTGTAGATGTCGGTGAGGTTCGCGCCGTTGGAGGAGACCCAGAAGCCGCCACTCGTCGGGTTCATGGCGATGCCCCAACCGTTGACGAGATCGGCGTCGGTAATCGGCGCGACGCCGGTCTGGTCCGATACGAGGGGCGTTTCCAGGAACGCGCCGGCGACTGAAGGAACCCAGCGTTCCTCCAGTTGTTCCATCCTCAGCGCAGTGGTGCGGCTTCGCGATCCGTAACGACGCGCGGAACTCATGGCAATCCTCATGAGGGACGGGCGAAAGCGGACAGGGGAAGGAGTTTGGGAAAAATGGGCGGGCATCGGCCGTGCGGAGGCGTGCAAGAGATGTGCCGAAGGAGACGGATTCTTCAAACGGCTATTAATGCGTGAAGCGGGCCGCGATCGCGATCATCGCCGCGGCAAGAGCGATCATTCCGACCGCCACCACGACATTCAGCGAGGAGATGTGCGGCCGCGCGCCGGGGAGCGGATCGTCCCAGCGCAGCGGTTGGGCCGGCGTTCGCTGCGTTTCTTCCCCTTGCATCCGGTCGGTTTCACCGGGATCGGTCACGATCGGCCGGGTTCCCGGCGTGGCAATCACGTTCGATCCGCCCTTGTCGCCGGAGCGGAGCGTGGCTGCCATTCCCGTTGTCCCGGAGCCGGACCGCATGGCGAGCGCGAGGATTTGCGAAGTGGAACCCGAGGCCCGCGGCGCCGATGCGCTCGGCAGCGCTGCCCGCGACGCCATCACCCGCGCCGCCGGCTGCGGAATCCACTCGTCGCGCGGCGGCGGCACGTCCTCCAAATCCCACGGCGCCAGGGCTTCAAACGCCTCGTGCATGTTCTGATAGCGGTCGTCCGGACGCTTCTGCAGCATCGTATGAATCACGGCGGCCAGGCCGGCATCTACCTCAGGCCGCAACCGATCGATCGGCGTCGGCTCCTTGTTCTGCTGCCACATCAACTTCTGCGCCGTTCGCCCTTCGGGGAAGAGCGGCCGACCGGATAAGAGGAAGTAGAGCGTGGCGCCGAGCGAATAGAGATCGGCGCGAATGTCCACGTTCGAACTATCGACGGCCTGCTCCGGCGCGACGTAATCGGCCGTGCCGAGGATGCTCGAGCCATCGAGCTGCTGCGTCAAACCGGAGCCGGCATCCGCTTCCGAACGGACCAGGCCGAGGTCGAGGATGCGGACGACGCCGGCGCGATCGAGAAGTAGGTTCGCTGGCTTGATGTCGCGGTGGATGTAGCCGAGCTCGTGGGCGTGCTGCAGGCCGAAGGCGACCTGGCGAGCATAATGACAGGCCGTGGCCACTTCGAGGGGGCCGTGCCGCGAGACCAATGCCTGCAAGCTAATTCCTTCCACATATTCCATGACGAGCGTCAGGATTCGCCCTTCCTGGCAGAGGTCGAAAACGCGGACGATGTTGGGATGGTCGAGGGCGGCGGCGGCGCGGGCCTCGCGCAGGAACCGTTCCTTGGCGACCGCGTCGTCGGCCGCGTATGGCGGAAAGACCTTCAAGGCCACGAGCCGGCGCATGGACGAATGTTCCGCCAGGTAGACCTGGCCCATGCCGCCGGTGCCGATTTGATCCAGGATGAGGTAGTTGCCAATCTCGAAGCCGCGATATTTGCCGGCCGCCAGTTTGTCGGCGTGGAACTGCGTGATCATGCCGGCATCGATCATTCGCGTCAGCAGTTCGTCGATGGTTGCCGGCGAATGACCCGATGCACGGAGGCCGTCCAGAAAGCCATCGAGGCGGTCGATGGGCACCAGTCGGCTCTTCCGCAGCCGGTCGACGAGCTCCACAACTGTGACAGGTGCCGCCATTGCATGCCCAAACCTGGCGAGCGGGGGGCGTTAGCACCCTGATTCTGTCAACTCATCCAAGAATCAGGGGGCTAACGCCCCCCGCTCGCCCGAGCCCGTTTTTACCGATTTGGTAAGTCCTGAGGGTGACTTTACGCTGATAGCCTAGAACACACTTTGGCCCGTGTCGGAGAAATGCGCGAGTTAGGCCGGCCTTACCGTTTACCCAATCGCTACAACCCTCACGGCCGGAGCTGGCGAGCGATCCAGCCGCTGACTCCGCTGACGATCCGGCGAATTCCGTGCCCGCGGGTCGATTTCGTGATTCGCTCGGTCGGGCTGCCGGCCTCATCCGCGGGGTAATCGAGTACCGTGATCTGTTGCTCGGCCAGGATTAACGACGCCCGCGGCATCGGCGTCGTGTCCGGCGGCACGCGCCTTTCGGTTTGAGCGCGGGTGATGCGCCGGGTCGGCGGCAACTGCGCCGGGGGAGCATCAGCCTCGGCCGAGGTGCGCAAGTGCTGGAATAACCGGTCGAGGAAGCTCGGCTCCCAACCGGCCCACGGCTGCAGCGCCGCCGCCGCTTCCTCCGGCGCCGCGTAGCGATCCGACGCCGACCGCGCCAACAGCCGATTGATTACATCGGCCAACCCCACCGGAATATCGAGCCGCGACGCCACCAGCGACGGCGCGTTCGACTGCTGCTTGCGAACGATTCGACGCTCCGATTCGTCGTCGGCGAACGGCGGATGCCCGGCCAGGAGGAAGAAGAGCGTGGCGCCGAGGGAATAGAGATCGGCTCGCGAATCGACGAGCGAACTGTCGATCGCCTGCTCGGGGGCCAGGTAATCGAGCGTGCCGATCACCGCTTGCGACTCAGCGCTGCGCGCGACGGGATCGCTGGCGAAGCGAGCGATGCCGAGATCGAGAATTTTGATGCCGCCCTTGCGATCGATGAGCACGTTCGCCGGCTTGATGTCGCGGTGAACGAGCCCCACTTGTGCCGCCTGCTGCAGTCCCACGGCGACCTGGAACCCGACCGAGGCGGCCTCGCCCGCCGTGAACGTACCGTGGCGAACCACCGCCGCCTGCAGGCTGATGCCGTCCACGTATTCCATCACCAAATATGGCGGATCGTGGGCGACATTCACGTCATACACGTGGACGATATTGGGGTGATCGAGGGCGGCGGCGGCCCGCGCCTCGCGGACGAACTGCTCGCAGGCCACCTCATCGGAGCGGCCGCTGGAGAGCAGTTTCAAGGCGACGCGTTTGCCGAGGAGCGTGTGTTCGGCGAGGAAGACTTGCCCCATGCCGCCGCGGCCCAGGAGATCGATGATCCGATAGTTGCCGATCTTGAAGCTGCTTCGGCCGGCGGCGAGCTCCGCGGCCTGATAGCGCGTCAGCAGGCCGCGTTCGACCATCAGGTTAAAGAGATCGGTGGTCCCGGCGGCCAGCGTGCCGCAATCGAGGTGTTCGAGGAAGTCCGTGAGGCGGTCGTCGGGCGCCGCTTCGCCGCGGCGGACCAGGGTCAGCACATCCTGAACGCTCGCAGGGGGCGTCATGGGACGTTGCTTTTCATGAAATAGGAAGGGGCAAACTTCGGGCGAGGCGGGCTCTGTCCGGGCTTTCCCGGACTTCATCAGGAAAAGTAGTACACGGATTGCGGGCATGCCAGGCAAAATAGATTATCTTTGCGGGCTGAACAATTTGACCGGGCGCGAATGCCGTCCTAAGGTTCGCGTAATTAGCCGCGACCCAATGGGGAGCGAGACTCATGCGATACAGGAAAAAGCTCCAGCGCCGCGGGGTCGCCTCCGTTGAGCTGGCGTTCGTGGTGTTGTTTTTCTTTATCCCGGTGCTGTTCGGGATCTGGGAAGCCGGCCGCCTCATTGAGGTGCAGCAGATTGTCAGCAAGAGCGCCCGCGAGGGAGCGCGCCTGGCGGCGCAGGGTTACACGATCAATGCGACCGGCGCCCCGACGCAGATCATGGCGCAGAGCGGTTCGCCCAACGTCCACGATACGGTCTACCAGTACCTCATTGCGGCCGGGTTCACGAATCTTCAGCGAAGCGACGTGGCTGTGACCTTCGCTTTCACCGATTCGCCGAATCCCGACCCCTATATGGGAAACAAGAACGAACCGTTCACGGTGGCGGTGAGCGTTCCCTGGAACAAGGTGCGGTGGGTGAACGTCGGCCTCATCAACCCCACCCAGGTGAAATTCACGGCAACCTGGCAAATGCTGGTCGACGACGCTTTTAACGTGAATCAAAGTATGCCGAGCCTGTGATTTCTGGCGGCGCAGGCAAGAATGCCTGTGCCACCCCAGGCATGGCGGACGTTCGCGAGCGCTTCATGAAACCTGCAACAGCACACCCAACGCGTCGCCGTGGGGCGGCCGCCGTCGAGGCCGCCTGCGTTCTCGGCGTCTTCTTCATGCTCCTCTTCGGCGTCTTCGAGTTCTGTCGCTACCTGATGGTGCTGCACGTCGCCAACAACGCGGCCCGCGACGCCTCCCGCTATGCCTCGGTGAACGTCGGAAACGACGCGCTCGCCAAGGCGGACATCCAGGCTTATATCGATGCCCGCATGGGCGGCGTGCAGAAGAACATCGTCGGCTACACGCGAACGGTCTACCCTTCCAATGCGGCCGACCCCAACAACACGCCGTGGAACAGCGCCTCCTTCGCCCAGCCCGTCGCGGTTACCATCAGCGGCAGCTATCGACCGGTCACGCCGTTCCTGCTTCTGCTGCCATCGTCGATCCCAATCAATATCACGGCGATGACGGGAAGTGAAGGTTAAGGAGCGGCGGCATGCCCGACACCGAAGTGATCACTTGCCCCGCGTGCCAACATGCCCTTCGCGTTCCGACCGACTGGCTCGGCACGACGGTCGAGTGCCCGGAATGCCGGGCGACATTCACGGCGCCGCGCCGCGAAGGCGAGTTCTTGACCGATCCGGTGTTGCTCTCGTCGCCCCCGCCGGAACGAACGGGCCGCAAATCGGGCGGCGCCATCCTGGGGATTCCCGCCATCGGCCTGATGCTCGTCGGCCTGGTCAGCATCGCGATGAACGCATACATCCTTGTCGCCATCGCTCGTAATCCGGTGCAGTTCGAAATGCAGAAGAAGGCGGATGCCGAGCAGATCATGAAGCAGCTCGTCGGGCAGAACCCGCAAGGAGGCAACGCCCCGGCCATGAGTTGGCAGGCTTATGCGGGCATGGCGGGCTGGGGCGCGTTCTGCGCGGCGGCATCCTTTGTTGCCGGGCTCGGCATGCTCTTGCGAAGGTGGCTGTGGCTGGCCCGCATCGGCAGCGTCCTGTCCTTCCTGAACGTCGGCAACTGCTGTTGCGTGCCGGGCGGCATCTGCGGGCTCTGGGCGCTGATACTTCTCTTGGGCCCGGATGCCCGCGACCGCTTTTCGAGCGGCCCGTAGCTATTTCTTGCGCGCTTTGGCCAGCACGTCTTCCAACTTCACCACGGCGCCGTTCTGCCGCTTGCTTTCCTCCGCCGCCGCCATGAACGCGAACATCTCCGTCGTTTCCTCGGCTCTCACGGGCGGAGTGCGCGTCTTGAAGAACTTGGCGATCTCGCGCGCCGTCCCCTCGTAACCCATGTAGCGATCGTTGGTGGGAACGATGCCCTTCACGGGAACGCCATGCCCATAGATGCCGGCCGTCGATACGCCCTTGCTGCCGAACACCGTGGCACTGTACTTGAGGGCACCCTTGCGGATGCCTCGAAAGGTTCCGACGCGTCCATCTTTCCACACCCCGGTCACCACGTCGGCGCTGTCCGTGGCGGCGCGGCTTACGGAAACGCAGCCCGGCCCCATGATGGTGTAAAGCGTCTCGATGCCGTGGACGCCGTGCCACACCAGGTCCGGGTGATGCGGTTCGCGGGGGCAGCCGCCGTAGACGTCGGCGCCGAGTACGTTGCCCACTTCGGGATGGTTCCGCATGCCTGTGAAGCCGGGGCTGAAGCGATGTTGCGAGCAGGAGAAGATGGGTGTCTTGCTTTCCTTGGCGAGGCGGAAGATTTCGACGACATCGGTAAGCGAAGCCGCCAGCGGCCGACCGACGTACACCGGCTTGCCCGCCTTGAAGACGGCCTTCAACTGCTCGAGATGCGCCCGGCCATCCACGCTCATCACCATGACGGCATCGACCTGCTTCAAGACTTCTTCCGGGCTTTTGGCGATTGCGACGCCGAAAGTCTGGATGTCCTTTTCCCAGCGCGGCACATCGCGGACGCTATCGGCGATGTCCGGGCTGCCGGCCGGGAACGCGGCGACGACCTTGAGCCCCGCGAGATCGCCTGTCGCTTTCGGATCGTGGAAGAGTTGCGTGAAGGCGACGGCTTGATAATTGTCGAGGCCGATGATGCCGACGCGAATCGGTTCGGCGGCGGAGAGCGGGGCGAAGTTGGCCAAGAGTAGAGCGATCGCAACAGTGCGCGGCATGTTGGTTCCTCGGAGAGTAGTGAACGGAGTGAGGATAAACGAACGGCCAGCGAAGCTCAAGGAACGATCGCGGCGTTGTTGGCTGCACAGGCATTCCTGCCTGTGCAGGTCATCGGCACAGGCAAGAATGCCTGTGCCACCAGGGATGCGGCCTTCGCTAGAATTGGCCCATGCCGTTCACGCCGATCCTCGCCACGTTGGGATACGTCTTTTCGCCCGACGGCGCGCGGGTGCTAATGATCCATCGCAATGCTCGAGCGGACGACGCGCACTTCGGCAAGTACAACGGCCTCGGCGGAAAGGTCGAGCCCGGCGAAGATATCGTCGCCGCGATGCGTCGCGAGATTCGCGAGGAAGCCGGCATCGAATGCGTTGAACTGCACCTTGCCGGCACCGTATCGTGGCCCGGCTTCGGCAAGCACGGCGAGGACTGGTTCGGCTTCATCTTCCGCATCGACACGTTCAGCGGCGTTCCCATCGAAGCCAATCCGGAAGGGACGCTTGAGTGGGTGGACGTGGAACGCGTGCTCACGTTGCCGCTCTGGGAAGGGGATCGGCACTTTCTGCCGCTGGTTTTCGCGAGATTGAAAATGCAGTTCCACGGCGTAATGCCATACCGCGACGGCCGGCCGATTTCATGGTCGTTCTCAACGGTTTCCCAGCGTTCGTTCTGAGCTCGCCACGATAATGCCGGGGTTTAAACTCCCCACACTTCGCTTTTTCATTTCAATCGTGTGCTAGGGTTCTTTCGGAATTATCGTGCCACCCCAAAACCGACCCCATTTGATGTTGCCTGAATGCCTGGGGGGGAGCTGGTGTTGACCTTTTTCCCGAAAATCCGTTCAACGACGCCCGGTTCCTTTGTGGTGCAAGCTGGGGCCGAACCCGCCCCCGGCTACTGCTTGCGGCGCGTCCGCGGCCGCGGCGGCTTTGCCGAAGTTTGGGAATCGGATTCCCCGAATGGCCCCGTTGCACTCAAATTCATGCCCAGTTCCAACACGGCGACCACCGCCCGCGAACTGCGCTCCATCCAATCGTTTCAATCGCTCGACCACCCCTATCTTGTACAGACTCACGGCGTCTGGAGCGTGCCCGGCTACATCGTCATCGATATGGAAGTCGCCGACGCCACTCTCCTCGACCTGATGCTTTTGCACCACAACGACCTGGGCCAGCACATCCCGGCCGCGGAACTTTGCTATTACCTGTGGCAAGTGGGCGAGGCTCTCGATTTCCTCAACGCTCGCCGGCACACGCGCGACTCGCGCAAGGTCGGCTTCCAGCACGGCGACGTGAAGCCGAACAACATCCTCCTCTTCGGCGATGTGGCCAAGCTGACCGATTACGGCCTGGCGACGCCGACGCACGGCACGACCACCCCGTGCCCGCGCCACGGCACCCGCGAATACTCCCCGCCCGAAGTGTTCCAGGGCTACCTCACGGATAGCTCGGATCAGTTCAGCTTGGCCGTGACGTATTGCGTGCTGCGGACGGGCCAGTTCCCGTTCCCGGCGCCGCCGACGGGTGAAATGCCGAAGTCGTATGTTCGGCCGCTGGCGGATATGGGCGGGTTGCTGCCCGCCGAGCAGCCTTTGCTCCTGAAGGCGATGTCGCCGGTGCCCCAGGACCGGTTCGCGACTTGCGGCGAATTGACGCGCGGGTTGTTGAAGGCCAATGGCTTAAAAGTCGTGCGCGGCGAGAATGGCCGCGAGGTGGCCGCCGCCGATACGGATCCGATCAAGCGCTCGACGCAGTTGATGCGATCCCTGGCGGAACAGCGCAAGCAATCGTGACTGGAAACGAAAGCGCTCGGCTCCGCCTCGCGGCTAACCCTTTGTGGTGAGCCGCGAGGCGGAGCCGAGCTTTTTTTGGATTAACCCTGCTTGCGGCGGAGCCAACGGCCGCGGCCGATCAGGCCGAGGAAGCCGATGCCCGCCAGCACTACGCCCGGAGGCGCCGGAACCGCCGCCTTCGGAATCAGCGTCACCTGATTCTGGAAGTCCTGCGGTTTCGGGTCGTTCGGATCCGGAGCGATCAGGGCCGCCAGCTGCTGATTCGGGAAGCGCGTGTTGAACGACGACGTATCGCCGGTCAGCGAGTTCAACATCGATTGGGCCTGCGCTTGCACGGGGCCGATCGCCGTGCTGGCCGTGAACGAACCGTTGGAGAGATCGTTGGTGTTCCCGGCGCTTGCTTTGCCATCAATGGCCAGTTCCCACAGTGCGAGTTGGAACGCGATCGAGGTCGCGGAACCGGTGAAGGAACTATTTTCCCAGGCCGTGTTGAAGAAGCGGCCATAGAGCTCGGTGATGGCATTCGCTTTGGCCGTGCCGAGGTCGGCGGCCAGCGATTCGACGCCGAAGATGGCCGACGAGCCGATGGCCGGCAGCGGCCCGCTCACTTCGATGCAGAACGTGGAGGTTGGCGGGGGGAAGTTCGTGTTCGGCGGCAGGCCGCTGTCTTGCCAGTAGAACGGCCCGGGCTGAACGATCGCCCCACCGGGGACGCCGCTCAAGTTCACTCCGCCGTTCACTGACTTCTCGAACTGAAGACTCACCGATTCGGCTGAAGCGCGCTGGCTTCCAGCCAACATCGCCACGGCGACTGCCGCGGCGGCGATCCGAAGGCGACTCATGTTTACGACTCACGGTGCGAGTAAGGGGGTGCAACACCGGCAGGAAGGATGCGACCGTTTCCGGCGGTCAATCCCGCTCACCTGTTGCAATAATCGCTCCAGTTACTGTTGTAATCATCTCCCGAACCCGAGTAAACCGCATAAAAGGCAAAACTTAGCATACAATTCCCAGAAGTGCGAATTCGGGATTAAACTGTAACGATTGGTTTACAGGACGTGCGTCGGGATTCGACGAATCTTCAGTCGGGGAGGTTGCCATGCAGGCGATTCTCGTTCTTCTGACAATCGGAATGATGGCGAATGCGCTTCCTTTATCGGTGCAATCGCCTGCGCAACCGGTGCAGGCGGCAGTCCTCCCAATCGCGCCGCTGCCCCATGTGCCGCTGCCCCCCGTCGCGATCGCCTCGGTTAAGGGCGGCTACCGCGTTGCACTCAACCGGCGCTCTGCCGAGCTCTTTCGCGATGCCCTTGCCAATTCCGACGAGAAGGAGATCGCCGCGACGCTTCGCAAGATATCGCGGGATAAGAAGACCGAGACCAAAAACCCCGACGACCAGACCGCCGCGACGCTGGAGATGATCGCCTTCGTGGTGTCGAGCCAGTTGCCTGGGTTCAAGAAATCGCTCGCGGAAAACATGGGCCCGAACGGCGTGACGATAACGCTCACCGGCTTACAGGCGCCGAAGGTGAAGTTCGCCCGCCCTCGGCCGCGGCTCGAGCGCGCTTTGGAAACCGTCCGCGGCGTAATGCCGCTTCTGCCGGATGAAGCCAAGGAGGCCGTGGACGCGATGCGAGCCGTTGCCCGCACCACGCCGCTCCTCTGGAAAGTGGAACCGCGCCAATAGCGCCCACCCGCGGCCGCGGGTCGGCTTGTAGCCAAAAATGCCCCCTCCCCTCCACTACAGTGCCGACAACCGCTGGGCCAAGCCGCCGGGCGGTTGGTCCTGGTCGGAAGCGACGGCCGTGGCGGTCGATTCGCGCGATCGCGTCCACGTCTTCAATCGCGGCAGCCATCCCGTGATTGTTTTCGACCGCGACGGCAACGTCCTCAGTTCGTGGGGCGAAGGTCAGTTCACCCGCCCGCACGGCATCACCATCGCAGCGGACGACAGTATTTTCCTGACGGATGACATGGGCCACGCTGTGAAGAAGTTTTCGCCGGACGGCCGCTTGCTGCTCACTCTCGGTACGCCGGGGCAACCGTCGCCGACCGGCGCTGCCAGCCTCGATTTCCGCACCATCCGCAACGCCGCCGGGCCGTTCCATTACCCCACCAATGCGGCCGTCGCCGCCAATGGCGATCTCTACATCAGCGATGGTTACGGCAACGCCCGCATCCACCGCTTCACTTCCGATGGCCGCTTGTTGCACTCCTGGGGTGAACCGGGCAGCGGCCCCGGCCAGTTCCACATCCCGCACGGCATCGCCATCGACGCCGCCGGCATCGTCTATGTTGCCGACCGCGAGAATAGCCGGATTCAACTCTTCTCGCCGGAGGGCGAGTGTCTCCGGGAATGGCCGGATGTGGCGCGGCCCTGCCAGCTGGCGATCGTGAAGGACCGGTTTTATGTGGCGGAGTTGGGCTACCGAGCGGGAATGTGGCCGGGCGTGGCGGCGCCGGCGAATGCCGTGGGCGGCCGCGTCACCATTCGCGACAAGCGCGGTACAATCCTAGACTGGTGGGGCGGCGGTGACAACCCCGGCACGCCCGGAGACTTCTTCGCCCCGCACGACATCTCCATCGATTCGCACGGCGACATCTACGTCGCCGAGGTCACCTTCTCCGCAGGCGGCAACCGCGGCGCGATCCCGCGGGACTGCCCGTCGCTGCAGAAGTTCACCAGGCGTCGCGACAATCCGAATGGAGCAAGCAGAGGCGCGACCGTAAGGGAGCGGTGGATCTAGAAAGGATCGCACCGCTCCCTTGCGGTCGCGGCTCTGAAACCAACGATTGCCGCATGCGGCGCAATTACAGTGCTTCGATTAGAACTGTCGTCAGCCAGATGTCGGTTTGTTGGAAGCGAGTCTTGAGCTTGTCCTTGAACTCGACGAAAAAGTGCCGGCTATCCGGTTCGTCCGCGACGTCCACAAAAACGCGGATCAGATCATCCCGATAGCATTGGCCCGCGTTCCGCCACTGTCCGCGTATCGATTGGTCTCGCACGAAACGGCCCCAAACTTTTGCTCCAATTCCAGCAGCGTGTCGGCGACCGCAGCGTCGGGAACGGGTGTCCCGTCGTTAAGCCGTAAGGGCACCTCGAATCGCCGAAGCATTTTGCTGATAGGTGGCGGGCCCCTGAACGATGAATCCAATGCCCTCGACCGCAAGGAATGCCAGCGCCTCCTCGGGGAGGAGCATTTCGCCCGTCGCGAAGCTCTTGAAGCCAAAGCGGCCGGCCAGACGACCGAGTGCCGCGCGCTTGGACTCTGAATTCGGGAAACGAATAAGAATCAGATGAGAATTCTATCCCGCGCAATGGCGACCCTGCAAGACGATTGGGCAGTGTGCCGCCGACTCGATTACGCTTCGCCGTTAGCGGTGCGCAGCTTGCACATGGTCACGACGTTGCCGCGGCCGTGGTACTGTACTTCGCTCATGAAGCCACGGATGAGCAGTAAGCCCCGACCGCAGGCCCGCTCGATGTTCTCGATCGCCGTCGGGTCGGGAACGTCCTCCGGGTTGAAGCCCGGCCCCTCGTCCACGATCTTGATCTCGAACCGCTCGCAGGTGACGGCGAATGTGACGGCGACGGATTTGTCCGGGTCGAATTGGTTGCCGTGCTTGATCGCGTTGACGAGCGCCTCTTCAATAGCCAGGCGAATGGCGAAGATGTCGTGCTCGCTGTAGGAATTGGCGCCGAGGGCATCGACGATCCGCGTCTCCAGAAGGCGCGCTTCGCCCAGATCGCTGGGGATCGTGAGATCGGCGCTGACGTGGTGGACGCACATGGAAGGAGGCCGCGGAAGCCGGCGAACGATCAGAACGATTGAAGCCCGGTCTGCTCGTCCGCCACGATGGTGAGGATCTTGTCGAGCTTGGTGATCTTGAAGACGTCGAGGATGTCCTTGGCGATCTTGCAAAGGACGAGCTTGCCTTGAACGCCTTGCAGTTTGCGGTGGAGGGCGATGAGTTTGCCGAGGGCGGCGCTCGACATGAATTCGACGTTCTGGAAGTTGAGGAGGATTTTGCGGCGGCCGAGCTCGTCGACGAGCCGGAACAGATCGTCGCCGATCATCTGGATGTTCTGTTCGTCGAGGATTTTTTTATCGACGAAGTTGACGACGGCGATGTCGCCGATGTCTTCGACTTCGAGCCGGCGGCGGCGAGGGGGTTGCGAAGCCATGCCTGCACCTCTAAGGTCGGAACCGGTGAGTGGAGGCCGGGGCTCCGCGCGCCGGCGCACCGCGAACGCATGCCAGGGGTTATCGAAAATCATTCAAGCGAAGCGCTGCGCTGTCAAGGGGGCGATGGTGGTTTTCTTGTTGAGAGTGTCGCTTGCCATCGCCTTGGGTGGTACGCATTTGTTGCTCGTTTGGCGTAACCCGGCCCAGCCATTCCTGCCTGTGCCACCAGAAATCAGCCCTCATTGTGGCCAGGCATTCCTGCCTGTGCCTTCTACTTTCGACTCGTAGGCAAGAAGGCCTCATCGCCGGCGCCGGTCGCGGCCAGGGCAATCTCGCCGGCCAGCGATTCCGCCACCGGCCGCCCACTGTTCTTCGGGTTCAAACAAAACAAGTCCCAGTCCTCGTCGCGATATTCCCACTGGCGAATGTACCATTCGCCGTCCCGCGCGTCCATTTCCAGGGGAAACAAGGCGCACTGCACCGGCTTGTACTGGAAGCAGTCGCCCTCCTCCGCCCCCACTTTGTGCAGCACGCACCCCTTGTTGAAGAAGACGCACCAGCTATCGGAGACGCGGATCATCGGCCGGCCGAGTTTCAAACGCCGGCTCACGAACCCCTCAGCCTCGATCAGCTTGCGAGCGTCCGGGCGAAGGTGGGGCAAGAACTTCGCCAGGTGATCTCGGATGCGGGCGGCTTCCTCCGGGCTCACGCTCGGCCGCCCGTTCCGGCAACAGAGCCCATCGCAGCCGCGGCCGAACGAGCAATCGAAGGTCGCGGTGTCGGCATTCGCCACCGCGAGCGGCAAAGCGGTTTTGGCCATGGAGTGGACGCCGTGAGCGTTCCCCTTCGGGTCGCGGCTAAT
>DATNBQ010000098.1:0-17996 GCA_035571955.1 Urbifossiella sp. | reverse complement strand
GGCATCCTTATGATCACCGCGCTCGACCAGCCGACGGACGTCGAGCAAGCGATCGCTGCCGGCACGGACGACTTTATCACCAAGCCGATCAACAAGACGGAACTGCTGCTCCGCGTGCGGGCCATGCTGGAAAGCCGTTCGCAAACTTCCGACGTGGATCGGGCCTTGGCCTACATGGGTCGCGTCCAGGCGGGTGTGTGAACCCATGTCCACTCCCAAGGTCATCTTGAAGCCCAAGCGGGCGCTGCCGTTCTTCGCCCGCCATCCGTGGGTGTTCGCCGGGGCCATCGACCGCATCGAAGGCGAACCCAGCGACGGCGACGAGGTCGATCTCTATTCGAGCGGCAACAACTTCGTCGCCCGCGGCCTCTTCAACAGCCAGTCGAAAATCCACGTGCGGCTCTATTCCTGGGAACCCGGCGTCGCCCTCGATGCCGCGTTCTTCCAGGAACGGATCGGCCGGGCCATCGAACTACGCCATCACGTTCTGAACCTGGCCGGCCCCGATCGCGGCTACCGAATTGTTTTCAGCGAAGCCGATTTCCTTTCCGGCATGGTCGTCGATCGCTACGGCGACTGGCTGGCAGTGCAGTTCACGGCGCTCGGGTTGGCGCGGCATCGCGACACGATTGCCGCCGTCCTCCGCGAGCTACTCGCCCCGCGCGGCATCTATCTCCGCACCGAAAAGGGAATCGGCAAGCTCGAAGGGATCGAACTCCACGATGGGCCGCTGTGGGGCGAACCGCCGCCGCCGGGGCTCACCATCGAAGAACACGGGCTGCGCTTCCTCGTCAATCTCGCCGAGGGCCAGAAGACCGGCTATTACCTCGATCAGCGCGACAACCGCGCCGCGGTCGCCCGGCTCAGCCCCGGCAAGCGCGTGCTCGATGCCTTCTGCTATACCGGCGGGTTCGGCATTTATGCCGCGAAAGCGGGGGCCAGTGAAGTGCTCGGCCTCGACGCATCGGAAGCGGCCCTGGAATTGGCCCGACAAAACGCCGTCGCCAATGGGTTGAACAACATCACCTTCGAAAGCGCGGATGTGTTCCGCAAGCTGGCCGACCTGGCCGCGGCCGGCCGCAAGTTCGATCTGCTCGTGCTCGATCCGCCGAAGTTCGCCCGCAATCGCGCCGCCCTTCCCGAAGCCATGAAAGGGTATCGCCGGCTGCATCAACTGGCCATGAAACTGCTCGATCGCGATGGCGTGCTGGTCTCGTGCTGCTGCACGGGGCTGATTGCGATGGCGGACTTGGAGGATGTCATCGCGCAGGTGGCGGTGGAAGCGCGGCGCGATCTGCAAATCCTGGAGCGGCGCGGCCCATCCCCGGACCACCCCGTGGCCATCTCGTGCCGCGAATCCGGTTACTTGAAATGCCTGATTAGCCGGGTGTGGTGAAGGCGAGCCGGGAGGGTCAGCGACCGGAGGATTACTGCTTCCCCAATGGCGATGGTTCGCCGGGGCGCACGTAGGTGATCTTCAACTGCGGGCGTCCGTTCTTGGCCGGCTTCACGATCGTTCCGTTTAATATGGATTCCGTCGCGATTGCTGCGGCTGCCGCCGGCGAAGGATTGTAGTCCGCCAGATCGAGCGAGAACATCTCGGCATCGGTCGGCGGGCGCGGAATCTCGGCTGCCGGCGCTGGAGGGAGCGGCATCGCGGGCGGAGAAAGAGGGGGCGGCATCACGGGCGGAGGATGTGGCGGTAGCGGCGGTGAGATGGGCGCCGCGGCCACTGGAGCCGCCGGTTGCATGAACACCAGGGGCGGTGGCGTAACCTCCGGCGCAATCACTTCACCTTGCAGCACCTCGCCCGTATGGATGACTTCCGCTTCCAGAACTTCCGCTTCGAGCACGGCTTCGACCGGCGCATGCGCTTTCTGCCAGGCCGCCGCAACCTTCTCCTGCAAGGCCACGATACCCACGACGTTGACTTCGTGCAGCGTCGCGCATTGGTGCCGCACGCTACGCAATTGATGGACGAGCCGTTCGGCCCAGTTCAATTTGCCGCCGAACTCCTCGGGCGGTTCCGGCACCAGTTTCTCCGTCAGGAGCAAGTCTTCGAGCCGCTTGGTTTCGTTGCCGGGATGCCAGCGCGGCACCTCGACGAGCCGCGAGTCCTTCGAAATGCTCTTGAGGGCTTTCCACGACTTATGCATCAGGTCGAGGAACTGGTCGATCGTTTCGGACTCGGGGTCGTCGTTCTCCTGCATGTCGCGGGTAAACAGGTCCGCCTTCTCGGCGAATTCGTCGGCCTTGGTATGGAACAATTGCAATTCGAGGGTGAAGCGGTAGCGGTCGAACAGTTCGCGGCGCCACTCGGGGTTAACCTCGGCGGCCATTTGCAAATGGCAAAGGTAGACGCGGCGGTCGAGCGATTCGAAGTTGCCGATGAGGTCGCCGAGTTCGCGGCCGCGGCGCACGATCTTGCGCATCGCGGCGGCCTTGGGCTTGCCCGGCACGTTCTCGAGCGCCGCCAGTTCCTTGCGAAGTTGCTGGTACTCCTCGGTGAGCCCCGTCGCCTTGTCGTAGAGCGCGGCGAACACTTCCTCGATGCGCTCCGCGTCCCAGGGGGAGTCGCGCATTACGCGATCGAGGTCGCGGAGGTCGCCGGGAAAAAGCGGCCGGCCGCCATACGCGCCGCGATATTTCGGATCGAACTTCGAGTCCGGCATGGCGGGGCTCCGCGACTCCTGCCATTCTATCACCAGAGATCCAGTTGATTCTTCAAGGCAGTATTCAAATCGATCATTCGCGATGGCGGAACGACACCGAGCGGCCGGGCGGAGAACCTGCCAAAATCCACGGATCGAATCTGGATCGGGAAGAACCGGATGTCGACGGAAACGCCAGACTCCGAAGCGGGGACAAGAACGCCCGATCTCAGTCGCGGCGATTGAGCGGCATCTATTCCCGGCACGATAACAAACATCCACTGCAAGGAGTTCGAAAGATCGTCGGAGACCACAACGGCGAAATGTTTGCCGCTTCCCTCGCGGCCGGTGCCTTTTCCCAAATCCACTGAATAGATTTCACCTCGCAGCATGCTCAATCTCGTTGGCGGATGCCTCCTCACCTCGGACCAGCTCCACGTCGGCACGCAATGCATTAAAATAACTGGCTCGCGCGATGTTACTCTCGTTCGCATGTTTCCGTTGAATCTCGTCGGCAAGTAGGAGTTGCTCGGCGACCGGCAACCTGGCAATCCGTTCCCGCAAATCGTGCAACTCGGCTCGCTCGCTCATGGCGTACCCTCCGGCGTCATTCTATCTCAGTGCCGATGGCAGACACGCCGTTTGCCGTTCAATACGCGCTCGTCTTCACTCGCGGCTAATCGATCAGACATCGCGTTTGTTGAAGCCGAGGACGCCGACGATGGCGGCCGCCGCGCTCGCCACGGCCGAACCCGCCATCAAGTCCCAGAGCGAACCCGGGTTGTATTGCCCCATCAGCACGAACTTCAGGCGGCTCAACTCGCGGTCCGGCGACGGATACGATTCGGGCAAAAGCGTCAGCAAAAAGCCCGCGCCGTAAAGGACGAGCCAGAACACCGTGATCCCAAGCACTGTACCGTTGGCCAGTGCCCCGATGGTGACGCCCCACGAGACGATCGCCGCCAGCACCATGCACACGGTCAGGATCGCCATGATTCCGCCGAGAATCGAGAGGTCCGAGGCGGCGTCCGTCTTGAACAGGAAGTACGTGGCCGTGAGGATGCCGATCGCCAGGATCGCGAACGTGGAAACGACGACAGCGAGGCGGGCGTGCCATTTGGCGAAGAAGTACTGGTGCCGGCTGATGCCGCGGCTGAGTACGGAATCGGCAACAGTGCCGCGTTCGGCGCCGACGGCCGAGACGGCCAGCACCACAACCAGGGCGAGCGAACCGAGGACGAGCAGTCGGAAGAGGTCGCCGCACTGCGCCGCCGCCGATTGAATGATGCCGGCTTCCTTGTAAACGCCGACGCGGTAAAGCAGGATGCCGCCGGCCGCCAACACCGCCACGAACACCCACAGGCGGAACACCCAGCCGCGCAGCGTCTGCCGTAGGTCCGTTTGCAGTACGGCCCAGTACGGCAGGAACTTGTTGAACTTCACCGTCACCACGGCCGGTTGGGCATCCATGATTGACCTCGTTAAACCGTCGCGCTCGACTGCGCCTCGCGGCTAAACATCAGGCGGCTTCCGCGTCTTTGTACAAGCGCGCGAAACCGCGGCTCTCCTCGCGCTCCACCAGGTCCAAATACGCCTGCTCGGTTTGCATGCCGACGCTGCGCATCGAGATCAGCGTCACCTTGTTCTCGTTGAGCACCTGGAAGAGTTGGCCGAGAAGGGCCGAGTTGGGAACCTCATCGCCGAGCTTGATTTCCAGGCGCCGCTGCCGCAGCAACACCTGCTTGAACTCGGCGAGGTTCCGCAGGGCCGCCACCGATTTGGTGATCGCCTTCTGCTCGCCGTCGAGATCGAGTTCGTAATGGTTCTTCTTGATGCGGCCCTTCAAATCCTGCAACGTGCCGCTGAAAATCATCTGCCCCTTGTTGAGCACGGCGGCGTGGTTGCACACTTCGTCCACGTCCGTGAGATTGTGGCTGGAAAGGATCAGCGTTTTCTCGGCAGCGAGCGTCTTGATCAATTCGAGCATCGATCGCCGGGCTTCGATGTCCAGGCCGTGCGTCGGCTCGTCCCAGATGAGCAAATCCGGTTCGTTAATGAGGCTGGCGGCGACGGCGAGGCGGGCCGTCATGCCGGGCGTGAAGTGAACGATCGAGTCGCCGGAATGCGGCAACAGATCGACGGCGCGGATGAGCGTGGCCAGTCGCGGCTTACGGGCGTTGGCCGTCAGCCCGAATAACCGCGCGATGTAATCGAGATACGTGATCGGCGTCATGCCGCGGGGAAACTGCGGATTCGTCGGGATGTAACCGATGCGGCGGCGCAGTTCCGCGGAGTTGGGCGTCATATTGCGGCTGAAGACCTTGGCCCAGCCGGCAGTCGGCCGGTGTAAGCCCAGGATGAGCCGCAGAAAGGTCGTCTTGCCGGCGCCGTTGGGGCCGAGCAACCCGAGGACGCTGCCCGGTTCGATCGACAAGCTCACGTCGTTGAGCGCGATCTGGCGGTTCTGATAAATCTTGGTGAGGTTCTGCGTCTCCACGATGAGTTCGGAAGCGTCATCCGCCATGGGCCTACCTCCCCGACTGCGCCAATTACCTGGGGCCTATAGCCGGGGGAATTTGCCACGTCCATGCCAAACGAACGTAGCTGAGAGGCGAGCGGGGGGCGTAAGCCCCCTGATTCTTCCAGGCTTGAGAATCAGGGGGCTTATGCCCGCGCTCGCCAAGAAAGTCACTTACCGGGAAGCGAAGGGATCTTCGGCAGGGCCTTGGGAACCGGCAGGTCGCTGCCGCTCTTGGGGATTGGCAACGTAGTCGACGGGCGCGCCGGCCGGACCGGGGCATCGTTGAGCCCGACACCCTGATACGGGATCGGGCAGACGTTCTCCCAGCGGTGCCATTGCGTTTGGAAGTAACCGAAGCAGGCGCCAGGGCAAAGTTGCGTCTGGTAGGGTTTGCAGGTTTTGGTGTGGTGGAAGATAGAGCGATGGCTCTTGCCGCACGTCGCGCAGTCGGCGGCGCCGGCGTTATTGCAAGTGGCGCAGCCCGCGCCGCCCGGGGCCGCGCCGACGATTGCCGCCGGACCAGCCACCGCGGCTTGATCCGCCGCCGAGACGAAACCCGAAGTCGCCAGTGCGGTGATCGCGACTACCACCGGGAACGAGTACAGATTGAGCCGAGTAACGAAAGCCATGATCGAGACTCCTTTCACGAGTTCATGGTAGTTCCAAGTTCATCGGAGCCGCGACCGTAAGGGAGCGGGTTTGCCTTAACTGCTCCCTTACGGTCGCGGCTCCGAAGTTAAAGGCCTAGCGGCGGCCCCCGGGAACGGGGATGCCGCTGCCTGCCGTCTTGCTGGCCGGCGCTCCGGGGGCGCCCATGCCCACCGGCGAGCCGTTGCCTGCCGTCCGCTGACCGATCCGACTATTGTTCATCATGCTGCCGACGAGTCCGCTGCGGTTCGTTCCGGCTCCGCCGCCCATGCTCGCCATCGGATACCAGTGGCCGAGGCTGTTGAACACGGCGCCATGGCCGGTCGCCGGGTAGTTCGGGTTTACGCCTGTGGCGACGAACTGCTGCAAGTTATTCAAGGTCTGATTGGTGAGGCTCAGTTGCTGCTGAAGCATCATGTTCTGTTGCTGGATCATATTGCCGACGCCCATTCCCATTCCCATGCGGCCATATCCGCCCATGCCGCCCATGCCGTAGCCGCCCATGCCGTAGCCGCCCATGCCGTACCCGCCCAGTCCATAACCGAGGCCCATGCCGAACATTCCCCCACCGGCCGGCACGAACAGACTGCTGTATCCGGAGAAGGTGGGGCGGCGCGGCGGAGCGATCGGTTGCGCCGACGCTCGTTCCGCGGCCAGCCCGAGCGTCACGAGGGAAGCGAACAGCACCGAGTTGCGGCAGGTCATGGGTGTGGCTCCGGTAAGATGGGCACCCCCCATCTTACAGGCTCGCGTTTTCTTCTCTACCTTGGGGCTGTGAAAAGAAGATCGGCGGCGGCGAGCCGTTGAAGTAGGCTCACCGCCGCCGAAGGGAGTTCAACCCGGAGCCGATGGCCGCGCTCCGGGCATATCCGTCGCGATCGTTACTGGCCGCCGATCGGGATAATCGGCGTCACCCCGCCGATGCCCGTCGTGCCGCCCGTTCCGCTTCCGATCCGGTTGAGCGGGGTCGCCGCGAAGCGGATGGAGTTGTAAGCGGCACCACCGTAGATCGCCAGGCCGAGGGTGCGTTGCACCGGAGCCAACATGCGAGCGTAGAAGGTATCGAAGGTCGTCAGCGGCTGGCTCATGACGAAGACGCGATCTCCCGGCAGGAGCTGGAAGTTGGTCTTCACCTCGCCCCGCATGGTGATGCCGCACCAGTCCACCGGGAGAATCTGGCAGTGGCCGCAATCGGTGGGGGCCGGCCGGGCGACCCACAACTTCTTGCTAGACACGGCCGAGAGCCCGCCGACATTGGAGATCGCATCGAGCACCGTCTCGTTGCCGGTATGCGGCAAGCGCGCGACTTGCTGCCCGGCCCCCGCGAAGTCCGTGATCACGTAGTAGAACTTGCTGTTGAAGGCATACACGTCCACGGTCACTTCCGGCCGGTACAGATACTTGGCGAGGTAGCTTTCGATGGCGGCCTTGGCCTGGGCCTTGGTCATGCCAGCCACGTACACGCTGCCATAACTGCCGAGCGACACGGTGCCGTCCGGCCCGACCATGTGCTGGCCGCCGATCTGCTGCACGCCGCGCGATTGCGCCAGGGAAACGGTCATCTCGGCGGCCTTGGCGAACATCCGCACCTTGTTCTGAACCACGCGTTGAATCTCTTCGGTGGTCAGATCGGTCACGCGAATCTGGCCGCCGTAAGCCGGGCCGAGGTTGATCGTGCCGTCCGGATCGACCGGGTAAAGGCCGTTAATCGGATCGGTTTCGAATACCCCCTTGCCGCTGACATAGAGCAGGTCCATCGGTTCGACGCGATAAGGCGGCAGCGGGATCAGTCGCACCGCTTCGATCAGAATGATGTCCGGGGTTTCGATGACGTACGGCGGGAGACTGACTTTATTCAGTTCCTTGGGAACGGGAGTGTCGGGGAGGCAACAGGGATCGAATTTGGGCGGTTTGCAGCATTTGTGCCCCAAGGGCAGGCTGTGGCAGCCGGTTCCAGCCAGCGCCACAATTGCGAGAACCAGCCCGGCCGCGAGCTGCCGCATCTTGCCTTCGCGGACCATCGCACTCTCCTGGGAATTGCATGAAAGTTGGCCAAATGACGGAAGGGTGCGGCATGCCGGACCACCGTCTCAGTCCGTTTAATCGGCTTCTCCGGATTTCCAGTGCAATAAAACTCCCCGGCCTTTCCTGCATCACCCGCACTTCGCACCTTCCCGACAGGAGACTTTGCGTAGCCGCGACCCAACGGGGAGCGTGAAGCTACCGCGCTCCCCGTTGGGTCGCGGCTACGCCAGCCGCAAAAAAGACTTGACGGGTGGACTTCCCTATTCTGTGGTTGATTGGGTAGATTGCGCCGTCGCCGGCGCGGAATGTAAATCCGGGTTAGCGAATGTAAGCCGGAATGAACGATTTTTATTCATCCGGCTGCCCGCAACCCACGTGCGACAGACAGCGAGGCACCGAGCGGAAACGCCCGAACTTTGCCGAAGGTATTGCCATTTAACAACTTCAACCAATCGCGGACGTTCCAGACTGGGTTAACGAAGCGTCGTGTGCGTTTCCGGCATCGCGGATGCAGTGTTCCGGCAGACGATTTCTCTGTCGTGGCATCACGAGCCAAACGTACGCCGAACGACGGGAGCTACCCGGTCCTTAACACTCGGAACGTGAAACTCAGAATGGGTAAGGAACACCCAATTGCTGGGGTTCCGGGTTCGGAGTTCCGAATTTAGGAATCGGGAGTCGCCTTTTATGCCCCGCAACGATAATCCGCCGCCTGGCTCAATCTCGCCGTTCCACACACCGGCCGGTGGGATGCCGCAGCCCCCGCAGCCATACGGGCCCAACCCCGGCTACTCCTCCGGCCCGATGCCTTCCAAGGCCAAGGCCGGCCCGAGCCCCGCCGGGCTGCTGCACGCCTTGAAGCGGCGCTGGGTGCTCGCCACCTTCGTTGGCGGGCTCGTTGCCACGGCCGCCGCCGCCGCCGTCTGGATGCTCATGCCCACCGGCAAGCACCAGGGCAAGACGGTCGTCGAACTCCAACAGAAATCGTCTGAGCTGGTCCGGTCCACCGAAGATTTCGACAGCTTCCGCCGCGGCCAGCTGGTGATCTTGAAGAGCCGCGATCTGATCACGCGCACCATTGCGGAGCCCTCGATCGCCAGCCTCGAGACAATTAGAAATTCCGAGGATCCGATTCGCTACATGGAAGAAGGGCTCATGGTGAAGGAAGCGTCGCCGACCATGCTGGCCGTGACGCTGACCGGAGACAACCCCGATGACCTGAAAGCCATCCTCGACATGCTGGTGAAGAAGTACATCGACGATGCGACGGTATTGGACCGGAGGAAACGGGACGACCGGATGAGCAGATTGGATGTGCTTTCCGATGAATTCAAGGGAAGCATACTGGCCAAGGAACGGCAGATTCAACTGATGGTCGAGGCGAACAACTCGCTCGGCGGCGAGGGCGCGCAGGCCAAGCAGGCCCGCATGCAGCAGGAACTCGCCAAGCTCGATGCCGACGTTTACGCCACCCAGCGCGAGATTCAGGAACTCGAATCGCGCATCACCGTTTTGCAAAAGAAAGTCGCAGCCAAACGCTACGATCTCGACCCGCTCGAGATGGCCTCCGTAGTGAATGGCGATCCGCGCGTCGGCACGTTGCTCAAGGACAAGATGCACAAGGAATTCGTCCTCAATCGCGAACGCGAGGTGGCGAACATCAAGAAGGGCGAACCGGACCCGCCGACCATTGCCGAAATCAAGACCCACCTCGACTTGCTCGACAAGCAGATCGCGGCGGCGAAGAAGCTCGTCGAACCGGAAGTCGCCCAGATGATGGGCAAGATCACCGAGCAGCAGTTGAAGAATCGCATCGCCGACGACAAGGACAAACTGGACGCGGCGCGCAACTTGTACGCCACCCGCACCGACTACCGCGACAAGTTCCAGAAGGGCATGACCCAGGCCTTGAAGGGCGATTTCAACGCCAATGCTCTTCAGAAGGAACTCGAACCGATACGCTCCGCACTCAATTCCGTCGAGAACCAACGCACTCAAATCCAGATCGAAAAGAGGATGGATGCCCGCGTCAACCTCATCGAGCCGCCCTTCGTGCAGATGAACTTGAACGTCAAGCAGAAGATGGTGCTTGCCGTGGTCGCGGCCTTATTGAGTTTCGGCTCCGTGCTGGTCCTCATCGGCTTCCTCGAATGGCGGACGCGGCGCATCGACAGCGTCGACCAGGTCGTCACGGATCTCGGCCTTCGCGTGATCGGCACCGTGCCGTCGTTCCCCAACAAGGCCAGCCTTAAGGCATCGGACGCGGCCGGCAACGCCAACTGGCGCTTCGTCCTCAACGAGTCGATCAATTCCACCCGCACCATGCTGCTGCACACCGCCCGGACGCAATCGATGCAAGTCGTCATGGTCACGAGCGCGACGCAAGGCGAAGGCAAGACATCGCTGGCCAGCCAGCTCGGCACCAGCATGGCCACCGCCGGCATGCGCACCCTCATCGTCGATTGCGACCTGCGGAATCCGTCCATCCACAAGCTGTTCGATCTCGGCTTGCAGATGGGCGTCAGCGAGGTGCTCTGTCAGGAAGTTGACGCATCCGACGCGGTGCAGCCGACCGCGGTGCCGAATTTGTGGGTGATCCCCGCCGGTCAATGCTCCACGCGGGTAATCTCGGCGTTGGCCCAGGGGCATCCGCTCGAATCGCTGTTCAACCGCCTCCGCGGCCAGTTCGATTTCATCATCGTCGATTCGTGCCCGGTGCTGCCGGTCGCGGACGCCTTGCTGATCGGCCAACACGTGGACGGCGTGGTCTTCTCGATCATGCAGGACATCAGCCAGTTGCCGAAGGTGATGGTGGCATCGGAGAAGTTGCAGCACTTGAACGTGCCGCTGCTCGGCGCCGTGGTGAACAACGTGAGCGGCGGCAGCGCCTATTACGCCTACGGTTACAACTACGTGAAGCAATTACCCGCTTAGCCGCGACCCAACGGGGAGAGCGGTTTCCAGGTTGCCCTCATGCGAACGCTGCTGATCTTTGGAGCGGTTGCCGTCCTGGTCGCCGCGGCGATCGTGGAAGGGTCGCTCTCCAACCGCTGGGGGTCGGGAGATCTCGAAGCGACGGCGGCCCGGTTGAGCAATGTTCCGCCGACTTTTGGAAAGTGGACCAGCCAGGAAAGCCCGATCGACCGGAAATTGCTCCGCATCGCCGAGGCGGTGAACTCCGTGTCGCGAACTTACGAGAACGCCGCGACGCGGAACAAAGTATCGGTGTTGATGTTGTGCGGCGCTGTCGGTCCGATCGCGGCGCACACGCCTGACGTTTGTTACGCGGGGCTCGGTTATCAGATGCACGGGCATGAAATTCGCAGAACCGTGGCAGTTCCCGGCGGCCCCGAGGCCGCTTACT
Organism: Urbifossiella sp.; assembly: GCA_035571955.1. Lineage (GTDB taxonomy): Bacteria > Planctomycetota > Planctomycetia > Gemmatales > Gemmataceae > Urbifossiella. The sequence goes on along the minus strand of DATNBQ010000098.1, from coordinate 6,787 downwards.
GGACGGCCCGCTTCGACAAACCGAATGGCGACTCGAGCCTCGTAGTGGCCTGGGCGTGGAGCAGCGACGGCAACTGGCTCGCACCGGACAACCCGCGTTCCGATTTCTTCGGCGCCAAAGGCCTTTACAAGCTTTATGTGACTCGCGCCTTGACGACCGCCGAGCGCGACAACGCGCCGGCCAGCACCGACCCAACCCAGGAATTCCTCACCGACTTCTTACCCGAAGTTCAGAAAGCACTGCATCCATAAGCATTCCATTGTCGGGCTATCCCCGTTCGATCGCCGCGAAGGGAGCTGGATTCGTTCACCATGAGCATGATGCCGAAACTTCCGAAGCCCGCCTGCACGGAGAACCGTCCGCCGTGGCCGGAGATGGACCGCCTGATGCCGGGCGCGGAAGTGGACCTTCCGCTGGTTCCGAGCTGGTATGCCGCCATCAAGGTGCTGCTCGATTACGCGATCGCCGCCTTGATGCTGCCGTTCGCCTTGCCGCTGATCGGCCTGGCCGTGCTGGCCGTGAAGCTGACATCTTCCGGGCCGGCGTTCTACGGGCAAGCGCGGGTCGGCCTCGGCGGCCGCAGTTTCCGCATCCTCAAACTCCGCACCATGCATCACGACTGCGAACGGCATTCGGGCATCCGCTGGGCCGGCCGGTACGACGACCGCATCACGCCGATCGGCCGCTTGCTCCGGCGAACCCACATCGACGAACTGCCGCAACTATTCAACGTGCTCTTAGGCCACATGAGCCTGGTCGGCCCACGGCCGGAACGTCCCGAGGTCATCAAGGCCAAGGGGCTCGAACAACTCGTTCCCGGCTATTCGCACCGCCTTCGCGTCAAGCCCGGCATCACCGGCCTGGCCCAAGTTCAACTGCCCGCCGATAGCGACATCACCAGCGTCCGCTACAAGGTCGTTCACGACCTTTACTACGTGCAGCATCAGGGGCCGCTGCTCGACGCGCGGCTCTGCCTGGCGACCGTGCTCAAGGCGATGGGCATGAAGCCGGCATCCATTCGCCGCGTCTTCCTCTTGCCGAGCCGGGATAAACTCGCCGAGGTCTTCCACAAGAACCTGACGGCCGAGCACGATGCGCTTGCGCAACTCCAGCCGGCCTAGAATATCTGATGAATGCCGAATCGAGTGCTTTACCTGACGCACCGCGTGCCGTTCCCGCCGGATAAAGGCGACCGCATCCGCAACTATCACGTCCTTCGCCAGCTGGCGCGACGCCATCGCGTCTGGCTCATTTGCCTCGCCGACGAACCGATCGCCGACGAAACTTGCATTGAACTGAATGCGCTGTGCGAACGCTTTGCGGTGGTGCCGGTGAGTCGCGGCCGCTGGCTCCGCGCCGGAATGAGCGTCCTTCGCGGGTATAGCATCTCGGAAGGCGCCTTTGCCGAGCGCGGCATGCGCCAGACGATCAGCGCCTGGACCGGCGAAACGCACTTCCTCGCCGCTCTGATCTCGGCATCCAGTCTGGCTCCTTACTTGAAGATGCCCGAACTCGCCGCCGTACCCAAGATCGTCGATCTCGTCGATGTCGATAGCCAAAAGTGGGCGGACTTCGCGGATCACGCTCGCGGCCCGAAGCGCTGGCTGTACCGGCTGGAGGCGGTGCGGGTGCGGAAGCTCGAACGCGAGTTGCCGCGTTGGACGCGCGCCGTGGCGATGGTGAGCCAGGCCGAAGCCGATGTGTTCGATGCGTTCGCCGGCGCGGGTGCGGCCACCGTCGCCGCCAACGGCGTCGACCTGGATTATTTCTCGATTAGCCGCGAGTCGAAGACGAGCGCGAGCCCGTCGTGCGTATTCGTCGGCGCCATGGATTATTGGCCGAATGTGGACGGCGCCGTCTGGTTCGCCCGCGACGTGTGGCCGCGGTTGCGGGACAAGGTTCCCGACGCCGAGTTCCGCATCGTCGGCCGCAAACCGACGCCGGAAGTGCAGCGATTAACCGAGATACCCGGCGTGCAGGTGATCGGCTCGACGCCGGACGTGCGGCCATTCGTCGCCGAAGCCTCCGTGGTCGTCGTGCCGTTGCGGCTGGCCCGCGGAATCCAGAACAAGGTGCTCGAAGCGATGGCCATGGGAAAGGCCGTGGTCGCTGCGCCGCCGGCTCTCGCGGCCCTAAAGACCGAACCCGGTAAGCATCTGCTCAAGGCCGAAACGCCCGAGGAATGGGTCGAAGCCTTGATCGGGTTGTTCGCAAGCCCCGAGCGGCGACGAGAACTCGGCCAGGCCGCGCGCCACTACGTCGAACGCCATCACCACTGGGAAACTTGCCTGGAACCGCTCTTGGCCAAGATTGGATAGATTCAGAGTTCACCACAAAGACACGAAGCTCACACAAAGACCGCAGAGAAAACCTGAGATCGATTCTCTGACGGCCTTTGCCGTTTTCTGTGCGCCCTTCGTGTATTTGTCGTGAATCTTCCTCTCAAACCAAATCCTTGATCGTCTTGCCGCCGTCGACGATCGGCACCGGCCGCCCTTGCGGAGTGTAATAAACCTTGGACGTGTCGATTCCCATTTGCCCAAGCACCGTGTGCACCAAATCCGGCACGCTGACGGGTTCCGTGGTCGGGTAGGCAGCCATCTTGTCGGTTGCGCCGAGCACTTGCCCCGGCTTGACCCCGCCGCCGGCGAAGACCACGCTTTGCGCCATCGACCAGTGATCGCGGCCGGCGTCGTTGTTCACCCGCGGCGTCCGGCCCATCTCGCCCATGAGCACGACGAGCGTGCTGTCGAGCATCCCGCGCTCGTCGAGGTCTTCGATGAGGGCACTGAAAGCGCAATCGACGTGCGGGAGCATGTCTTTTTCGAGACTCGGGAAGATGGTGAAGTGATGATCCCAGCCGGAGTGATCGACGCCGACGAAACGGCAGCCGCCTTCAACGAGCCGCCGCGCGAGCAAGGCACATTGCCCAAGCGATGTGTGGCCGTACTTTTCGCGGAGGGCCGGCTTCTCCTGCGAAATGTCGAAGGCCTTGCGAGCCGCGGCGGAAGCCACGAGGTCGTGAGCCTTACGGTAGTAAGCGGCCATCGTCTCGGGGCGGCCGCGACCCGCCGTGCCATCGGTCTCGGCGAGCAGTTTACGCCGCCGCTCTTGGCGCTTGGCATCGATGCCGTCGGCGGCCTTGAGATCGCGCACTTCGAAATCCGGCTGCGATGGATCGGCGTCAATGACGAACGGAGCGTATTCCGAACCGTAGAAACCGGGGCCGCCGGCCCACATCAGATGCGGCATATTAACGTACGGCGGCACCGGCGACTTCGACCCCAGTTCGCGCGTGATGATCGAACCGAGCGACGGGAAGTGATGGTTGTTCGGGGCCTTCGAGTTGCCGTCCGGGAAGTCGGCCTTGTAGCCGGTCATGACGTAGTGGTAGCCGGTGTTGTGGCCGTTGTCGTTGTGGCTATGGCTGCGGAGGATGGTGTACTTGTGGGCGAGTTTCGCGATCTTCGGCAGATGTTCGCAAATCTGGGTGCCGGGTATGCTGGTCGGCTTGGGGCTGTATGGCCCGCGGATTTCCTTGGCGGCGTCCGGCTTAAGGTCGAACATGTCGATGTGCGACGGCCCGCCTTCGAGGAAGAGGAAGATGCAGGCCTGGGCCTTCGCCGGCATGGGACTGGCGGCCCGCGCTTGAAGGTGCAGGAGCCGCGGCAGCGATAAGCCGCCGATGAGCCCCGTCCCGCCGATTTGGAGCAACGAACGCCGATTCATGGTATCCCCGCAGTGACATCGCCCTGTCGCATATCGAACGGCCAAGAATCGCTGGAACGAACCGCATCCGGTACGGCCCCGGTCCAGCAGTACGATTGCACGCCGGTCCATTCTGGAACCGCAACGGGCAACCGCACCCACAACCCTTCCGCCGATTCGAACTCATCTAGCTTCGCCAGGCAGTTCGCATCGACGGTCCACACTTCGCCCTTGACGCGGAGAGTGCTGCTCTCGTCGCGGATCATGCCTCCATACTGGCCGATTTCGATGATGCGGTAACCGGGCTCCGTCACTGCCTCGCCGAGGTACTCTTGATCGGCAATAAGCCCGTGGTTCGAGTAGCCGCGCTTGAGGCTGCCGTAAAAGAAGAGGATGGCTTTCTTCATTTTCGGCATCCCCGAGCGATAGCGGGGTTACTTGATGATCTCTTTGACCACGGTACCGTAAACGTCCGTCAGGCGGAAGTCGCGACCGCTGTACCGATAGGTCAGCTTCTCGTGGTCGATGCCCATGAGGTGCAAGATCGTCGCGTGAAGGTCGTGGACGTGGACCTTGTTTTCCATGGCGGCGAAGCCGAACTCGTCGCTCTTGCCGTACGCCATGCCGCCCTTGACGCCGCCGCCGGCGAGCCAGACGCAGAAGCCGTGATTATTATGGTCCCGGCCGTTGGCGCCCTCGCTGGTCGGCGTGCGGCCGAACTCGCCGCCCCACAGCACCAGCGTCTCGTCGAGCAATCCCTTCGCTTTCAAATCCTTGAGCAGGGCCGCGATCGCCTTGTCCGAATCCTTGGCCTTGTTGCGGTGGCCCTTTTCCACGTCCGAGTGGTCGTCCCACGGCTGGCCGCTGCCGTAAAAGACCTGAACCATGCGAACGCCGCGTTCGACGAGCCGCCGGGCGGCCAAGCACGCATCGGCGAAGTAACCCTTGCCGTATGTGTCGCGGAGTTTCACCGGCTCCTTCGATACGTCGAACGCCTCGGTCGCTTCCGTCTGCATACGGAAGGCCATTTCCAGCGACTGGATGCGGGCGTCGAGTTGATCGTCGCCGTGCCGCTTTTCGAGGTGCAACTTGTTGAGTTCGTTGAGCAGGTCGAGTTGTTCGCGCTGCGTGCCGGCGCCGAGGTAGCGGTTCTGGATGTGCTCGATGACGCGCTTCGGGTCGAGGTTCTGGATGTGGCAACCTTGATAAACGCCGGGAAGGAAGCTGTTGCTCCAGAGGGCGGGGCCGACGACCGGTTTGCCGGGGCAGAGCACGACGAAGCCGGGGAGATTCTGGTTCTCGGTGCCGAGGCCGTATTGCAGCCAGCTTCCCATGCTGGGGCGGATGGCCTGGGTATTGCCGCAGGTCATGAGCAACAGGCCGGGCTCGTGGTTGGGGATGTCCGTGTGCATGGAGCGGATGACGCAGATGTCGTCGATCTGCTTGCCAATCTCGGGGAAGATTTCGGAGACTTCGATGCCGGCCTTGCCGCATTTGTGGAACTTGAACGGCGACTTGAAGAGTCCGCCGGTGCGGCGTTCGGTCTTGAGGCCGGCGGCTTTGGGCTGCTGGCCGTGGTATTTCTCGAGCGCTGGCTTGGGGTCGAAAGTATCGACCTGGCTCGGTCCGCCGTTCATGAACAGGTGGATGACATGCTTGGCCCTGGCGGGGAAGTGCGCGACATTCGGCGCCAGCGGGTTCGTGGAGGCTTTCGCCTCGTGATCGAGCAGGGCAGCCAGGCCGAGCATACCCAGGCCGGTCCCGGTGCGAGCGAGCATTTGACGACGGTTGAACATGTGTATCTCCCGGATCATCAATGATTATAGTTTGGGAATCTCTCTTGTAGACACCGTAACGTGCGAGGCCATCGCCGATCTCGCGGCTGGCAAACGGTCGAGCGAGAAGAAAAGTACTGCGAGCCGTAACAGAGTCGTTCTCCGATGTCCTCGATTCTATCTAACCATTCAACCGCCACGAAATACTCGCACATGTCCAAGTCGTCAATGTTGTCATAATGGTAGCCTTCGCAAGCTGATACAACATTCATGATCTCTTGTTGTCTTCCACCATGTTTGACGCGGAACTGATTCGCTGGCTGCGACGCGCGAGATACGCGCGCTACACCGAGGTAGCCATGACCGGGTGCGTACACCCAAATTCGATTGCCAACAGAGAGCTGATCAAGGGGGCCAGAGTAGTAACGACGGCCACCACCCGCGGAGACGAATCCGATATCTCGCGCGTCAGTCCACTCACGCCAATTCTCACCATATCCATAATTAACATAGTAGTCCTCTTCGGCAGCAGTTATCTGTCCTTGCAACTGAGCGGTAACGAGCGGCGATAGGCTGGCGTAACTTGAAGAAATCGGCGAATCGATCTCGGCAGGGCTAGGATTATCCGACACAGGTTCTGGTCGCAATCTTGCGACGTAAGCAGCTACTCGTCTCAGTCTGGTATCGGTTAGCTGATAGGCCCTGTCCCACAGACACTCAAACCACTTTGCTAATTCGTCGACCTGTGGTTCATTCTCAATGCGTATCGCAACTTCTGTGCGACGCCGGATACCCTCGTTTGTAAAATTAGCTGAACCGAGCAATGCCATGCTTGATCCGAGAGCGACCTTTGCGTGGAGACCAGGTACGTTTCGAATTTTATCTCGGTTCTGTCCCAGGAGATGACGGATGCGATCTCGTTGAACCTGACTCTGAGAACGGATCCACTCCTGCAAGTCGGTCAACAACCTCCAAGAGCCGCTCTGGTAAATCATGCGCTGCAAATATGTCAAGCCAATGTATGGGCATGCGAGACTCAAGTTGCCACTGCGAGCAATAGCAAGCAATGCCGTATCAAACCGCGACACACCGCCGGGTTCGTTGGGATCGTGGTAGAGCAGCTCGATGGACATGCGCAATGCCTACTAATTGAGGTTCGAATGGTCGAGTTCTAATCGCCATCTCGGCGCGCCTTGAGCCGCTTGATTTCCTTCTTCAACTCCTCATTCTCCGCCTGGATCTCATCGCATTCCTTCGATAAGTCGCCGGTGAACGCCATTCGGTGCAGACTCTCCATAGTCTTA
>DATNBQ010000097.1:0-2193 GCA_035571955.1 Urbifossiella sp. | reverse complement strand
TCCGGCGGAGTCGGGCGCTTCGTGCTTTGCTTTCCCACGGACGCGGCCGCTGCCCTGGCGATGCGCGTGCTGGCGGGGGCCATCGACGGTCCGCCGGATGCGATGGTGCGCGATTGCCTCGGCGAAGTGGCCAACGTCGCGGCGGGGCAGGCCAAGACGATGTTGGTAGGAACGCCGTCGCATTTCGACCTGTCGCCGCCCACGGTGACCGACGACATCCCCGGAGTCGGCAGCCCGCGTTCCAGGATCGAGTTCGCCTCGGAAATTGGCATCTTCGCGGCCCTTGTATGGTCCGCCATCGAATGCTGATCGCCGGAATATATTGCGGAGGCCATCCAATGTCCGTGGTTGCGAAGGTAAGCCGCGCCGCGTTCGCCCAGAGCCTGGCCGAAAGCGGCTTGATCGATCTGGCCGACGTGATGCCCGCGAGCGACGAGCAGGCCGCGGACGATGGCGCCGGCGCCGCCCAGGAGCTCGTGGCCGCCGGCAAATTGACCCGCTACCAGGCCGATGCCCTGCTCGCGCAGCGACCCGCCGACCTTCGCGTCGGCAATTACGAAATCCTCGACCGGCTTGGCTCCGGCGGCATGGGCACCGTCTTCAAAGCCCGCCATCGCCGCATGAAGCGCGTCGTCGCCTTGAAGGTGCTGTCGCGCGAAGCCTCCGGCTCCGAGCGATTCCTCCAGCGCTTCCAGCGCGAAGTCGAGACCATCGCGCGGCTCACGCATCCGAACATCGTGATGGCGTTCGATGCCGACGAAGCCGACTGCGGACCGTTCCTGGTCATGGAGTACGTGAATGGCCGCGACCTGGCGAGCGAGGTTGCGGCCGTCGGTCGATTGTCGATTGGGGCGGCGCTAGATCGCCTATTGCAAGCCGCCCGCGGCCTCGAATATGCCCACGCGCAAGGCATCGTCCACCGCGACATCAAGCCGGGGAATATTCTCATCGATGCGGACGGCGTGGTGAAGGTCGCGGACCTGGGGCTGGCGCGGCTCAGCGGCCCCGGTTCGGGCGACCAAGGATCGTCGTTGACGCAATCCGGGACGGTGGTCGGCACGGCCGATTACATGCCGCCGGAGCAGGCCGTCGATTCGGCCGCCGTCGATCACCGGGCCGATATTTACAGCCTCGGCTGCACGCTCTTCTTCATGTTGATGGAGCGGCCGCCGTTCATGGGTTCGTCGATCGTCGCGACGATCTTCAAGCACCGCGACGCGCCAATCCCCAACTTGCTCGTTCGGCCCGACGTTCCGCCGGAACTGGACGCTCTGTTCAAGCAGATGCTGGCCAAGCAACCGGAGGCGCGCGTCCAGACGATGGCGGAAGTGATCGCGCGGTTGGAGCAAATTCAGTCGCAACTCGACTTGGAGAAGCCGGCCATGCCTTTGCCGGCCAACGATCGAACCACGGAATTTGCCTCGCCGTTCGCGGCTGGGACCGGCGAAACTTCGCAGTTCGAGTTGAGCGAACCGCCGCCGGGGACCAACCGCCTGGCCGCGTTGAAGGTCGTCGCCGCCGAACCTTCGCGCACCCAGGCCGGCATCATCCGCAGCTATCTGCAGCAACTCGGCATCGACTCCGCGGAAACGACGAATTCGGGAGCGCGAGCCCTGGAACTGGCGAAGCTGGAAGCGGTCGATGTCGTCGTCGGTTCTTTGCACCTTTCGGACATGACGGGAGTTCAGCTGGCGCAGGCGCTGCGGGCCGACCCCAAAACCGCGAAGGTGGGCTTCGTGCTCCTGACCAGCGAATCGGACGCGGACGCGACGGCCGGCTTGCCCCACGATTCGCGCACGGCGATCGTCATCAAACCCTTCGACTCGAAGCGTCTGGGGGAAGCCGTGGCGGCGGTGCAGGGTTGATGCGGTCGGTCGGCGAGCGATTCTCCAATCGCGGACCGCCCCCTTTACCGAATCGAGGGACCCGTGGCGCGTCGATAAGCCGGACTTTCGGAGCGGCGGCGCGATCGCGTCAAAAAGCGGAGTGATGGAAAAGGGACATGTTGAAGATTTAGCCGCGAGGCGGAGTCCGCGGAGCCGAGCGCGGCCAGACTGGGCCGGATCACTTTACCTGTAGCCCCGCGACGACGACTTCCAGGAACTCGCGGGCGCGCTTGGCCAGGACGTCGACGCCTTCGGGTGTGGTTGGCCGAGGCAATAGCGGCGCAAAGATATTCTCGCATGCGAGCGG
>DATNBQ010000096.1:0-5826 GCA_035571955.1 Urbifossiella sp. | reverse complement strand
GAACGTTTGCGGGCATTATCGGCACCCTCCGATGACGGTGCCGTACGCTCGCCGCCACGCAGGACGGACGAATCGAGGTGAGGAATGATCGTACCGCTGGCCGCTCAGATTGATCTGCGGAGTAATGCCAGCGTTGCACGCCTGCGGCCCGGGCCTGGTCTCGCGTCCGGCGGCGCGCTCGCGGGCATGCCAGGCCGAGTAGGACAGGCCTCGCTCGGGATACCATGCCGCCCCCTTGCAGGGGGGTGCTTTTGCGTGTAGAAACATGGATGTAACTGAGGTAATCGTGACACGGTTACTCGACACACCCGGCACGGCACCGGGTGTTGTTTTTTACCAGCCTGAGTTCTTCAACTCACGATCCGCAGCGTCGGCCGCGCGCTCTTGTTTCCTTTCTGAGACACTCTCGATCGGCCTCACTTCGTCGGCGCGAGCGAGCTCGTCAAAGAACCGTGAGAGTGCAGCTTCCGAGGTGCACCATCGTTGACCGCATCGCACGGCCTCCAACTTCACAGTGTCGCCGCCGAGGCTCTTCGAACCAGCGATGATCCACCGCGTAAGCGTGGCAGGATGAAGCCGACCCTTGCCGCGGCCGGCCGGATAGCGCGACGCCGCGTCGGAAAGGCTGATTAATGGTTCGCCGTTGAGAGGGAGTGTGGGTGGTTGGAGAGTCGCGGTTGACATCTGACACCTCGCGTTGTGAGTACGCGGAGCATCATGAGCAATGCAAAGTGCCGTGCCAAGTTGGAGAAAAAGGCGGAAAGTAATACACGAATTGGCAGATACGCGAAGGCCTAGAAAACCTAGGATTCTCCTACTTCGTGGTGAAAATGTTTTTCTTTTTTGCCACGATCAACTTCCTCAGCATCTCTTTCGTCCAAGGCTTCCCGGGCCGAGGATGGGCGGAGTTCACACCCGCAACGATCTCCTTCCACTCGACGCCTTTGCCATGAAGCTCGATGACGAGTTTCCGAACCTCATCCGGTGTTCTGGGTCTACCTCTCTGCTTGTCGCTTCCCTGGGTGCCCTTCAGCCGATCGATTTGTGCTTCAAACCAAAGTTCGAGTTCTCTCATGGCTCGCTCGGCGACATCACATGGAACGGGCGGGAGTTTCAGGAAGTCGTATCTATCGTAAAGCGCTTCTGCGGCTGCTCGAAAGCGGTCAAGGGTATGGGGTGCGATGCCGCCCAAATGGTTGTTGAGTAGGAATCGGGTTGCCCTTGAACTGCCTAGAAGCGATTGAAGGTCACTGATTGCATTTTCCGGCGTAAGTGCCTCGTGTCGAGGCATTCTTTCCGCCGGCGGCGCTGCCTTCGACTTCCTTGCCATACTCACCTCGCGGTTGAACCGGTGAACCGGGCCGCGCTGAGGCCCGCGAGGACGCCCGAACGCGACCCGGCCCGGCGGGGATCAGCCGCCGGCCGGTCGCTGGTGTTTTATCCAATCTTCGCGGCAACGTTCACGGCCAGGTCGAGATTCCGCTCGGCGTAGACCTGGGTAACGTCGGCCCGAGCGTGCCCGAGCAGAACCTGAGCCGCTTCGAGCCCGTGTTCTTTTCTCGCCTTCGTTGCGAACGTGTGGCGAAGCTGGTTCGGATGCCACCGGTGTTGACGTTGCCACGCCTTCACATCGTCCTGCTGTGACTCCGACAGTCGGCCCCACCATGCTTTGACCGACTCGCCCTTCTGCCGGGCGATCTTGCCGAGCGGCGGCCAGGCGCGATCGCATGCTTTGGCGACGGCGTGGCCGTAGCTCGTCGCCGTGTATGCCTCGGTTGCGGATGGTGTTGCTTGCCGGGATCGCGCGTTCCGCCGCTCGTGACTCGGGAAGAGCGGCGTCTTTCGGTTCGCGGTCCGCTGAGCGTGAAACTCAGCGACGTTCCGCCGCGGTGAAAAGAGATAATCCTCGAGGTTTGGAGTGAAGAATTCGCGGATCACTTTTTGGGCTTTCGGTCCAATGGCGATCACGCGGGGCTTGCCCCGCCACGAGGTCTTGTGCTGCCGCGGTCGATAGAGCCATACCTTTCCGCCGGTGTCGATGTCGGCGCGCCGAAGTTGACACGCTTCCCCGGGCCGGCAACCGGTGTAGCGCTGGAACTCGACCATTCCGCGAACGTGGCGGTTGAGGAACGGCAACGTTGAATCGATGACGTGCTCGGGAACCGGCTGCACTGGTTCCGACTCTCGAACCTTGCACCTGCCGGCCTGAAGTCCATCGACGGCGAGAAGGGCCTGATACGTCGCTGCGGGAACGAGTTGCTCGGCGACTCCCCACTTGAACACGCGCTTCAACCGGCCGATCCGCTGGTTTATGAGCGATCGGCACCAGCCGTTGCCAATCATGGCTTCCCGAACCGCTTTCAAATCGAGCGGCCCGAACTCGGCGCCGAGAGTTTTGCCGTACAGCGGTCGCACGAGTCGAGAAAGCGTCGCGTATTCGCTCACCTCGTGCGTGAGCGAACCGTCCGGCCGGCGATAGTGCTTCTCGGCATGGCCCTTGAACGCGACGAACAACCGCGCGACGGTGAGCGGCTCACCAGCGATGCGGATCGGTTGCGTTTGAAGTTCGAGCTGCAATCGCGCGAAGGCCGTTTTCGACTGTGCTGAGTCGAACTTGCCGGGAAGCATCCGGAATTGTCGAACGCCGGCAGGGTCCGTCCAGACCGCTCGGGCCTTGCCTGATTGGTGCCGAAGATAGCTGGGAATAGGGTTTCGGGGCCGAGGCATTGAGAGCGTCCTCCGTGCGTTCTGTGAAACCTTTTCACAGAACTGCTGCTCGGAAGCCGCACTCTCGACCATCGAGAGGTAAGCAGAAACCGCTTCGGCGTAGGGCTTTTCTTCGAGTGGGCAGTCCCGGGGTTGAACCGGGGACCTAGCGATTTTCAGTCGCTCGCTCTACCAACTGAGCTAACTGCCCGGAGCAGGCTTCGTTTTTATAAAGTCGGCCGCGCGGTTCGTCAACGGCCGGCAAGGTTAGCTGTCGCCAGCCAGCGGGTTGAACGCGCGGGCGATCCGCACCATGCCCGCCGCCAATAAGCACAGCACGACCAATAGCCCTGCGATCGCCATCGAATCGGGCTGGAACAGAAACGTAAACACGTCCGGGCTCCAGATGCGCTTGGGCGGCTTCGGGGCGTCGTCGCGATTGAGAAGCCGCATTTCCTCTTCCGAAGGCTTGATCACTTCGCGCGGCGCCACCGCCTCCGGTTCCACCTCCGGTTGATGAACGACGTACGTCATCAGGTCGTCGTCATCAGCGGCGGCGGGGGGCTTGGCATCCGGATGCGCCTCGACGACCGCGGGTTCGGCCGCCACGGCGCGGATGCGCTTCTTCGGCTTCCGCTCATCCGCGAAACTCACGTTGTAACCGTGCAGCGGCCCCTCGTCGGGCGTGTGGATCGGCGGCAGTTCGCTCGGTTGAATGAAGTCGTCGTCGGCATCGGTCGCGCTCGGCTCCGCGGACTCCGCCTCGCGGCTAAACACTTCGCGATCGTGGGTAAACGAATCCGCATCCCGCTTCTTCTTTTTCTTGCGCGCGAATACCGACCTCGTGAACATCAGCACGAACGCCACCCGGCCGAGCAACCGCGCGTAGAACAACATGGCGACCACGAACACGATCGCTCCGACCACCAGCGTGACCATGCCGTCGGCGGCGAATGTCCAGTAGAAGCCGAGGCCGAGCGCGACAATCGCCGCGCTGCTGAGAGCCAGGAAGCTTCCCACCAGGTGCGGCTTGCGAACGAGTCGACCGAACACGTCCGGGTGCAGCGGCACCCAAATACTCGGCCCGCATAGCGACGACATCTGGCTCACGGGGTAGCAGATCCAAAAGACGGCCAACGGCACCGCATAACGCAGCCAGGTTTGATCCGAGCCATGCGCGATGACGCGGCCGACGAACAGTGCCGGGATGAGCCAGAGGCCGATCAGCCACGCCAGGTAAAACACGTCGCCGAAACTGTCGAGAATTGGGCCGGCGATCCAGGCCACGCGTTTCGCCCCGGCCCCGGTGCTCTGCAGAACGTTGAGGTACGATCGCGCCAGAAAGAGAGCAAAGAGGAAGCCGAACAATATGCAGCCGACCAGGGCGGGTACGAAAATCAAGGCGCCCATAGAGGGAAACCTATTCCAGGGCCGAATGCGGATATGATACCAACGCCCGCGAAGGGCTGTCATGTCAAAGCAGAGAGCATCAGTTGGATCCTGGTGGCACAGGCATTCCTGCCTGTGCGAGCTTTGCACAGGCAAGAATGCCTGTGCCACCAAACTGATGCCCCCCAAAGGAGATCGCGATGCGTTTGCCCCTGGCACTCCTCGGCGTTGTGGTTTGTTCGTCGTGGATAGTGGCCGCGGACGGGGACAAGTCGCCCCAGTGGCACCACTGGCGGGGGCCGGACGAAAACGGTTTCGCGGCCAAGGCGACGCCGCCGTTGCATTGGAGTGCAACCGCGAACATTCGCTGGAAGGCGGCGCTGCCCGGCAAGGGAAGTTCGACGCCGATCGTGTGGGGCGAGCGCGTCTTCCTCATGGCCGCCGAGAAGACCAATCGCGAGGCGAAGCCGGACGAGTTGCCGAAACCCGATCCGCGCTTTACTCCGAAAACCGAGCCGCCGCGGCATTTCTACAAGTTCCTCGTCCTCGGCTTCGATCGCAATACCGGCAAGAAGTTGTGGGAGAAGGTGGCCGCCGTGCGAGTACCGCACGAAGGGCACCACGCCAGCCATTCCTACTGTGCCGGCTCACCCACCACCGACGGCCAGCGGCTTTACGCCTCGTTCGGCTCCTTCGGCACCTATTGCTACGACTTCAACGGAAAGCTTCTATGGAGCCGCGATTTCGGCCGCATGAACACGCGGCTCGGCTGGGGCGAAGCCGTCACGCCCGCGATTCACGGCGACTCGCTCCTCTTGAACTTCGACCAGGAAGCGGATTCGCTGCTTTACTGCCTCGATCCGGCGACGGGCAACACCCGGTGGGCGGCGAAGCGCAACGAAAAGACATCGTGGAACACGCCGCTGGTCGCCGAATTCGGCGGCAAGACTCAGGTGATCGTCAATGGCACGGCCCGCATTCGCAGCCACGACCTCGCGACCGGCAAAGTGCTCTGGTCGTGCGGCGGGATGACGACCAATGCGATCCCGTCGCCGGTGCGCCTCGGCGATTCCGTGCTGTGCATGAGCGGCTATGGGCCGGGGCAAGTGGTGTCGATCCCACTCGATTCGCGCGGCGACCTCGGCCTCGACGGCACGGTGAACTGGCGGCATAAAGGCGGCACGCCGTATGTACCATCGCCGCTCCTGGCCGATGGCCGGCTTTACTTCACGCAGTTGAACGACAACCTGTTGACTGTCCTGGATGCAGGGACCGGCAAGGTGCTGATCGATAAGGAACGGTTACCCGGCGTGCGGAACTTCTATGCGTCGCCGCTCGGGGCGGCGGGACGGGTTTACTTCGTGGACCGGTATGGAACCACGCTGGTCATCAAGGCGGGGAAAGAGGAAGTGGAAGTGCTGGCGACGAATAAATTGGACGACGCGATCGATGCGTCGCCCGTGGCAGTGGGGAAGCAATTGTTCCTACGCGGCGAGAAGTTCTTGTACTGCATAGAAGAGCCCTCGTCAGAGCCGCGACCGTAAGGGAGCGGTGGGTAAGCGTCTCAATTATGGGTAACGCTAACGAGGCTCAGCCTCGGACCGTCGAGCGATGCTCGGCGTGCATTCGGTTGACCATTCTTGCGGGAATGTTACGCTTTTTACGGCTCAATTTCTCGGAAGGAGCATCGTCATGCAAGCGACCCACCCAAAGGCCGGCTTTCGGCCGCAA
>DATNBQ010000095.1:0-2700 GCA_035571955.1 Urbifossiella sp. | reverse complement strand
AGAATCATGGCCGATTGTTCGGAGATCCGGGCAGGTTGTTTTCTGGTGGCACAGGCATTCTTGCCTGTGCATGCAAGAGCACAGGCAAGAATGCCTGTGCCACCAGGACACAGAATTCTCGAGTTACCACCATGATCCGTATCGCCGCACTCGCCGTCTGCCTGCTCTGCGTCCCCATGGCTCGCGCCGACAAGCTGGTGCTCGTGGCCGGCGGCGGCGACAAGCCCGACGGCTCTCCCGCAACTGAAGCCAAACTCGTCCAGCCGTTCGGCGTTGATTTCCTCGGCGACAGCATCCTGTTGGTCGAGATGGTCAAGGGCGAACGTCTGCGGCAAATCGACGCGCATGGCATCCTCACCACGCTGGCCGGCAAGCAAGGGATGGCAGGCAACATCGGCGACGGCCTACCCGGTCCGGACGCTCGCTTCAACGGCATGCACAACCTCGCCGTCGGCCCCAATGGCAATGTCTATCTCGCCGATACGTTCAATAATCGCGTTCGCATCTACGACCCGAAAACGCGAATCGTCGCGGCATTCGCCGGCACGGGCGTCAAGGGCTTTTCCGGCGACGGCGGCCCGGCCATCAAGGCGCAGTTTGGCGGCTGCTACTGCATCAGCTTCGATTCCACCGGCAAACGGTTCTACATCACCGATCTGGATAACCGTCGGATTCGCAAGATCGACGTCGCGACCGGCATCGTTTCCACCGCCGCCGGCAACGGCAAGAAAGGGATTCCCAAAAACGGCGCGCCGGCACTGGAGCAACCGCTGGTCGATCCGCGGGCCCACGCCATCGACGCCAAGGGAAATCTGTACATCCTGGAACGCGGCGGCCATGCGATGCGGGTCGTCGATGCCGCGGGGCGCATCCGCACCGTGGCCGGCACGGGCAAAGCGGGCAAAGGGATCGGCCCGGCTCTTGCCGCCGCCATGCACGGACCCAAGAATCTCGCCATCGACCGCGACGGCAGCGTCCTCGTTGCCGACACCGAGAACCATCGGATCCTCCGCTATTTGCCGGAAGAGGGAAAGCTGGCCCTGGTTGCGGGAACGGGTAAGAAAGGCACAGCCGGCGTCGGCGGCGACCCGCTGCAAGCCGAACTGAGCCAGCCGCATGGCGTCATCGTCCACCCGAAGACCGGCGAGATTTACATTGCCGATTCCAGCAACGGCCGCATTCTCAAAATCGTGAAGTGAGTCGTTTTGAGCGCCCACACATACTCCATGTGAGACTGCCATGAACATCAGGATGGGCACGGCTCTGTTCGCCTGCGCGGGGCTCACCGTGCTGTTCGCCGCCGAGCCGGCGCGCAAGAGCGGCATCGACAAGAACCACTTCGATACCGCGGTGCGGCCGCAAGACGACATGTTCCGCTGGGTGAATGGCAAGTGGCTCGCCGAGGCTGAGATTCCCGCGGATCGCTCGTCGGACGGCGCCTTCTACGAACTGCGCGACCTGTCCGAAAAGCGCGTCCGGGCGATCATTGAGGATGCCGCCAAGCATGCCGGCGACGCCGATTCCAGGAAGATTGCCGATCTGTACGCGTCCTTCATGGACGAAAAGCGGGCCAATGAACTCGGCATGGCGCCGATCGAGCCGGACCTCAAGGCCATCGCGGCGATCGAGGAGAAAGCGGGCTTGATCCGCCAGGTGGCCGCCCTGCAGCGCGGCGGCATGCCGGGCCTCTTCGTCGCCTTCGTTTCGCCGGACTCCAAGGAATCGGACAAGACCATCACTTATCTTTCGCAAGGCGGCCTCGGCCTTCCCAACGAATCGTACTACCGCGAGCCGCGCTTCGAGCCGATTCGCAAGGCCTACGTCGCCCACATCGGCCGGATGCTGGCCCTGGTGAAATTCGCTGAGCCCGGGGACGCGGCCAAGCGCATCATGGCCATCGAAACGGCCATCGCCAAGGGGCACTGGGACAACGTCCGCTCGCGCGACGCCGACAAGACTTACAACAAGATGTCCCATAGCCAACTCAAGGAACTGGCCGCGGATATCGACTGGGACACATGGTTTCACGGCGTCGGCGCCAAGGACATCCCCGAAGCGGTCGTCCGCCAGCCCAGCTTCTTCTCCACCCTGGCGAAGACGCTCGGCCAGTTTCCGCTCGACGACTGGAAGGCCTACCTCACCTGGCGGGTCGTCGCCAGCCAGGCGCCCTTACTGTCCGAACCGTTCGTGAAGGAGCGGTTCGATTTCGCCGGTAAGACGCTGATGGGCACCCCGGAAATGCAGCCGCGGTGGAAGCGCGGCGTCGCCCTCGTCGAAGGCGCCCTCGGCGAAGCCGTCGGCAAACTCTACGTCGCGCGCCACTTCAAGCCCGAAGCCAAGGAGCGGATGAAGGCCCTCGTGAACAACCTCATCGAGGCGTATCGCGTCGACATCCAGGCCCTCGACTGGATGTCCGAGGAGACCAAGAAGAGGGCCCTCATCAAGCTTGACAAGTTCACGCCGAAGATCGGCTATCCGGACAAGTGGCGCGATTACTCCAAGCTCGAAGTCCGCGGCAACGACCTGGTCGGTAACGCCCGCCGCGAAGCCCAATTCGATTGGGACTACACCTGGAGCAAGCTCGGCAAGCCCGTCGATCGCGGCGAATGGGGGATGACGCCGCAGACCGTGAACGCTTATTACAACCCGACGAAGAACGAGATCGTCTTCCCGGCGGCGATCCTGCAACCGCCCTTCTTC
>DATNBQ010000094.1:0-6481 GCA_035571955.1 Urbifossiella sp. | reverse complement strand
CCTCAAACGCCTTCTCCCAGGCCTTCGGCACCCGCTTCAACCGCTTCGCGTAATCGCTCGACGGCAGCATGTCCCCCACTTCAATTTTGATCCCCTTCGAAAAGAGGTCGGCGATTTCATCCAGGCCATGCTTGTCCACGTATTCCTCGAAGACCGTCGCGATGGCCTCGGCGATGATCGACTCGATCACCTGCTTCTCGCCCATCTGGTGGGCGCCCATCATGTCGAGTTCGAGCTTGCCGAGCGACGATGTGGGCAGGTGGCCGAGATCGCTGATGCGCGGCACGGCCGGCTTCTCGCCGAGCTTCACGCCGCGATGGCGGGCGCTCGCCACCATCGTCCGGTAGTTGGCGATGCTGAAGCGGGCGCTGACGCCGCTCGCATGGTCCACATACTTCGACTTCCGCGCCGCGATGCTGACCTGCTCGATGATTTCCTTCATGAAAAAGGGGACGAATACGGGATATTCGCCGCCCAGGTCCGCGCCGGCTTCCTGCTCCACGATCTCGATGCCGAGCGAGCGCTCCAGCGGATAGTGCGTCTGAATCAACGAGCCGATGCGGTCCTTCAACTGCGGAATGACCTTGCCGGAGCGGTTGTACGTGGTCGGGTTGGCGGAGAAGAGGACGAGCACGTCGAGGTCGAACTGGATGGGGTAGCCGCGGATTTGCACGTCGCGTTCTTCGAGGATGTTGAAGAGGCCGACCTGGATGAGTTCGTCCAGTTCGGGGACTTCGTTCATGGCGAAGATGCCGCGGTGCATGCGCGGGATGAGGCCGAAGTGGAGCGCGTCCTCGGCGGACATGCTCGTGCCCATGGCGAGCTTGGCCGGGTCGATTTCGCCGATGACGTCGGCGAACTTGGTGCCGGGGGCCAGCCGCTCCGCATAGCGCTCGTGCCGCGGCCACCAGGCAATGCGAACTTGCTCTTCCGGTTTGCCTTCCAGGAACGCCTTGCCGGCCCGGGTGATCGGCTGGAACGGGTCTTCGTGAACGGGGCTGCCGGGGATGTCCAAATAGGGCACGAACTCGTCGAGGAAGCGGACGAGCGAGCGCATGAGCCGGCTCTTGGCCTGTCCCTTTTCGCCGAGGAAGAGCAGGTCGTGGCCGGCCAAAAGGGCGATGCTGATCTCGGGAATGACGGTGTTCTCGTAGCCGAGAATGCCGGGGAAGAGTTCGTCGCCGCGGTGGAGAGCCGCGAGGAAGTTGTCGCGCAGTTCGCGCTTGACGCTTTTCGATTGCCAGCCGCTGTCGCGGAGCTCTTTGACGGTTTCAGGACGCGGTTCGCTCACGTGCAGCCCTCGAGGGTATGCACGCATTCTAGGGAGCGATGCAAGAGGGGCTGCTTTCTGGTGGCACAGGCATTCTTGCCCCAATGGCACATACCTTACCGCAGGCCGTGTTCTGATTCGGTACCGATGCACCTTGCGGATGAATGCCATCGGCCCCGAAGGGGCCACTGTTAATAACCAGGGGCGTAAGCCCCTGGTTATGGAGCCAATCGATTTCTTGAGTCGGAGCCCCAACGGGGCGACCGAACAACCGTACGTATTGGAGTGTCGCCCCTTCGGGGCTTCGCACAGCTGGTGGGCGTCTACCAGGGGCTTACGCCCCTGGCTATTAACGGTGGCCCCTTCGGGGCCATGGAAGTTCGGTCATCTTCGTTGACGAGTATCCGGAAATCGACTGGCTATTAACGGTGGCCCTTCGGGGCCATGGAAGCAATGACAACGCATATTCAATTGGCTATCGGTGGTTGTGCCTGATCGAAAGTTTGTGCCATTGGGCATTCTTCCCTGTGTAATGGACAAGAACACAGGCAAGAATGCCTGTGCCATCAGACAACAAAAAAGCCCACCCGAGCGGGTGGGCTTGGGTTGGTTCGAAGCGATCAGAACGAGTTGGACGGAATCACGTTGCCGTCGTTGATGTAGCAGAGCGATTGGAAAACGGCTTGCGTGGCGCTGTAGCTGATGCCCTGCACGGAGCCATCGCACATGCAGGCGTTCATCTTGCCGATATGGCGGGAACCGAAGCCGTGGGTGCCGTTGCCGGTGCCGGCGAGGCCGTTGGCGCCGTCCTGAGCGACCTGGATGTCGGCGCGTTCGAGGGTGTTGTCCCAGTTCCCGCTGTTGCCGAAATCGTAGCCCCAGGTGTAGCCGGCGTTATCGCACTGGTCGTTGCCCGTGCTGAGGTTGGTGATGCTGAGTTCCTTCTCGGAAACGCCGATGGTGTTGCTCGTGCCGTCGGTGATCGACATGAGGGTCACGGGCGCCTGGTTCTTGACCTGGATGATGCCGCGGAACCCTTGCCAGTTCGATCCGGGGTTGTTCTGGCAGCTAGCGGCGTAGTCCATGGCGCCGACGGTGCCGCCCGGGCCGTTGACCTGGATCGGGCCGCGACGCGACGGGCAGAAGAAGTTCTTGATCGCGAACTGTTGGGGAGCGACGCCGGTAACGACGCCCATCCAGACCGCATTCTGTTCCATGTAGGGCAGGATCTGATAGGCCCAGCTACCGTTCTGCTGCTGGCCGATGGCCGGATTGGCGCCGTTGGCGTTGGGGAACGCGTTCGTGCCGCCGCAAGGGAGGTAACCGATCGTGTCGTGGTGGTTCTGCAGGGCCAGACCCATCTGCTTGAGATTGTTGACGCACTGCGACCGGGCCGCCGCTTCGCGCACCTTCTGAACGGCGGGAAGGAGCAGCCCAATCAGGATCGCAATGATCGCGATCACCACCAGCAGTTCGATCAGCGTGAAGCCGATCCTGCGGCGGGATGGGGAGTTCGAGAATCGCATTGAACACCTCGCAGAGTAAGACGGAGAAAGAATGAGGACTAGCATGGTACCAGGGTTTTCGGCTTGGCCTGAATTCGTTTCACCGGCGCGGAAAAGGGGCGTTCGGTACGCAATGCCCCTCGTGATCTCTAGCACCAACTCCTTTATCGAGCGGACCCTTCGCCACCTTTAAGGCGATAAAATCCGCCGAACGAAGTTCCTTCGTAAGCCGCTTTCGCGGCGCCCCGGCCCCCGAGAAGTGGCGATCTTACGAAGACAGAGCAAATTCCGTGTTAATCGCAATGTAAGTTGTGATTATCCGGGAAGAATTGCTCACCGTCAATATCGAGAGGCGGGAAAAATGGGCATCATTAACGGTTTTCTCAGAATTAGAACGATGTCCAAGTCCCGGAATTAGTTCAGTTTAAGTTTTGAACGAAACGTTCGTTCGCGAATCTTCGGCCTCTCATAAAGATTAAACGCTTACCGAGCCCCGCCATTTCAGGGAAGTTTGTTAAATTGTTCGAGTGCCTGCCGCGCTGGCTTCTCCTCGGGTCCGGATGCTAGCCGGACAGCCTCCTCCAATTCCTTGCGAGCGAGCTCTTTCTGGCCATCCCGGGCCAAAGCCTGACCCAACAGTAGATGACCCTCGGAGAGCTCGGGGCGACACTCGAGACCGGCGCGGAAAGAACGGATCGCGTCGGCTCGTTCGCCGAGAAGCAGCTGGATTTCCCCGAGCTTCAAGTGCGAGAAGGCGTGATCCGACTTGATCTTGAGCGCTTCCCGCACGTGATCGGCCGCTTCCCGCGCCCGCTTCAGCATCTCGTCGCGATCGGCCGGCTTATGCGACAGCTTCTCGGCATCCTGATACAGGAACGCCCCGAATGTAAACTCGGCAGGAACACGCAGATCGGGTTCTTCAACGGCTTTTCGAAACGCTTCTTCGGCGCCGATGCGGTCGCCCGAACGCATGAGCGCGGACGCCAGTGCCAGATAGGAGCGCCCGGAGGGGAAAAGCTGGACGAGTTCCTGGAATGGGGCTGGTCCTTCCCTGGCCTCGCGCTGGTGGGCCGCCTGAAACAGGCTCTCGCGGGCCTGGTCCTGGCCGCGGACCCGATCCATGTATGGGTCTTTCCAGGCCAGGTCCTTGGGCGGAAGCGTCGCCTGGCGGGCGAACTCGGAGGCATCGCCGCCGCGGCGTTGCACCAGGTAAGCGAGCCGCGACGATGCCTTGCGCCGGCACGAGGGGCTCTTCACCGCTTGCCTTAAATAGGCTTCCGCCTGTTCGAAGTCGCCCTGGGCCATCGCCACCAACCCCGATCCGTACAGGGCTTGCGAGTTATCGGGTTCGAGCCGCCGAACCTCGGCGTAGTTCACTTCCGCTTCTTTCAGCTGTTCGAGTTGCAACAGGAGCTGGGCGAGGCGCAGCCGCGGGGCCACGTTCGCCGGATCGTTGGCATCGACGAGTTCGACGGCGCGGCGGAACGGCGCCACCGCTTGCTCCGGCGTCTCATATTCCAGTTGCGTGGCAAGGAAGTAGTGCCAGCGCGGCTCATCGCTATCCAGTTGGGCGGCTTGCTGCAATGCATAAATGGCGTCGCGGCGCAGACCGTTCATCATGAGAACGATGCCCAGGTTCCCCCAGGCGGGCCCGGAACGCGGATCGGCGCGAACTTCACCCAGGGCCTTGTTGACGGCTTCGACAACGAAGGGATGAACGCCTTCGAGCTGGGGGTGGGGAATGGCCGGCGGTTCGCCGCGGAACCACGCCCACCGCGCCGCGAAGAAGCCCGCGACGGCCAGGGCCAGGATGAGAAGGCCGACGAGAGCAAGCCGGGGGGAATTCATGGCTTCTTCCCCGTGGGCGCCGGCAGCGGCTTTCCTTCGCCGCGGCGCAGGACGAGCGCCCGATCGGCCGCGCCGCCGGCGAACGCCTCACGCAAGCCGTCCGGCCAAAGGACTTCCACAGCATCATAGCTTGCCGCCGAGCCAAGCCCGACATGAATGCGCGGGTCGCTGCTGCACAGGAAACTGCTGCCGGGATTGACGAGCCGCCACCAGTTCTTGGAACCGGCCCGCACGACGACCTCCGCGCCATAGGCGTCGCGCTTCAGGCGCGGATCGAGTGTGCGAACGCTCAGCCAGTGGCCGCGATTCGGGGCGACGTTGCGAAAAATCCGGGCCGGACCGGCGATCGACGTGGTCACGAGGTCCATCGTGCCATCGTTATCCAAGTCGCCGATCATGAGGCCGCGGCTGACCCACGACTTGCCGCTGAAGGCGGGATTGTCGCGCGACAGGTCCTTGAACATGCTGTCGCCCCAGCCGGCGAAGACCTGGTTGCGCTCGCCGTATTCCTTCCAGAACGGCCCGAGTTCGGGATTGATGTGTTCGGCGCCGCGCTTGACGCGGCCGTTCACATAGGCCAGGTCGAGAAGACCGTCGTTGTTGAAGTCGGTGAGGGTGGTGCCCCAGCCGGTGGCATGCCAGGCGGGGCGGCCGAGGCCGGAGTGGCCGGTGAAGTCGCTAAAGCTGCCGCGCGGCCCTTGCCGCCACAGCGTATTGCTTTCCCAGGTGAGATGCGTGACGAAGAGATCGAAGAGGCCGTCGTTGTCCACGTCGCCGAGGGCGATTCCCATGCCGGCCTCGGCCTGGCCCATGCGGTTATAGGCGAGGCCGCGGGGGATCGCTTCTTCCTTGAAGGCGCCATTCTTTTGATTAATCCAGAGGTGGTTGGCAGCGCCGTCGTTGGCAATAAAGATGTCCGGCCAGCCGTCGCCGCTGAAGTCCGCGCAGACGACGCCCAGCCCCGGCCCCACCTTGCGGCCCAGGCCGCTGGCGAGCGTCACATCCTCGAAGCGAACCTCGCCCGGCCTGGCCGCACCCCGATTATGGAACAGCTTGGCCACCGTGCCCTTGAATGAATTCGGCCCGCAGAAATCCTTGTCGCCGGCCTTGCCCGTGCAGTCCCAGGTCGGGTCGAAATCGATGTAGTTGGGAACGACGAGGTCGAGCCAGCCGTCGCGATCGTAATCGACGAAGGCCGCGGACATGGCCCAAAGCGGGCTGCGGACGCCGGCCGACTCGCTGATGTCCGTGAAGGTTCCATTGCCGTTGTTCAGGAAGAGGCGGATGCGGCCGAACTCGGTGAGAGCGATATCGACGAAGCCGTCGTTGTTGACGTCGCCGGCGGCGGCCCCCATGCAGAAGCCAGCGACTTCGAGGCCCGAATTCGCGACCTCCTTGAACGTGCCCGCGGGGTGTTGCCGATAGAGGCGGTTTTTGGCTCCCTTCGGCCCGGCGTTGTTCAACAGGTAAAGGTCGAGGAGGCCGTCGTTGTCGAAGTCGAGGAGAGCGCCGCCGGAGCCGACGCTCTGGGGCGTGAAGTAGTTGCCGGTCGGACCGGCATCGTGAACGAAGTCGAGACCGTAGGCGGCTGTGGCTTCCTCGAACCAGGGGGGGCCCGGCGGAACGGGTTCCGGCGCCTCGGGCGTCGCACTGGAACAACCGGCCAGAACGGCGCCGCCGAGCGCGGCAACCAGCGACAGTATCCGAGTTCTCATGGCACTGGGGCGAAGAGGAACCGACGGCGCGAGTGATGATGAATTGTAAGAGCGACGGCCTGCGGACGCAATGTTTCCAGAGCGAGGGTGAGCAGAATGGCCTGGACCGCCGGGAAGGCATTGAACCAACCAGCCATTCTGAC
>DATNBQ010000093.1:0-3179 GCA_035571955.1 Urbifossiella sp. | reverse complement strand
TGGCATGGGAATGATGGGCGGCGGCGGCGGTATGATGATGGGCGGCATGGGCATGATGGGCGGCGGCAAGATCGGCTTCGGCGGAGATTACGGCATCTGATCCCGCTCCCCTCTGCAACAACCTCAGACCCACCCATCTCGGGTGGGCTTTTTTTGCGCTTCCTTCGCACTTCCGTTGACCGCTTCCCATCCGCCCGTTTACACTTCAACCATCCCCGGCAAGGCGGCAAGGAGTCGAGACCATGAGCTTCGGCGACGAATCCGGCATCGGCTACGCCACGGCCCGCGGCCGCGATTGGCCGAGCGTACGCCAGTACAACGTCTTCCTCGCCAACCGCATCGGCGCGCTGCTCGACCTCGTTCGCGCCTTCGAAACCTCGGACGTGAATCTCGTCGCCCTCACTGTCGTCGAAACCACGGACTGCGCCATCATTCGCATCGTGCCGAGCGATCCCGAACGAGCACACGAAATCCTCGAACGCGCCGAGATGCCGTTCACCGAAAGCGATCTCTTGGTCGTGAAGCTGCCGGACAACGATCAACCCATGCTAACGATTTGCAAGGCGCTGCTCTCGGCCGAGATCAACATCCGCTACGCCTACCCGCTGATGATCGGCGTCGGACCGATGGGCCACACCGCCGTCGCCTTCAATGTGGAAGATCACGAATCGGCCGTGAACACGCTTTCGATGCAGGGCTTTACCATCTTCACTGAAGGCGATCTGCAGAGTTGAGCCCCGCTTTAACCGGTCAGCGGACTTACGCCGTCATTCCGATTCGATCAATGTCGACAATTCCGCTTGCTTCAGGACGAGTTGCGTCGCGTCTTCCGAAAGGCCGGGTGGATAGCCGTACTTCGCCAAGAGCCGCCGAACGCGCCGCCGAAGGTCGGCCCGCACCGACTCGCGCCGCGTCCAGTCCACGGGCCAGCACAGCTTCGTCGCCGTCCTCAGCAGTTCGGCCAACATCCACTCGGCCGTCCTGGTCGGCACGGGGCCGACTCTCGGCTTCGCGGTGGACGGCTACGCCTTGTCGGTGACGCCGCAAGGCGCGGGCGCCATTAAGCGCAAAGCCCCGATTGTTCGCAGATTACTTCTTGCCGAGGATTTCATCGGCAATGTCGTTGGCGTCGTAGACCTTTCGCAATGCCTCCACGATCGCGCGGCTATCCACCGACACCGCCCGGGCGATCGTGTCGTCGTAAATGAAATCGAGCACCAGCGACTGGATGTTGCCGTCGAAGATCAGGCCGATGACTTCGCCCTTGGCGTTCACGACCGGCGAACCACTGTTGCCGCCGATGATGTCCGCGGTGCAAACGAAGTTGAAAGGCGTCTTCAAATCGAGTTGGCTCTTGCGTTCCACCCAGCGTTTCGGCAACTCGAACGGCCCCTTGTTCCCCTGCTCCCTGCTGCGTTCGTAAAGCCCGGCGAAGTCCGTGTAGGCCGGCACCTTCTTGCCGGCTTCCGTGTAGCCCTTGATGGTGCCGAAGGCGAGCCGCAGCGTGAAGGTGGCGTCCGGATAGACCTTGTCGCCGTCCATGGCGTAGCGGGCCTGGGCCAATGCGGTGTAAGATTGCCGTTTCGGTTCCTCCACTTCGTCTTCGGAACGCTTGCGAATGGCCCGGGCCGCGGAATCGACGAGCCGGGCCAGTTCAATCATCGGATCTTTCGCCGCGTCGACCGCGGCCTTGCCGCCGGCGAATAGCTTCTCGCGTACGGCCACTTCGCGGACCTTCGTGCCGCTGATCAGTTCGAAGGCCCGTTCGCGCGGCGACTTGCCGTCAAGCACTTGCTTCACCAGTTCGTCGTCCGGGCCGAGCGTCGTCGCCAGGAACGACAAGCCGTCCGCCAACTTCAGCATCTCGAAGTCTTCATAGATCGGCGCGTCGGAGAAAAGGCTTAGTTTCAGTGAGGGCAGGCGGGCGTCGCCGAATTCGCGGAGGCGGTCGCCTGGCTTCTTGGGCAGTTCTTCCGAGGCCCGCAGCAGGGTCCGAGCGATGCTGAACGACGTGCTGTGGAACCCGGCTCCGGCCTCAAGCACGGTGTAGCGCTGGATGATCTCGGCGCGAACCTTCTCGGCCTTGGCGATCGCGTCGAAGGCAGCCCTGGCCTCGGCCACCCACTTCGTCGCTTCCGACGATTCCTGCTTGGCGAGGAACTCCTTGAGCCGCTTTTCTTCGGCGACTTTCTTGCCGAACAGGTGCGGGTCGAGCAATCCGCCGAGGCCGCCGCTCCGCGCCTTGCGGCTATTCTGGATGCTGAACAGTTCCTCTTCGCAACGCTGCAAGTTCCGCTCGCTGCGGCCGCCCCACGCCTGCATCAGCACTTCCCAGCGGTTCAAGCGCTGGAGCAGGTAGGGGTAACCGGGGTCGCGGAGGTAGCTGAGTTCGGCGACGGTGTTCTGGCGACTGGTGCGGCCGGGATGCCCGGACACGAACGCCAGTTCGCCTTCCTGCGAGCCGTTCGCGCTCCATTTCAAGTAGTGCTCCGGCTTGATTGGCTTGCCGTTTTCGTAGACGCGGAAGAATGCGACATCGAGGTCGTAACGGGGATATTCGAAGTTGTCCGGGTCGCCGCCATAGAAGGCCGCCTGCTTTTCCGGAGCGAAGACGATGCGGATATCGGTGTGGCGTTTGAAGGTGTAGAGGTGGTACTGGCCGCCGGCGTAGAGCGTGACCACGTCGGCCCGGATATGGTTCTTCTCGTCGGTCGCGGCTTCCTCGATCGCGGCAATCTTGGCCTGGCGGGCCTTGAACGATTCCGCCGCGGACATCCCCGGCTTCACCGACGCCTTTACCTCATCCGTCACGATCTTGATGCTTTGCAGCACGTTTAGTTCCAGCCCCTTGCACTTGATCTCCTCGGCGTTGGTCTTGGCGTGAAAGCCGTCGCGAAGGTAGTTCTTCTCGAAGGTGGAAACCTTTTCGAGGTCGTGGGCGGCGACGTGGTGATTGGTCATGACCAGGCCGTCCGCGGAGACGAAGCTGCCGGAACCGCCCGAGTTGAACCGCACGGACGATTTTTGCAGGTGGTCGAGCCAGGCGTCGGTGGGGTCGAAGTTGTAGCGCTGTTTCAGTTGGGCGCGGGGTGGGTTGTTGAACAGCCACATCCCTTCGTCGCCGTAAGATTCGGTGGGGAGCATGGTGATTCCCAGCAGAGCGGCGGCGGCCGCGAGGA
>DATNBQ010000092.1:0-20188 GCA_035571955.1 Urbifossiella sp. | reverse complement strand
ACGGCAAGCTGCCCCACCCGACGCCTCGCTAGCGCTAGGCGTCGACCTCCCCACGAGGGGTGAGGCGTAAAACAGCTCGCTTCATACACCTCCCCCCTTGCGGGGGAGGTCGCCATCGAGCGAAGCGAGATGGCGGGTGGGGGGGCGCTCTGAAACGTGCATTAAGGCGCTGATGAAATCGATACTCGACTTGTTCGCCGCGGTCGCGCATCGCGTCCAGCCGCCCGTTTGCATCGCCCACGGTCCGCCCTGGCCCGCCGCCAATCTCGCACACGCGCTCGGATTTCCGGATACCGTCTGCTACCAGATGGACCTGCACCAGGCCCTGCGGGTGAGGGAATGCCTGGAGGAACTCGGAACCCTGGCCGAAGTGGTTGCCCTGCCAGACCTGTGGGACCTGGAGCTGCGCTTCCAGACCGTCCTCTTTCCCGCCTCCGCCCACGCCGATCGCGAATTGAAAATCGACATTATCGAGCAGGCTTATCACATCCTGAAGCCGGGCGGCACGTTCATCGCCCTGTCCGACTACGAGAAGGATAACCAGTTCGCCCGCTGGCAAAAGAAGGTATTCGGCAAGTGCGGCGCAACGCCATCCAGCGAAAGCGGCATGGCGTTCTGGAGCACGAAGACGGACGACGGCCCCCGGCGGCGGCACGAGGTGTCCTTCCACGCCAGGTTGGCCGACGGCCCGGCGATGCAGTTCCTGTCTCGGCCCGGCACGTTCAGCTACGGCCGCTTCGACCACGGCTCCCGCGCCCTGATCGATGTCGTCGAAACGCATCCCGGCGACAGCATCCTCGACCTCGGCTGCGGCAACGGCGCCGTCGGCTGCCTGCTCGCCACCGGTATCGGCCCCAATGGCAGCGTTACGTTCATCGACAGCAATCTCCGCGCCTTGCAACTCGCCGAGATGAACGCCAAGGCCAACGGCGTTCCCAACCCCCGCTTCGTCGCGGCGACCCGGCTCGAAGGGCTCGAACCAAAAAGCTTCAATGCCATCGTCGCCAACCCGCCCTATTATGCGAAGTCCGACATCACGCGGCTCTTCGTGGAAGGGGCGAAGGGATTGCTGAAGCGCGGCGGCCTCTATGCGATCGTCACCAAAATGCCGACGGCCGTGGTGCCGATGATCTTCGAGACCTTCGGCGATTGCTCCGTGATCGAGAACCGCGGTTACTCGGTCGTCCTGGCGAACGCGTAACAGTCCAAAAACTCCGGGCTCACGCTCCCGGCTCGCCTTCGAGGCTCCCGCCATGAAGCATTCCCTTTCTTCGCTGCTTGCAATCTCCTTAACCACCCTGACCGCCGCGGCCGCCGACTGGCCCGGATGGCGTGGGCCGACCGGCATGGGCCAAAGCGACGACAAGAACTTGCCGCTGACCTGGGGCGGCAAGGCGAACGCCAACGTGCTCTGGAAGGTGCCGCTGCCGGGGCAGGACAAAATGGCCGCCCAGGATCAGAACCAATCGAGCCCCATCGTGGTCGGCGACCGCGTGTTCATCGCGACCAGTTACTGGGCGGGCAAAAAGGACCCCAAACAGGTTCCCGAACACCACGTCGCGTGTTACCGCACGACCGACGGCCAGAAACTGTGGGATACGCCGATCGCGCCGGGCCCGTGGCTCTTCGGCGACCTCCGCGGCGGCTACACCGCCCCCACGCCGGCCGCCGATGCCGAGCGCGTCTATGTCGTCTTCGGCTCCTCCGTGATTGCGGCCCTCGACCACGCCGGCAAACTGGTGTGGCGGAAGACCATCGCGCCGTTCAAGTTCGACGTTGCCCTTGCCGCCAGCCCCGTCCTCTTCGGCGAAACGGTGATCCTGCAGTGCGACGAGAACGACCGGCAATCGCGGCTGATTGCCTTCGACAGGAAAACCGGCGCGACGGCGTGGGAAGAAAAGCGGCCCACGGTCGGATTTGCGCACAGCACGCCGGTGCTCGCCGCCATCGGCGGGAAAACGCAACTGCTCGTCTCGGCGTCGAACGCCTTGCAGGGCGTCGATCCCGCGAACGGCAAAGTGCTATGGACGTGCGCCGCCAAGGGCGACACCGTTTCGCCCGTTTTCGGGAACGGCATCGCTTACATCGATACCGGCCGCGGCGGACCGGCCTTCGCCATCGACCCCACGGGAATCGGCGACGTTACCAAGACGCATCTCAAGTGGAAGATCAACAATCTGCCCGAGGGGTACGGTTCGCCGGTGGCCGCGGGCGAATACTTGTACCGCCTGCACTCGCAGGAAACGCTGCGGTGCATGAAGCTAGCGACGGGTGAAGTGATGTTCACGGAAAGATTGCCGGGCGTCTCGGTGCCGAGCAGCCCGATCGCATCGAATGGCCTGCTTTATCTCGTCAGCGGCGGCAAGAGTTACGTGGTCAAGGCTGGGCCCAAGTTGGAGATCCTTTCCGTAAACGATCTCGGCGACGGCGGCCCCGCATCCCCCGCCGCCGCCAACGGCAAGCTGTACATCAAGGGGCGAAAGTGGCTTTTCTGCGTCGGAACGGCAACCCCGTAGCGCGATCAATTCGGCCCGTGCGAGCGCGACGCTCTACTTCGCGACCTTCGTCTCGACCTACCTTGGTTGAGTTCGCTTCCGGGGTCGCAACTGTCATCCTGTCGTTGCTGAGCGACCCGCCGTTAAAGCCCGGTCGGTCTTTCCAAAGCGGACTTGACCCACTCGATTAGCTCGCTATCGTCGCCCAATTATTATGCTCCGCGTAGTTATAGCGGCAGTTGCCCGATTCGGGGGTGGGTGCGCGTCGATCCGGAATCTTGGGACGGAACCGGTCGGCGACCAACCACCGGGGCTCGTGTACGGCGGCGTCCGTTACGACGCGTCGGTGTTTATCGCGTATCCGATTGGGACGCCGATCGTCCCAGCTGTTGTTATCGCGGGCGATGCAATCACCGATACCGTCACAATTCCCTACACGCTCGCGCGACAATTGCGTCAGTGGTTGCTGGATCAAATGCTCGCCGGCCGGAAACCAGGAGCGCACATTCACCCGACGCACCCGGCGACAGAGATGTCGCGCGGCGTGCTGGTTGAAGACAAGTAGCACCATGGGATTCTGTGCAACTCACTTCGGTTTCTGGGCAAGTCGCTCCTGGAAGGCGAAACCAAGGGGCCGGCATCCCGGGCGAACTTCCCGGACGGCAAGTCGAACACCTGGCTTGTGGTCGAAGCGGTCGAAGCGGCCGAGTCGGTGCCGTGGGCGAAGCCGGACGATCTGGTTTACGACGGCAAGTTGCCGCTGCCGAAGTTCGGCGGTCCGAACGGCTCGTTCACGGTCGGGTTCGCCGACGGCAGCGTCAATACATTCCTCGGCTGCCAACTCACCGAGCAGACCACGTGCTATGTGATCTCGGTGGCCGATGGCATGCCGGTCACCATCCCGCGATAGCTGTCGGCCTTAGTGATTTTGTAGCCGGCCTCCGTGAGGCCGGATCGGCAACGAGATCCGGCCTCGCAGAGGCCGGCACAAGCCCGCGGCGTAGAGATTGCGGGACCGGAACCGTATACTAACCGTGTCCTGTTTCGCTTCCGCTTCCCGCCGGCAGCTTCATGACGAACCCCCTGCTCGCCATAATCAGCCCGGGACTGGCGATCGGCGCCGCCATCGGCGCGCTCGCCGCGCCGCTGCTCATCCACCTCCTCTTCCGCAAGCGCTACCAAATCGTCCCATGGGCCGCCATTCGCTTCCTTCTCACGGCCGAACGCCGCCATCGCCGCCGCATCGATCAGTGGCTTTTGCTCGCCCTGCGAACGGTCGCGTTGCTGCTGCCGCTCTTCGCCATGATCGCGGCCACCGCCTGGGCGGAACCGCTCTGGCAGTGGTTCAAACCGGGTAAACTCGAATCGACATCCACCGCGCCGCGCACCCATCACGTGCTCGTCATCGACGGTTCGCTCAGCATGATGGCGCGCACGGAAGGCGGCCGGTCGCGCTTTGAACGCGCCGTCGCGCAAGCCGAGGAATTGATCAAGAACGGCAACGCCGGCGATGGCTACAGCGTGGTCGCGATTACCGGGACGCCCCGGGTGATCGTGCCCGGCCCGTCGAATGCCCACGACAAGGTACTCAAAGAACTGGCCAAGTTGAAGGGATCGCACGCGGCGGCGGACACGGCGCCGGCGTTGCCGCTCATCGCGGATGCCCTCAGCCGGTCGCCGCGCTCGTACCCGCGCCGGCAAGTCACCTTCTTTACGGATCTCCAGCGGTCAGCGTGGGCCAGCGCCTTGCCGCGTCCCGATTCGGCAACACCCGACGCCTGGACGCACATTCTCAAGGGAAAGGACGGCAAGGGCTCGGCCGATGTTGTGATCGTCGATGTGGCCAAGGCGGACGTGGACAACCTGGCGGTCGCGGATTTGGCGCTGGCCGATTCGCTGCCGTTCGTCGAGGCCCCGGCCGCCGTCACGGCGACTGTGCAGAATCACGGCGCGAGCGAGCGCCGCCTGGTGCGGCTGGAATTACTCCTGGCTCGGCCGACGGCCTCCGGCCTGGATAGCCTGGTTTCCGTGGAAACGAAGGTGCTCGATGCAGTGCCGGCCGGCGGTCGAGCATCGGCGACTTTTAACCTGGAAGGGCCGCGGAGCGGCTTCCTCACCCGCGGCATCCACGTCGTCCAGGTGAAGCTGGTGGAAGGGGACGACTCGCCGGCGGACGACGTGCGTTCGCTGGCCGTGGAGGTGCGCGGCGGCTTGCACGCCATGATTGTCGACGGCAAGAAGGGGGAAGCCGACCGATTGCGGCGGGCGAGCGAACACCTGGCGCGGGCGCTCGTGCCGCCTGGCGCGACGCGCATCGAGTCGCCGGCCCGCTTGCACCGCCCCGGCGCCAAGCGGCCGACCACCCCGGAAGAACGCTGGATTCTGTCGCCGACGGAGTTCGCCAACCCGGATCTCGGCGATCCCGCCGGCGCCGAGTGCATCTTCCTTTGCGATCTTCCCGCGGTCACCCCCGCGATGGTGGCGAAGCTGGAATCGCATTTGAAGCGCGGCGGCGGCGTCGTCATCGGCCTCGGACCCAACGCGGCCGCGGCCAGGGACGCTTACAACAAGCTCCTCTATGCGGATGGCGACGGCCTTCTGCCCGGCCCGCTGGGGGAAGTCGCGACGGCGGCGGCGGACGATCCCGGTTTCCGTTTATTTGCTGAAGAAGCGGAGTTCCGCAAGCCGCCGCTGTTGGCGTTCCGCGACGACAACGCCCGCGCCGGCCTCGCGACCGTGCCATTCCGCAGCTACATGAAGATGGACGCGCCGGCGGATGGCCGCGCCCGCCGCATCCTATCGTTCGTGCCGGCGACCGGGGGCGCGCCCGCGAACGCCGGCGGATCGTCCGAGCGCAAGCCCGATCCGGCCGTGGTCGAGTGGGCCCGTCATCGCGGCCGCGTCGTCGTTTATACCAGCACGTTCAATCAGGACTGGACCGACTGGCCCGTGTTGCCGAGCTTCCTGCCGTTCGTTCACGAAACGCTCCGCTTTGCGTCGGCCAATCCGGATCGCCACACCATTCGCGTCGGCGAAGCCCTGGAGGAATTCTTCCCGCCGTCGGCGGCGGGGTTGTCCGCCGGGTTAACCGGCCCGGATGGCGTCACGGCGACGCTGCCGATCGTGCTCCGCGATGAAGCGGGCGCCGTTCGCTTTGCCGACACCAACTTCAGCGGCCTGTATCGCCTGGGCATCGGCGACGCCCGCGACCGCAGCTTCGCCGTGAACCCGCCCGAGACGTCGCCCTCGGGCGGCAACGAGTTCGACCTTCGCCGCGCCGAACCGGCCGAATTCAAAGCAGTCGGTCCCGTGCAAATCGTGGGTGATTTAAGCGAAGTGCATTTCACCGGCGGAAGCGGCACGACCATTGTCAGCGCGCCGCGACCGCACGGTCCCACGCTCGCGCGATGGGCGATCCTTATTGCCACGCTCCTCTTGGTGTTCGAGGTGGTGCTGGCGTGGCGGCTCGGCCCATCCCGCGCCCCCGGCGTGGCGGCTCGGCCCGTTGAACGGCATCCGTTCTTGCGATTCTTCGGGAATGTCGCCGCCTTCGTCTTGGTCCTTGTCGTGGCCGCGGTGATCGCGGTCGCCTTCAGCGCCTACTCCACGGGGAACCTGTTCGGCGCGCTGCCCTGGGAATCGCGGCACTGGGCCGAAGACGCGGCGCGGCAATTCGTCGGCCTGCCACCGACGCCGCCCGGCGAAAACGACCGCCTCGTTCTCGAACCGACGCCGGCGCTCGCCCGCGATATCGGAACCGATTGGCTCATCGCCGGCGCTATTGCCATCGGTTGCCTCGGCATCGCCCTCGGCATGTACCTTCGCGAACGCGGCGCCGGCGGCGGACTGCGCCGCATCATTCTGCCGGCCGCCCTCCGCTGCGGCGTCTTCCTGCTCGCCCTCTTCATCGTCCTTGCTCAGTGGCAAGTGACGTTCAAGCGCGAGGGATGGCCCGAGATCGTCATCCTGATGGATACTTCGGCGAGCATGGCCACGGTGGACGATCTTCGCGACCCGGCGGTCCGGGCCAAGGCGGAACAACTGGCCGGCGCCGCGGACCTGCCAAGCACGCATCGGCTCAAGTTGGCCCAGTTGCTGCTCACCCGCCCCGACGGCGACTGGCTGGAGAAACTACTCCGCGAGAAGCGGGTGAAGGTGCACATTTATGCCGTGGATGCCGAGACGCGGTTGACGGCCAGCGCGACCGACGAGAAGGACATCGATGCTGCCCGCGCGGCCCTGCGCGCACTCAAGCCCGAAGGGGAAGCGTCGCGGCTCGGCGACGGCGTCGATGCCGTCATCAAGGCCTACCAGGGCGGGGCGCTAGCGGCCATCATCCTCTTTACCGACGGCGTGACCACTACCGGCACCGATCTCGCCGACGCCGCCAAGGCCGCCAACGTTCCGCTTTACCTCGTCGGCATGGGCGACCCGTGGGTGATCCCGGACGTGCGGCTGTCCGACCCGATTTACGAAGAAGTCGTTGCTCGCGGCGACCCGCTCGACTTGCAGGCGCGGCTCTCTTCCCGCGGCGAAGTACCGCCCAATTCCATTCCGGTCGTGCTCTATGAAAAGCGCGATGACCGCCTCATCGAGCGCGGCCGCACCACTGGCGTGCCCACCGAGGAAGGAGCCGGTATCAAGATCTCGTTCACGCCCAACGAGGTCGGCGACAAGATCATCGTTTTGGAAACGCCGCCGATGCCCGGCGAAGCCGATGCCGCCAATAACCGCATCGAGCGGCGGATTACGGTCGTCGATGCCAAGCGTTCGCGGGTTCTCTTCGTGGAAGGCGACCCGCGCTACGACTTCCGCTATGCCAAGGTGCTGATGGAGCGCGAGTCGGAGCGCGTGGCCGGGAACAAGTCGATCGAATTGAAGACGGTACTGCTCGGCGCCTCGCGTGGCTGGGCCGAAACCGACAAGAGCGCCCTGACGGACTTCCCCACCCGCGATCAACTCTTCGAATACGACGTGGTGATTCTCGGCGACTTCGATCCGAAAGCGCTGCCCCGCTCCTCGCGCGCCATGCAAGACCTGGCGGACTTCGTGAGGGTGAAAGGCGGCGGCATACTGTTCGCGGCCGGCGAACATTTTAACCCATTCGCGTTCGCGGAGACGCCGCTGGCCGAGGTGCTGCCGATCGTTCCGCAGGAGGGCAAGCCGCCGAAGCCGACGCCCGAAGCGACGCCGCTCGCGGATCCGTATCATCCGCAGTTGACGCCGGCGGGCCGCTCCCACCCGCTATTCCGATTCAGCCCCGATCCCGCCGAATCCGAACGCATCTGGTCGGGGCTCAAGCCGCTTTACTGGTACGCGAAGAGCTATCGGCGCAAGCCGGCCGCGGAGGTGCTCGCGGTTCACAAGGATCGCCCGGCCGAGGGCGGAGGCCACGACAACCATCCGCTCGTTTTGCAGCAGTTCGTCGGCGCGGGCCGTTCCCTCTTCATCGGCTTCGACGAAACCTGGCGGTGGCGCTGGCGCAAGGACGAGGAGCAGTTCAACAAGTTCTGGCTGCAGGCGGTCCGCGTGCTGGCGCGGGCCCGTCGCGGCAAGATCGAGCTCAAGCTCAAGGACGGCAGCGGCCCCTATCGCCGCGACGACCGCATCACGGTGAAAGTTCGCTTCCCGGACGACGCCCCGGCCCCGCCCGCCGGCGCGGCGGTTCGCGTGCAGGTGCAGCGCAGCCCACTGCCGAACCCGGACGGCTCGCCCGGCGCCGGCGACCTCGAAACGCAAATCCTCGTGCTTTCGCGAGTGAAGTCCGAGCGGGCCGAGTTCGAAGGGGTGCTGACGCGGACGCCGGTGGCGCGATATCGGTTCACGCTGGTGGAACCGGATGGCGGTGCGAATCCGACGCGCGCCGAGGCCGCCGTGCTGCCGCCGCCCACGGAACGCGAGCGCCTCGACATGAACCGCCCCGGCCTGGCGGCCGCGGCTTCCTACTCCCACGGCGGCTTCTACACGCTGGCCACGGCGGATAAGCTCTTTGCCGACCTGCACAACCTAGAACCGATCGAATTGAACGAACCGCTGCCGCCGTTGCCGCTCTGGAACCACGGGGCGGTGTACGGATTGTTCTTCGCGGTGCTCCTCGCGGAATGGCTCCTCCGCAAACGGGAGCGCCTGCTGTAGTCGTGCCTGGGCGCGAATCCACGTAAGCCGCCCGAGAAAAAATCGCACGAGCGATTGTCGTGGAAAGTTCGGCTTCTGTTCAATTGAGGATGGCCACTCTTTACCGCCACCGGATTGTTCAGGGAACTACTTGAACTTGACGGATATTCAAATGGTCATATTCGTTCCGAGGAATTGGTTTGGTTTTCTCTTGCTGGGCGGACTGGGAGTCTACTCAGTTGGCCTGAACATCGCCCATTATAGCGATGATTTCATGTTTATTTTTGACCCCCCGCCCAGCGATCCTGCCTACTTTTTCACGCACGTCAACGACGGCAATCCCCTCGCCTATCGGCCCATTGAAGCGACGACCCTGGCAGTCATTCAGGCGAACTTCGGAACTCGGACCTGGCCGATGTTCTTGGCGGAATGGCTCCTCCGCAAACGCGAGCTCCTGCTCTGATGCGTGCCTGGGCGCGACTCGACGCGGAGCACGGGGAAAGTAGTAGTTCAAGTCTAGAGCGTGGCGGCGATAAGAGAGCGTGGGCCGGCCGCGGGTTTGTAGCATAGACCCGCTCCGGGAGGGTATACTAGGCTTGATATCGGTGCGACCGTTTTAATCCCGCCCAGAATCCTTTCCTTCTCGGGATCAAAAGCCATGTCCCGAACCGTAGCGCGGGCGTTTACGCTCATCGAATTATTGGTCGTAATCGCCATCATCGCAGTGCTTATCGGCTTGCTATTGCCGGCGGTTCAGAAGGTGCGCGACGCCGCGGCGCGCAGCACTTGCAGCAACAACCTCCACCAGATCGCCCTGGCCTGTCACGGCGTCAACGACGCGTTCGGCACGCTGCCGCCAATGGCCGCTCCCTGTGCCGACAACACAAATCCGAACTGCTTCACGAGTGCCATCTCGCCGTTTGGGCGGCACAATTACGCCATCTACCAGTTCCTGCTGCCGTTCATCGAACAGACGGCGATTTACAACAACCTGAGTACAAATCAGTACGGCGGCGGGCAGTTCTCGCGGCCCATCCGCATGCTGATCTGCCCCGCGGATTCGACCAATTCGAACGGCCTCAGCCTCACATCGGATCAAGGCGCCGACGACTGGGGGGCGGCCTGTTATGGCGGCAACAACTATGTGTTCGGCGATCCGGGCAGCGGCCTGACTTACCCGATGGGCCGCAAGGAGATGAACGCCACTTGCCCCGATGGCCTCTCGGCGACGGTCTTCTTCGCGGAGATGTACGGCACCTGCGGGTCGTTCGGCACGCTGCCGCAGGCGTGGGGCAGCTTGTGGGCGGACGCCAATCCGATCTGGCGGCCGGGCTTCAATCTCGGGCCGAACAAAATGGGAACGTTCGGCTACCCCGCGTCGCCGCTCTTTCAGATTCGCCCCAACTTCATCAATACGTGCATGCCCGATAGGCCGCAGAGTTCCCACGCGAATGGAATCATGGTAAGCCTGGGCGACGGCAGCGTGCGGTTCTTGACGGGCGGCCTGAGCGCCGCGAGCTGGGCCGCCGCCGCCGACCCGCGCGATGGCGCCCCGTTAGCCAGCGACTGGTAGCACCGACTTATTCAAGGATGGGAAAGCAAGCGAGCCGCGGGTCGATCCCTGCGGCTCGTTGCATTCACTCACCGAATCATCAACCCACGTTCACGCCGCCGAGGAAGCCCGCGAACGGATCGAACTGCGAACTCGGCGTTCCCAGATTGCTACTGAGGAAGATGCTGACCGTGCCGGTGGTGCCGCCGCCGGTGATGATGTCGGCGCGGCCGTCGCCATCGACGTCGCGAGCGGCCAGCGGCACGCCGTCGCGGCGATTCGGGTCGCCGGCGAAGAACGTGGCCAGCGGCGTCAGGTTCCCCGCACTGATGGCCTGCCCGGAGATCACGAGCACGGCCGGGCCGCCGCCGGCGCCGGCGCCGACGACCAGGTCGTCGAAGCCGTCGCCGTTCACATCGCCCGCGGCTACGAAGACGCCGTCGCGGATTGTGTCCGAGAAGGCGAAGAAGTCGCCGATCAGCTTCTGCGTGTACTGGCCGCCGGAGAGGGAGTTGCCGTTGTAGATGGCGACGCGGGGGCCGCCGCCGGGGCCGGCCGCAACGACCAGGTCGTTGGTCCCGTCGTGATTGATGTCGCCAACGGCGGCGCGGGCCCCGCCGCGGAAGTTCGGATCCGAGATGCCGAAGAAGTTCGCGATCACGGTGTAATCCGTGGTGCGATAGACCGTAACGCGGGGACCGCCGCCGGCGTCGGCCGTTACGATGATGTCGGCGATGCCGTCGCCGGACAGGTCGCCAGTCGTGACGAACAAGCCGCCGGTGAAGCCCGTAAACGGGCTGAAGTCCTGGAGCTGGCTCCCGGTCTTGCCGTCGAACACTTTCACTTCATCGGTGACACCCGGCCCCGTCGCCGCGATCAGATCGGGTACGCCGTCGCCGGTCACATCCGCCGAGGCGATGCGAATGCCGCCGGGAATCGAGGCTCCAAACGGCGCGATGCTCTGCACCACGGTGCCGTCGGTCTTCTCGAGGCGGATCTCGTTGGGCGGCGTGGTCGTCGTCGAGACGGTCGTTCCCATGACCGTGATGACGGTGGGCGGCGGCGTGTTGCCGAAGTTCTGTGGCTGGCCCGGCGCGACCGCGACCGTGGGAACGGGGGTGGGTCCGGGCGGGGGCGGCGGGGGCGGAGGCGGTGGCGGAATGAGCGGCGGCGGCGGCGAGGTCGCCGGCAGACTCGGATCGCTTCCTTGCAGTTCCGCAGCGCCGATGTCGGCGGCGGCTCCCACCACGCGCGGATCGCCGCGCTCATCCGTGGTGATGCGCGTGGCCTGCGGGATGCCGGCCGCGTTGATCACGGGGCTTCCCGAGGCCGGCAGGCGCACGAGCGTCAGGCCGGTGCCATTGAGCGACACGCCGCCGTGGAAGCCGAGGACGGCGAGCTTCGGATCGAGCGGCGCGGCGACCGTCCCGTGCAGATCGCCGGCGGACGTGGGATAACTGGCCGGAGCCACGCCAATCAGGTTGAAGCCGCTGTTGCGAATCTGCGACGCCGACAGGTCGACCGTCGAACTTTGCGTATCGGCGACGCGGTTCAAAGCGATGATGCTGGCGTAAACATCGACGATGTTGTTGGAGGCGTTGACGCCGGCCGATTCGCCCGCGGTGGCCCGGTTCCCGGTGACCGTGGAGAACGAGAGGACCACTTCGCCGACGGGGGCCGAGACGGCGGCCGCCCCGCCCGTGTTGTTGTCCACGGTCGTGTTGAGCAATTCGACGGCCTGGCCCACGGCTTGACCGAGCACCGCGCCGCCGGTGATCGAGCCGTTCTGCGTGATGGTGCTGTTGGTCAAAGTGAGCTGGTTGGAAGTCGCGACGACGGCCGAAGCGCCGGTGGTCCCCGAGTTCCCAGCGAACAGCGTACTCGTGGCGTTCACCTCGATGCCGCTGATGCCGCCGACGACGCCGTGGTTGTTCGTCACCTGGCTATCGAGTGTGGTGATCGCGGCATCGCCGTCGACCGCCCCGCCGCCCTTCAGCGACACGTTGGAATCGAAGAGCGAGTTCTTGAAGGTAAAGGCGGTAAAGTTCGAGTTGGCGTTGAGGCCGTTTTGAGTCGTGGCCGAGGCAACCGTGGCCGCGGGCGATCCCGTAATGGCGATTTGCGGTTCGTTTTGATCCGACAGCGTGCCGCCGAAGGTAATGGTGTAGAGCACGCCGTCGTTGGCCGCGGCGACCGCCGTAACGCTGACGCTGCCGCCGACTCCGCCGATGCTCGGCAGGGCATCGAGCGCGGATTGCACATTGGCCGCCGCGATGTTCAGAGCTTCCTGCGTCTGGTCGATGGCGACCGGCAGGTCGAGCGTCGAGTCGCCGAGGAAGCTGAGGGCGAAGGTGCCGGACGTGCCGTTCGTCAAGGCGGTCTGAATTTCCGGTTGCGAGGCGAGCGGCGACTGCACGAAGACCGCGCCGCCGCCGTTGTGCGCGCTCGACAGGTCGCTGCCGCCCGCGAAGTTCTGCGAGAACGTCGTGCTGTCGAGTTCGCTGTTGCCGACAAAGGCGAACAGGCTTTCGAAGGCGACCGCGCCGCCGCCGTTGGACGCCGTGTTCTTCAAGAACTTCACGTCCGTCGTGTCGATGTCTGCAGCCTGGAGCAGAATGGCCCCGCCGTTCAAGTCGGCGGCGTTTCCCGGTGCGAGCCGATTGCCGCCGCGCAGGTCGAAGACGTTGCCGCCGCTGAAGGTCATGTGATCGATGGTGAGGACCGGCCCGCCGGTGGCGCCGCCGATGGCGCGGAGGAAGCGGAACGATGGCGCCCCCGCCGGCCGCACGAAGCTGGCGTTCGTCCCCGTGTTGTTCCAGTCGCCGTTGACCGTAAGGTTCTCGTTCGGATTATCGATCACCGGCAAAGCGGTACCGCCGTCGAAGGCATCAGTCGCCGCGTTGAAGTCGTAAACGCCGCCCGGCCACACATTGATCGTGTCGACCTGGGAAGCGTTGGTGTTCGCTGTATTGAAGAAGCCGACGATCTCGGCAACGGCGCCGGCCATGTTGGTCGCTGGGTTGATGGTGGCCGTGAAGACGACGGGGACCGGTGGAGGCGGCGGGGGCGGGGGCGGCGGGACTGGAGGCACGGCCGGCAACAGCGGCACCTCGGGCAACCTCGGATCGCCCGCCTGAAGTTCGGCGGCGCCGATGTCCGCCTGCCCGCCGGCGGCTTGCGGACGGGGCAAGCCGCGCTCATCCGTGGTGATGCGGGTCGCGCCCGGTTGGCCGGCCCCATCGATGGCCGGGCTTCCCGCGGACGGCAAGCGCACCAGCGTGAGGTCCGTGCCGCCGAGCGACACGCCGCCGTGGAAGCCGAGCGCCGACAGCATCGGGTCGAAGGGCGTCGCGGTCGTGCCGAACAGGTCGCCGGGATTAACGGCGTAGTTCGCCGGGGCGACGCCAATGATGTTGGAGCCGTGATTGCGAATCTGGGCGGCCTTGAGATCGACGTTCTGGCTGAGCACATCCGCGGCCCGGTTCCCGGCCACGATGCTGGCGTAAGTATCGATGAGGTTAGCCACGGCGCTGACGCCGGCCACATCGCCGGAAGTGGCGCGGTTGTTCGTAATTGTCGAGAACGACATCACGACTTCGCCGACGGGCGCCGAAATGGCCGCCGTGCCGCCCGTGTTGCCGTCCACCGTCGTATTGAGCAATTCGACCGCTTCGCCAAGCGCCTGGCCGACGATCGCCCCGCCCGTCACCGAGCTATTTCCCGTGATCGTGCTATTGGTCAAGAACAGCATGTTGGTCAGGGCGACGACGGCGGCAGTGCCGGCCCCGCTGGCCTTGTTCCCCTGGTACAGCGTGCTCGTCGAGTTCACCAGCAGGCCGCTGATGCCGCCGACCGTTCCCACGTTGTTGGTGACGGCCACGGCGTTCGTATCGACTTCGCCCTGGGCATCCACGGCGCCAGCGCCCGTCAGGGCCACGTTCGAATCGAGCGTGGTCTGGCTCAACTGAATCGTGGTGAAGGTGGAGTTGGCGTTGAGGCCGTTCTCCTGCGTGTCGACGAGTGCGACGGCGCCGCCCGTCGTTTGAGCGGTCATCTGCGGCAAGTTGGTGGCGTCGAGCACCTTGTCGAAGGTAACGGTATAGGTGATCCCATTAATGCCGATGCTGGCCGTGACGACGGTGCCGCCGCCGATGCCGCCGATGCTGGGCAGGGCGTCGAGGGCGGCCTGCACTCCCGCCGCCGCGGCGGCCAGCGAGGCCGGATCGGTCTTCACGTCCATCGGCAAGCTGATGGTCGTGAAGCCGTTGAAGGTGAGGGCGAACGCGCCGGTGGCGCCGAGGGTCGTGACGGTCTGGATTTCGGGTTGCGACGCGGTGGGCGCTTGAATGAAAACGGCGCCGCCGGCGCGGCCGGCATCGTTCTGCGAGAAGAGCGAGCCGCCGCCGACGCTGTTGCTGCCGACGAAGCCGTTGATCCCTTCGATGGCCACGGCGCCGCCGTTGTTGCTCGCCGAGTTCTGGCTGAAGGTCACGTCGTTGGCGATGAGATTGCCGTTGTTGATCAGGATCGCCCCGCCGCTCAGGTCCGCGGGGATGCCAGGGTTAGTGCGATTGCCGCCCGAGAGATCGAAGACGTTGCCGCCGATGAACGCGAGGTCGTTGATGGTCAGCGTGGGGCCGTTGGCGAGGGTGCCGATGGCGCGGAGGAAGCGGAACGACGGGGCCCCGGCCGGGCGCACGAAGCTGGAGCCGTTGCCGTCGATTTGCAAATGCTCGTTCGGGTTGTCGATCGTGGGCAGAGCTGTGCCGCCGTCGAATTTCTCGAACGCCGAATTGAACGTATAGGTCGTGTTGGGAAGCAGCACGATCTCGTCGAACTGGGCCGCGTTGGTGTTGGCGGCCTGCATGAAGCCGGCCAACTCATTGAAGGCACCGACCGGGTTGGCAACCGGATCGATGGTCGCCGTGAAGACGATGGGCGGCGGGGGCGGCGGCGGAGGAACGACGGGCGGCGGCGGCGGCACCAGGGGAAGCGGCGCCTCGGGCGCCAGCGTGGGGTCGCTGCCCGGCTGGAATTCCGCGGCGCCGATGTCGGCCAGGCCGCTCGTTGCGTCCGGGCGAAGTTCGCCGCGCTCATCGGTGGTGATCCGCGTTGCCGTGGGAACGCCGGCCGCGTCCAGCACCGGGCTGCCCGGCGTTGGCAGCCGCACCAGCGTCAGCGGGCCGCTCGTGCCGTACTGGCCGAGCACCGACAAGAGCGGATCGAGTTCGTTGCCGACGGAGCCGACCTTGTCGTTGGCTGTCGGGGTGAAGCCGGCCGGCGCCACGCCGATCAGGTTGAAATCGAGATCGCGGAAGGCCTGCGCCTCGGCATCGACATCGGGGCTCAGGGCGTTGGGAACGCGGTTGCCGGCAATGACGGTGGCGTAAATCGTCAGGATGTTGGCGTCGGCCTTGACGCCGGCCACTTCGCCATTGGTCGCGCGATTGTTCGTGATCGTCGAGAAACTGAGGACGACTTCGCCGACCGGCGCTTCGATGGCCGCCGCCCCGCCCGTGTTGCCGTCCACCGTGCTGTTGAGGAGTTCGACGGCGCGGCCTTGCCCCTGCCCGACAATCGCTCCGCCCGTGGAGGAAGTATTCCCCGTTACGGTCGTGTTGATCAAGGAGAGGATGTTGCCGGTCGCGATGACGGCGGCGGGGCCGCTGCCGGTGGCGATGTTCCCCTGGAAGAGCGAGCCGTCGGTGCGGACCAGCGCGCCGCTGACGCCGCCGACAGCTCCGGTGTTGTTTTGGATCAGCGTTTGGTTAAGATCGTACTCGACGTTGTCGCCGCCCGCCGCCCCGCCGCCGGTGAGCGACACGTTGTTGGTTAGCGTGCTATTGGTGAAGACGGCAGTGCTGAAGATGGTCGGAGACGTATCGAGCTGCGTGACGAACACAGCTCCACCCGAGAGCCCGGCATCGTTTCCGTCGAAGGTCGTGTTGGTAAACTGAAGGCTGCCAGGGAACTTGAGGCGGGCGTCGAGCGACACGGCCCCGCCGTTATCGGTCGCCGTATTGCCGATGAATGAGACATTCGTCGCGATGAAGTCGGCATTGTCGAGGCGGACGGCGCCGCCGTCGAGCACGGCGAACTGTTCGGGGTCGGTGAGATTCGGCCCGAAGTCGAAAGTATTGCCGCCCTGGAAAGTGACATTATTCACGATCAGGGTCGGCCCGACGGCGGGTGGGAGCGTACTCGGATCGACTTCGCCTTCGGCGCGAAGGAAGCGGAACGACGGCGAACCGGGCGGCCGGATGAACGAGGCCGTTCCGACTCCCGAGCCATCGATGAACAGCGTTTTAACAATGGCCCCGTTGTCCGTAATGACGGGAGTGGCGGTGCCGCCATCGAACGGATTGTCCGCCTGGTTGAAGGTGAAAGTCGCTGAAGTTAAATCGATCGTGTTGCTGGGGTCCGCGTTGGCGTTGGCCTGGTTGATCGCACTGATGAGATCCGCGACAGTGCCGGCCGTGAACGTTGCGGGCGTCACGCGGTCTTCCAGCAGCAGCGGGCCGGTGAGGAAGCGGCGGCGGCGAGAGCGGACGGTCATGGAAATACTCGCATCGAGGGGAAATGGTCCTTCGCGGAGCAAGCCTACACCAAAATTACCGTTTCGTCCAGACTTATCCGAATTACCCATACTTCCGATATTACCAACAGGATTAGAACGAACGGATTATTGGGAGGTATCGTGTTAAATTGAAGGGGTAACTGGACTTGGGGTGCAGAGCTCACGAATGATGCCTAGGCCGCGCTCCCCGTTGGGTCGCGGCTAAACCGGGGAATTCATGGCCAAGAAGGTTTACATCGAGACGGTCGGCTGCCAGATGAACGTGCTCGATAGCGAGCTCGTGATCGGGGCGCTGCGCCGCGACGGTTATGAAATTGCCGCCGAAGCCGCCGACGCCGACCTCGTGCTCTTCAACACTTGCTCGGTTCGCGAACACGCCGAGGAGAAGGTCTACTCGGCCCTCGGCCGCGTGATTCCCTTGAAGCGGAAGCGCCCGGAAACCATCGTCGGCGTGCTCGGCTGCATGGCCCAGAAGGATCAAGAACTGATCCGCAAGCG
The DNA here is from genome assembly GCA_035571955.1 of Urbifossiella sp. GTDB lineage: Bacteria > Planctomycetota > Planctomycetia > Gemmatales > Gemmataceae > Urbifossiella. The sequence continues at coordinate 2,952 of DATNBQ010000092.1, read as the reverse complement.
AGCCCCGCACGTCGACCTCGTGATTGGCACGGGTCAACTGGCGCGGGTTTCCGAGCTGGCCGCCAGGGCGCGAGAAACTCGACAACCCCAATACGCCTTAAGCCTGGGCCGGGCCGAGGCCGGCCGACACGAAGTCGAAGCCAGCTTCGTCAGCTTCGATCCCATCCGCGATGCCTCGATGCGGCCGACGCCGTTCCAGGCGTTCGTCCGCGTGCAGATCGGCTGCGACAAGTTCTGCACGTATTGCGTGGTGCCGAGCACGCGCGGGCCGGAGCAAAGCCGCCCGCCGGAACACATCCTCGCCGAGGTCCGCCAACTCGTGCAGCAGGGGTGCAAGGAAGTCACACTCATCGGCCAAACGGTGAATAGCTACGAGTTCGAACAGGGCGTCGGCCGCCGCATCCGACTTAGCGATCTTCTGTCTCAGATGCACGACGTCGCCGGCCTCGAACGCATCAAGTTCGTTACTAATTTCCCCAAGGACATGACCGACGACCTTCTCGATGCCGTTCGCGACTTGCCGAAGGTGATGAAGTACCTGCACGTGCCGGCGCAATCCGGCTGCGACGACGTGCTCAAGCGCATGAAGCGGCTCTATTCCGTGGCGGAATACCGGGAAATGCTCGATCGCTGCCGGCAGCGCGTGCCCGGCGTGGCGATTAGCTCCGATTTCATCGTCGGCTTCTGCGGCGAATCGGAAGCGAGTTTCGCCAAGACCATCGACCTGGTTCGCGATGCGAAGTTCAAGAACAGTTTCATTTTCAAGTACAGCGAGCGGCCCGGCACCAAGGCCAGCGAGAAGTTCACCGACGACATTCCAGACGAGGTGAAGAAACGCCGCAACAACGATCTGCTGGCAGTTCAGAACGCCAACAGCATGGCGGATCACCGCGCCCAGATCGGCAAGACAGTGGAAGTGCTGGTGGAGGGACCGAGCAAGCGGGCCCTGGCGAGCGGCAACAGCAACGGGATCGTGCAATTCACCGGACGGGCCATGACGGATCACATCGTGGTGTTCGATGGCGCCGAGCGGCTCGCCGGCCGCACGGTGGAAGTGCATATCGACGACGCCAGCGCCTTCACGCTGTATGGTCGGGTGGTCACGACGGGCTTCGCGAACGAACCGGTCGCTGTGCGCCTTGGCGATGCCGATGAAGCGCCGGCGTATCCGGCGCCGCTGGACCATGCCCCGCCGCGCGAAGAAAAGCGGATCGGCCTGCCATTGGCCTAAACGCGCGCTCGGCTCCGCCTCGCGGCTAAGCGGATCCGCCCGCGAGCGCGCCGACGACCCAAAACGCTTCGCGGCCCTCGACTGCGGCGGCCGGCAGCGGAGCGTCCGGCGATTCGTTCGAGTAGTCATCCTCGCAGGCGAAAAAGCGGATCATCGGGCGGCGCTTGTGCGGACCGAGGTCGCGAATGGCGCCGCGGAGCGCCGGATAGCGTTCCTCGAGCGCGTCGAGCAATGCGCGCTGCGTCACCGGCGGCGGCACTTCCAAGGCAACTTCGCCGGTCACTTTCGCCAACGTCCGCAACTGATAGGGAAGAACGACGCGGATCATGCCAAGGCCGCCTTACGTTTCGATCACGTCGAGGACGCGACACACTGCCGAACTAGCGAACACAATTTGCGGTCCGCGCGGATCGACGTACAACCAGACGCCCGCGAAGGGGCCAATGCCCTCGGGATCGTGAGCAGAATTTGCTTTCCGTTATTAAACTCGATGACGTAGTTGCGAAAGGGGCGCCGCCTCGAAAAAGCGCGAATGCTGGTGAGCAGTTCTTGATCGGTCACGCTCCGATCTCCTGGTTCTGAAGTGAAAAGCCCTTGACCTGCTTGTGCGAGAAATCGACGAGCGCCCCATCATCGGAATCGATGAAGCCCGCCATCCCTCCCCCAAAGGCAAGGGCCGGTTGGCGAATCAGGATTCTCCGGCCGTCGTCCAGTTCCACCACGAACGGGAGAAAGTTCGGCGCCTGGATGAAGCGCCGCAAGGTCGCATCGAATTCGTTCGGGTCGATCATGATCGCTCCTCACTTGGACTCACCTTTATTTTCCACGAAGAAGCGGGGCTTGCAAGCCGCCCGGTTGTAGCCGGGGTCCGCGACCCCGGACCGGCCTCATAGAGGCCGGCTACAAAAAGCGAGGACGGCCATCCGCTCATCACTCGTCACTGGAAAGCGCGGTGTTGGCGGCGGCGATCCGAAACGAATTCCTCGACCGTGCCGCGGGCGATGGCCTCGTACAGCACCGCTTGCTTGTCGCCGTACTTGCGCAGAATGCGGCCGAGCCGCTGCACGTTCTCGGTCGTGCTGCCCGTGCCGGAGAGCACGATTCCGACGTTCGCCGCCGGCACGTCCACGCCCTCGTTCAACACCTGGCACGTCACGACGACCGAATACTCGCCGCTGTGGAACTTCTCCAAAATCGATTTGCGTTCCTTCGGCTTTGTCTGATTGGTCATTGCGGGGACGAGGTATTGCCGGGCGATGCGGTAAACCGTGGCGTTGTCGGCGGTGAAGATGAGCACGCGGTCGGCGGCGTGGCGGGCGAGCATCTTTTCGAGAAATGCGAACTTTCCTTCCGGGGCTTGCATGATCCGCTTCTGTTCGCGAAAGGCCCGTGCCGCGACCCAGCCCTCCGGCGACTTGCTCGCTTCGAACAGAAACTTGCGAAAACCGTCCGGACTGGACATGTTAATGCCGCGCTCGGCGACGAAGCGCTTGTACGTTTCGCGGCACTGTTCGTAGGTCTTCTGCTCGTCCGGCGTCAGCTCGATGAAGACCCGCCGCGCCTCGTACGGGGCCAGGAACTCGCCCGCGGCATCCGTAATGTCGAGACGATAAACGAGTGGGCCAATCAGTTCGTTAAGGAATTCCTCGGCGCCGTCGGTGCGTTCCGGAGTCGCGGTGAGGCCGAGGCGGAATGGGGCCAGTCCGGCTCGCGCCGCTTCC
>DATNBQ010000091.1:0-3950 GCA_035571955.1 Urbifossiella sp. | reverse complement strand
CGACCAGCGTTTCATCGAGCATCCCGCGTTGATCCAGGTCGGCAATGAGCCCCGAGAAGCCGCGGTCGAAGCCGGGCATCAGTTCGTTGCGCATCCGCGGGTAATGTTCCCAGTGCGTGTCCCATCCGGAGCCGGCGAGGCCGAATTCATCCCAGAACACCGTGACGAAGCGCGACCCGCCCTCGACGAGACGGCGGGCCGCCAGGCACCCCTGTCCGAATAACATGGACCCATAGTTGTCGCGAGTTTTGCCCGGTTCGCGGCGCACGTCCAGCGCTTGCCGCAACTTCTCGGAGCCGAGCAGGGAGAATGCCATCTCGCGGTACGGGTCGGCGATGTCGTAACCGGCCCGCACGCGCCGCTGCGCTTCGAACTGGTCCTTGAGCGATTCGCGGCGATTGAGGCGATCGAGCGTGATGTCGGCGGCGCCGGGCGCGCCGATCGCGAAGTGCGAATCGGGCGTGATGCCGACGTACGGTTCGTCGAACTCCTGCGTGCTGGCCCCGAGCGTCTTGGTGATCTTCTTGTTGGCCTTGCCGTGAAAGGTCGTGAAGAGCGGGTTGAAGGCGTTGCCGAGGAAGGCGGCGTACGGCCCGGCGCGATGCACTTCGCCCGTGCGCTGCGAACTGAACGGCCAGGGCAAGACGATGTTATCGGGGGCCGGCTTCCGCAATGCCGCGGCCGGGCTCTTTCGCCGTTCCAGGTGCGACACGACGGAACCGATGAACGGCCAGTGGCGCGAATCGTGCGGGCTCAGTTCCATCGCCACGTCGATTTCCGGCACCGACGTGGTGGCGTAAGCCACGCCGTGGATGGGATACTTGTGCGTCACCGAGCGGGCGACGGCCACGTTGTGCATGACCTTCGCGGTGTGCGGCAGCAGTTCGCAGACATCGCAGCCGGGCAGCGTGGAACGGATCGATTTCAGTTCGCCGCGGATTTCCACGGGGGCATCAGGCTTGGGGTCGGCGAGTTCCAGTTGGCTCGGCGAACCATAGAGAAAGAGCAGGATGCACGACTTGGCCTTGCCGAAGTGGGCATCGCGCGAGGGTTGCTGGGAAGCGGCCTGGGACTGGAGAAACGCGGGCAGGGTGAGGCCGAGGCCGCCGAGCCCGCCGGCCCAGAGGAAATCGCGGCGCGACGCGCCGTTGCAAAGCTGCTTCGGAGAACCGAGGACGCGCAGCATTCCGGGCACTCGCGGGGAATGGGGGCAGGTCTTTTCAAGTATAGCCAACGAAGCTGCGACTTGGAACTTGGAAATAGGAACTTGAAATGGAGTCGATGATCGTCGGGCACAGCCCGACCTACAAAGCCGCCTTGTAGGTCGGGCTGTGCCCGACTTCAACTTCGGGCTGTGCCCGACTTCAACTTCGTCCCGAAAGGCGCGCTGCGTGCATCCGATGCTATAGCATGAACAGGTCTGCGCTTTGTGGAGAGTGCGATGTCCGATGATGTCGAGCCGCCGTTGGTTCTGCGTGAGGAAGACGAGCCGCCAATGGTGCGACAGGCGGAACCTGCGCCGCCGCGCCGGCCGCGGCCCGGATTCTGGGAAGCGTGCCTGTTCACGCTCGGCTTCTGGGTGGTGCTGGCCGGCACCATGATGGCCATCATCCTGCCGGCGATCGCATCGGTCGCTTTCGGAGGCAACGGCGACGCCCCCAGGAAACCACTGGACGACCCGTGGGTGCGGACGTCGTTGGCCTGGGCCATGCCGGGAAGTTATCTGGCGGCCTTCATCTACTGCCTCGTTGTCGTCCGCGTGGTCGTCGGCCGCACCTGGACGCACGACCTCGGCTTAACCCGCCTGCCGCCCTATCACTTGATCCTCGCGCTCCTCGCCCTGCCCGGCTTCATGGTCCTTAGCGAAGCGCTGGCCGCACTCTTGAAACCGCTCGATCGGGCCATCTTCGACCTGCTCGGCGGCGGCGACGTCGGCGACATGAACGCAGAAGTGACGCTGATGCTCCAGGGTTACCCGGCCTGGTTTCTCGTATTGGCGATCGGCATCGGCCCCGGAGTCGTGGAAGAATTCTGGTGTCGCGGCTACCTCGGCCGCGGCCTGATCGCCCGCAATGGCTGGATTCCCGGCGTCGTCCTGACCTCGCTCTTCTTCGGCGTGCTGCACGGGTGGCCGCCGTCGTACGTGCTCGTCACGGCATCGATGGGGGCGTGCCTGCACTTCGTTTACATCGCGTCGCGGTCGCTGTGGGCGCCGATGGCGATGCACTTGTGCAACAACAGCTTCGCGGCGCTGGCGGCCTCGAAGGCGATCGCCACCGACGGCATCGATGCGGCCGTGCAGGCGCGCGGCGTGCCGATCCTCGTGGCGGCGCTCGGCTTGTTGCTCTTCTGCGGCCTGGCGATGTGGCATGCCCGCTGGACTTGGCCTGGGGAAACGCCCGGCATCCTCGTTCCGCCGGAAAGCTCGCCGGACGAATTGACTCGAAACCGCATCGACGGGATTTATACCATCGCCGCTGCCTTTTTCTGCGCGGTCCTCCTGGGCTTACTGCTCCTGTGACAACGGGATGTCAGTCAATGGCCGAGCCCCGGTTGCGTATAACAACATCACGCGCTTGTGAACCCCTTCGGGGAGAACTCCCATGAACCGCCGGACGTTCCTTTCCACTGCCGCTGCTTCCGCGGTTGCTGCGAATCTCCCGCCAGTAACGGCCGCGGTCCCCGCAAGTAAAGCCGCGCCGTTCCAGATCGCCTGCATGACGTTGCCCTATTCGCGGTTCCCACTCGATCGGGCAATTCGCGGCATTCAGGGCGCCGGCTATAAGTTCATCGCCTGGGGCACCTCGCACCGAGAGGAAGACGAAAAGCAGGTTCCGGTGCTGGCGGCCGACGCCACTCCACTGGCCGCCAAGGAGCTCGCCAAAAAATGCCGCGATCTCGGCCTCGAAACCGTGCTCATGTTCAGCGGCATCTATCCCGAAGCGAAGAACGGCTTCGCCGTTCTCAAGCAGCGCATCCTTCAGGCCGGCGCCGCCGGCGTTCCTCAAGTTCTCACCTTCGGACACACCAAGGGCGGCAACAAGGAACTGTGGATCGAACGACTCAAGATGCTCGCCCCCATCGCCCAGGACAACAACGTGCTGCTCGTCGTGAAGCAGCACGGCGGCGAGACCGGCACCGGCGAAGCCTGCGCCGCCATCACCCGCGCGGTGAACCACCCCAACATTAAGGTGAATTACGATGCCGGGAACGTCCTCGATTATCTCGACAAGGACCCGATACCGGACATCAAGAAGTGCGCGGACGAGGTGCGGAGCTTCTGCATCAAGGATCACCGCAACTGGCCGAAGGACGAGGATCGCGGCTTCGGCGAAATCGACCACTACCGAAGGCGTCGACGCCTTGACCAGGCGCGCCCGCGAGTTCCTGGAAGTCGTCGTCGCGGGGCTACAGATAAAGTGATCCGGGCAGTCTGGCCGCGCTCGGCTCCGCGGACTCCGCCTCGCGGCTAATCGTTCGAGTTCCGCGGATTGAGCCTCGCGGCTAATCTTTCACTTGATTCCTTTGATCCAACTGCGGATGAGCGCCACGGCCTGTTCATCGACCACGCTCGAGGCGATGTGCGGCATGCGGCCAAGGCCGAGCCGCGTCATCCGGTGATAGATCATCGAACGGTCCGGGTCGCCGGGGACGAGCAGTTTCGGGTCCTTCAGGTCGAACGCACCCTGGCCCGGCTTCACCCCGATCGTGCCGGTCTCGGCGAGCGGCAACGTGTGCAGCAACTGGAATTCGGCATTGCCGCCGCCCCACTTGCGATGGCAGTGGCTGCAGTTCGCCTGCAAGTACGATCGGGCCCGCTTGTCCAGATCGGCGGACTCGTCGCGCGGATTCACGAGCTTATCCAGTTGCTCAACGGGCTTGGGCAACTTGCGATCGAAGATGCCGAGATGCTCCAGCGTGCTGAGTTGGTTGGCGACTACGCCGCCGTA
>DATNBQ010000090.1:0-8261 GCA_035571955.1 Urbifossiella sp. | reverse complement strand
AAGAAGTTGTTCCAGGATTCGTTCGGCGGCATCCTGTGGGTCGACGGCACCAAAGACTCGCTCGACAAAATGGATTTGAAGGAATTCTCCGCGATTTACTTACTTAATGTCGATGCCTTGAGCGAGGGACAGCGGACCAAGCTGGAGAACTACGTGCGCGACGGCGGCGGCGTCGGCTTCTTCCTCGGTCCGCGCGTCCGGCCCCAGGAATACACCAAGAACCTCTATCGCGGCGGCGCCGGGCTCTTCCCCGTTCCCCTCGCCGGCGAACACACCAAGCCACTCACCGACGAGCAAAAGTTCAAGCGCGCCCTCGTACTCAGCCAGCGCCTCCTCACCAAGAACTCGGCCATCAAGGAGCATCCCGCGCTGGCCGGCATGTACACCGACGAACGCGGCCGACGCATCAAGGACGTGGAAATCGAACGCTTCTTCATGTTCGCCAACATCGACATGCACTGGCCGGTGATGCGGATTGGGCAATGGCAGCAGGACAAGGCGGTGCAGGAACTGTTCGTGTTGCCGAACGAGCGGCCGATGGCCGATTTCCAGGGAGGGGCTCGCGAACTCATCAAGAAGCTCAAGGCCAAGCTTGCCGAGCCCAAGTTCGAGAAATACCGGCAATACGCCGACCCGCTCGGCCGCAACATCGAGGACACGGCCGGCGGCGACCTGCCGCTCTCGTCGCTCGCCTCGCTTTACGATCAACTGCTCGGCGCCGTCAACGAGGGGGAAGCCCGCGAACCGATCCTCCGCGAGATGTGGATGCAGCCGGAACTCTCGGACTTGAAGGTGGAAGTCGAGCGCGAACGCGACAAGGTGAAGTTCGGCGACCCACTCTATGTCGTCAAGCAGTTCGGCAACGGCCGCGTCGCCGTGATGACCACGGACGCCGGTGGCACGCACACTCTGCCGGACGTTCAAGGGGATGTCCGTTTCACCGATTGGCCATCGGGGACCGGTCTGAGCGTCTGGACCGTGGTGATGCGCGAGATGCAGAAGTACCTGGCCGGCGGCGCCGCCGACGAAAATCGCTCGGTCGGTTCCACGCTCCGTGTGCCGCTCGACCCGGCCCTGTTCCAGTCTGCGAACGGCGAAACGCGGCCGGTCCAGCGGACGACGCTCACCGCCGACCCCACGAAAATGCAACCGGGAACCATCGCCCTCGATGCCAAGCAACTCGGCGAGCAGCCGCTCTCGGCTTCGTCCGGCGGCCCCGTCCTGGAGTTCACGGAGGGCCGCGTTCCCGGCGTCTACCTGTTCACCTTCACGCAGTTCGTGGGCGAGAACGCCAAGCCGACCTACGCCGCCTACGCGTTCAACGTCGATGCCGCCAACGAGGGCGATCTTCGCCGCGCGATCACCGAGGACATCGCCGCCATCGCACCCAAGGTGCCGATCCACTCGCCGGACGATAGCTCGTGGGTGAGCGAATTGAAGCAGAAGCGCGACGACTTCTCGACGCGGCGCTGGCTTTACCTGTTCATCTTCCTGGTGCTGGTGGCGGAACAGGCGATGGCGGTGCGGCTGAGTTTCCACACGCGGCCAGAAGACATCGAGTTGCACGCGCCGAGCGCGGCGACGGCGTACAGCCACGGCACGGCGGCCCCGGTCGCCGCCATGGCCCCCGAACCCGAACCGGTCGGCGTTTAAGTTTAAGCCGCGACCCGACGTTTATGATTGTTGATCGTCAGGCAAACTATGAAATCGAACCGACCACCGATCTGACCCTCCCCGCTGGGGAGAGGGTGGTTTGCGAGCGCAGCGAGCAAACCGGGTGAGGGGCAAGATTCGTTTAACAAGACCCCTCACCCGCCATCTCGCTAGCGCGAGATGGCGGCCTCTCCCCAACGGGGAGAGGCGTGGGCTGGTTGAGTCGATGTCGTTGCTTTCCTGAGTAGCGATAGCCGCGACCCGAAAGGTGCGAGGTTTTTTGCCTTGGTGGCACAGGCATTCCTGCCTGTTCTCTAGTAGCTTGCACAGGCAAGAATGCCTGTGCCACCTGAGATTAGCCGCGACCCGGAAGGGTGCGAGATTTTTTGCCTTGGTGGCACAGGCATTCCTGCCTGTGCTCTTGTAGCTTGCACAGGCAAGAATGCCTGTGCCACCAGGACTCTTGAGTTCTTCCAATGCCAGAACCGATTGACGCGGGAGGCGCCCGCGAATTCGTTTTCCTCCGGCTCGAGCAGTCGTACGCGGACTTCCTGCAATCGCTGCGCCCCGCGCAGCTGTGGCAAGCGATCCCCTATTACCTGCTCGGCGGCATCGCCGCGGCCCTCACGATCGCCTGGATCGTTCGCACCATCCTCCGCTACACGAGCGCGGATCACTCGTGGCGCGGCCGGCCCGGTCCCGCCGGGCAGCGGCTCTGGCGCGCCTGCATCGCTTCCTGGATCGGCTTTGGCCTCTGCTTCCTCGTCGTCTTCTTCCTCAACGATTCCTTCGGCGGCACGGCGCGCACCGGTTCATCCGACGTCGAGACCGGCGACCGCACCACCAACTCCGCCCTCTGGCTCGTCACTACCGGGCTCGCGTTCCTTCTGGGCGCCGCCTACACCGTCGCCATGTACGTGAAGGATAGCCGCAGCCTCCGCTGGCACTGGGCCGCCTTCCTCGGCCTGCTCCGCATCACCGTCTATGGCATCCTTTGCTTCGTCTTCCTTCTCCCGGCGTTCCAGACCTACGAACGCTCCGAGAAGCACTCGCGCGTCATCGTCGTGCTGGACGTGTCGCCGAGCATTACCAGGACGAGCGACGAGATCGGCGGCACGCCGGGGAAGAAGCTCAAGACCCGCCTCGCCACGGTTATCGACCTGCTCACCGACGAGAGGGTCGCCCTGGTGAAGCGGTTGCTCGATCAGAACCCGGTGTTCGTTTACCGCATCGGCAGCCGCCTCGACGAGGAATCGCAAGCCCTGGCCAAAGACGATGCCGCGTGGACCTCCTCCGACTGGGAAGGCTTCGCCAATTACGACTTCAAGCCCTTTTTGCTCAAGGGCCTTTCGCCGGACGGCGCCGAGGCGGTTCGCAACTCCCGGCTCTGGGACCTCAATGCCCCCGGCAACCCGGACTGGGCCGCCTCCTGGCTCGCCAAGCCCGAAGACGAAGTGATTCCGCAGAACATGCCCGATGCCGACAAGGAGAAGCTCCGCGACAATCGCAAGAACCTCGAGAAGCGCGTCGAAGTCGCCCGCAGCATCGCCCAGGGCACCAACGTTCCCGATTCGCTGACGGCGCTCGTCAACCGCGAATCGCCCAATATGGTGCAAGGGATCATCGTTTTCTCCGATGGCCGCTCAAACATCGGTTCCGAGTCGGCCTACACGGAACTGAAGCGGAGCGCGGCCCGCGAGCGGATTCCCATTTTCACCGTGGCTGTCGGCGAAGAGCGGCAGACCATTTCGATCGCCATTTCCGAAGTGCAGGCCCCGGAGAACGCCCCGCCCGATGAAGCCTTCAAGATCATCGTCGAAGCCGATGGCGTCGGCCTGGCCAACAACGAAGTCGAAGTCTTCCTCGATCTGTTCCTGCCAGGCGCGGACGTGAAAGTCGATCCGGCGGATCACACCCTGACGGGGAAGATGACGTTCCTTCCCGGCGATCCGCCGCACGGGCAAGCGGAGTTCGTCATCGATCCGCTCAAGGTGCCGGAGCGTTTGACCGAGGAATCGAAGGACGCGGCCACGAAGAAGCGGGTCTTGAAAGAAGGGGCGTGGACGGCGCGGGCGCGGATCGCCAAGAACAAGGGCGAGGCATTCGCGGCGGCCGAGCACATCCGCGATCGCCCCGGCATCCAGATCATCAAGAAGCCGCTGCGGGTGCTCCTGATGGCGAGCGGGCCGAGCCGCGAATACCTCGCCGTGAAGAACATGCTGGTCCGCGAGGTGCAAGAGAACCGCGCCGAACTGTGCATTCTGCTGCAGAACGAGGCCGGGAAGGAAGGGCTGGCCGTGCAGGACGTGCCGCCGGAACGGTTGCTCGCCCGCTTCCCCACCCGCCTCGATACCACCGGCAACAACGCCGACCCCAAGGAACGCTTCTACAACCTCAACGAATACGACCTGATCATCGCCTTCGATCCGGACTGGAGCGAACTGTCGCAGAAGCAGGCCGAGGAACTGCAGCGCTGGGTGCAGGAGCAGGGCGGCGGCCTCATTTTCGTCGCCGACCAGGTAAACAGCTATCAACTGGCCCGCATCGATCCGATGAACGGGCCGCTCTTGCCGGTGCTCGATATTCTTCCCGTGGTGCCGGAAGACATCATCGCGGTGAAGGTGCAAGGGACGCCGCGGACGCCGCGCCGGCTTCTCTTGCACCCCATCGAAGGCTCGGACCTCTTGAAGCTCGAAGATTCCAAGGACGATCCGGTCGCCGGCTGGGAGAAGTTCTTCACCGACCGCGACAAGTACGTTCCGAGCAGGGATATTCGCGAGGAACGCTTTCCGCATCGCGGCTTCTTCAGCAGCTACCCGCTCAAGCCGGAATACGGCGTGAAGCCCGGGTCCAAGGTGCTCGCCGAACTGGCGGACATCACCGACGCCGGCGAACCGATCAACCGCCCCTGGCTCGTGACCAACAACCCGTCCGCCGGCTGGCGCACCTGCTTCATCGGCTCCGGTTCCATGTACCGCATCAACGCTTACGATCCGGTCCTGGGCAAGCAGTTCTTCCAGCGCTTCTGGGCGCAGTTGATGAAGTACATGGCGGCGAAGCGGAACGTGAAGAACGCCCGCGGCCGGGTGCTCCTCAGCAAGGAATACTCGGCGAGTTCGCCGGTGCGTGTGCAGGCGCGCATCCTCGACCCGAGCGCCCAGAAATACCCGATCGGCTCCATCGACCCGAAGTTCCGCATCGTGCGGCTATCGCCGGATGGCCAGCCGGAGAAGCAACTCGGGCCGTTCCAACTGACGCCGAAGCAGGGGGCCAGCGGCTTCGACGGCTACTACCAGGGCCAACTGACGCCCGACCCCAAGGAGATGCCGGCCGGCGACCGCCGCTACCGCGTCGTCATCGACGTTCCCGATAGCGCCGGCGACACCCTCGAAGGCGAGTTCATGCTCCGCAAGTCCGACCCCGAACTGGACGACACCCGCCCGGACCTGGCCAGGCTGCTCGACATCGCCACCGATTTCGACAACTACCTGACTTCGCGCATCAAGAAAGAGGGCGTGGTCGAGCGGCTGCGCGAGAAGCTGCCGAAGGTGGGGGCGGCCACGCGGCTGGCCTTTAAGCTGAACGATCCCGAGACGGTCGGCATGATTCCCGACTGCATGGATAGCTTGACGAACGTGCAGAACAACCGCGGCAAGTCCGAGGACCTGTGGGACAAGGGCTTCGAAATCCCGGAGAGTTCGGCAACGTCGTGGATCGCCAAGGGGCCGCAATCGATCAGCTACGCGATGCTGGCGATCGTCGGATTGTTGTGCATCGAATGGATGACCCGGAAACTGCTGCGCCTGGCGTAAAACACCGGCGAGCGGCCGACGTAAGTCGGCTGTTCGCGGAGCCAAGCTCTCTGCATAGCGGCTACTGACGATCGGAAGGTAATGGCACTACCTTCTTACACCTCCCCCCTTGTGGGGGAGGTCACCGACGAGCGCAGCGAGTCGGCGGGGGGGGTCTTATGTGCAATAATCGATACCCCCCACCCGCCGAACGTCGTCTCTGCGAGACGACATTCGACGACCTCCCCCACAAGGGGGGAGGTTGTAGGTGGTTGGCTCTAGGCACTGCTAATCTGATTGTCGGTAAGTAATCGAGACAACTTTATGGCCACTGCGATACAATCGACTCCTTCTCGCCTCGACGCGAAGATCGTGCATCCGCTCGATCGGCTTCGCGGCGCCGTCCGCAAATACGTCGTTATCGAAGGGCTGCTCACCGTCGCGATCTTCGTCTCGGCGTGGTTCGCACTCGGGCTCCTTTTCGATTACGGCCTCTTCAAGGTCTCGACGTGGGACTGGGTGCTGGACGCCCCGGCCTGGCTCCGCGGCGCGGCCCTGGTCATCGCCGCCGCCCTCCTGGCCGCCATCGTAATCTTCCGCATCGTCGTCCGCCTCAACAAGGAACTCTCGTATCCGGCGCTGGCCCTGGTGCTGGAACGGAAGTTCCCAAAAGTGCTCGGCGACCGGCTCATCACCGCCGTCGAACTGGCCGACGTCGAGCACCAGGTCCGCTACGGCTACTCCGCCGCCATGATCCGGCAAACCATCGACGAGGCCCGCGACCGGGTCGGCGCCGTCCCGGTCAACGACGTGTTCAACTGGCGGCGGCTCCGGCGGATGGCCACCCTCGTCGCGGTGATTCTGCTCGGCACGGTCGTCGCCGGGTACGCCGCGTTCGCCATCAGCACGGGAACCGGGAACCCGCTACGCTTCGGCTGGCGAGCCCTGCACGTGACCACCGCGTTCGTCGAACGGAACGTACTGATCGCCAACGTCCCGTGGCCGCGCCGCGCTCATCTCGAATTCGCTTCGTTCGACACCAGCGAACGCCGCATTCCCAAGGACACGCCCGAAACCGACATTAAGGTGACGGCCTATCGCTGGGTCTATGCGGACAAGAAGGCCCCAATGGGTTGGCGGCCGATGACCTGGAGCGACGCCGAGCGCTTCATCGGCAATGCTCCCACCTTGCCGGTGGCAGCGTTCAACGCCGCGGCGGAAGCGGACCTGGGCAGCGATCCGAGCCAGTGGCCGCTCGATCGCGTGCAGACGCTCGCCGTGGACGATCCCGAATCGCGAACTCGCCTCATCGGCCAGCTTCCTACCACCGAGTGGGAAACGCTTCGCGACGGCCTCGATCGGGCCTTCCAAACCCTGACCGAAACAGCCGCCAGCCCGTCGATGGAACGGACGCTCCGCAAGCTGGAGATTCCCGAGAAGATCGTGCTCGTCTATAGCGGCGCGACCAAGAGCGGCGATGTGACACTCGCCCCGCTGAAGAACCGCGAATTCGAATCGCGCCTTTCGGACCTGAAGGAATCGGTGCGTTTCGTCGTCCGGGCCGAGGACTTTCGCACGCCGTCCAAGGCCATCGTGCTGGTGCCGCCGCCGGCCTTCGTCAGCCTCACCCGCACCGACTTCCAGCCGGCGTACTTGCACCACACGCCGCCCGATTTCGACTACGCCTCGCTCCGCGGCCTGCGCCAGCGCATCGCCGACAAGCCGCTCACCCTCACCGGCGACGTCACCCGCATCGACGTCTGGAACGACACCGAACTGACGCTGACGGCCATCGTCGATACCGACCTGATCGGTGCGTATCTCGCGCCGCGCGTCGGCGTGCTTCCCGGCGCGGTGCCTGGCTCCGCCGAACGCGTCCCCATCGCCGTCGGCGACGACAAGCGCACGGTGACAGTCGACTTCTCCGGCGATTACCGCCTCGCCGCCGGCCGCACCTTCGACCACTACTACTGGGACGCCGACGGCGATCTTTCGGTCGAATCGATCACGATGCAGCCGTCGCTCGAATTCGACCTGATCGTCGAACAGGCGGACCACGTGATTGCCCGCCGGCAGATCATGATCCGCATCGCCGACGACCAACCGCCCATCGTCGAAGTGGCCCCGGACGTGATTCGCAAGGTCGGCAACGTCTACTACGTCACGCCGAAGGCCAAGATTCCATTTAACCCTGAAAGCTACATCCGCGACGATCACGGTCTTTCCAAGGTCGCTTACGAATTCACCTACTGGTCGGAGGATTCGGACCTGGGGCGGGCGTTGCGGGTGCAACTGTTGACGCGATCGCTGCTTTACCCGATCGGCCCGGCCAACGTCCCGAGCACGGTCGCGGCCGCTTACCACGTCGCCAAGTTCAAGGATCTGGACAAGGGCGATCAGCGGAAGAACGGCTCGGCGGCGCTGAGCCGCTTCATCGGCCTGCGTGCCGGATTGCAGTTCGAAACGCGCGATTCCCTTCTGAACCTGCTTCAATCGCCGCGCGACGAGAACGCCGCCAAGATGATCACCAAAGTGGAACTCAAGAGCCCCGATCAGGACTTCTTCGACTTGAAGCCGCTCAAGCTTCTGGCGAGCACGTCCGAAGTCCAGCCGCGCTACCGCATGGACCTGAACATCGTCGCGACGGACGCCAATTACGACACGGGGCCGAAGACCGGCCAGAATTCCGAACCGATCCGCCTCTTGATTGTCTCCGAAGGCGACCTGCTTGCCGAGATCAACAAGGAGGAAGAGGCGTTCGCGGCGCGATTGGACGAGGCGCTGATCAAGCTCGCCGCCGCCAAGAATCGCTGGGGC
>DATNBQ010000089.1:0-7892 GCA_035571955.1 Urbifossiella sp. | reverse complement strand
CCGGGGATCAAACCGAGTGGCTCGAAAAGACGCTCAAGGATCGCCGCGATCACCCGAACGTGATGGTGGTCAATCACGTGCCGGCGTACCCCACGGCCCGGAACATGGAGAGCATCCTGCTGTTGCCGGGCACGGGGGCCCCGAACCGAAAATACTGGGTGCCGCTATTCGAGAAGTATCGCGTGCCGATCGTGCTGGAGCACCACGATCACACGTTCAAGCGGACCAAGCCGCTGATCGGCGGGCTGGCGAACGACAACGGCGTGATGTATTTGGGCGACGGCTCGTGGGGGAAGTTGCGGGCGCCGCGGCCGCCGGAGAAGTTGTCTTTCCTCGCGGCCTTGAGCCAGAACTACCACTTGACGCTACACCGCATCCAGGGCGAAGAACGTTACCATTTGGCCCTGGACGAGAACGGCCGCGTCATGGATGTGTGCCGCACCGGGCAGCGGCGAACGGGTCTCGTGGCGGTTCCTGGATAAGCGGGCCGAAATCAATAATCCTGCTGTTCGAGTTGTTCCAGAGCTTCCTTGAAGGCGCGAGCCGAGGCGAACCGCGCCTGCGGGTCCTTGGCGATCGACTTCAACAACAGCTCGGCCACGTCCTTGCCCAGTTTCGGGTTCAATTCGCACGGATTGCGCGGCGGCGTGTTCAAGCGCCGGCGGAAGTTCTCCTCGGACGACGGCGTCCGCTCCCACGGCAACGCACTCGTGAACACCTCGAAGGCCGTGACGCCGAGCGCGTACATGTCGACGCGATGGTCGGTCGGCCGCCGCATCACCAGTTCGGGCGCCAGGTAATCCGGCGTACCGGTCCGGTTCCCCGGCGCACAAAACGGCGGCGTATACGGAATCGTCAGGCCGAAATCGATCAGCTTCAAAATCCCTTCCTTGTCGATCATGACATTGCGCGGGCAGAGGTCGCGGTGCAACCAGCGGGCGTCGTGCATGTACTGGATGGCATCGCAAAGCTGCCCGAGCACCTCGATGCGCTTGCCGGCCAGTTGCGGGCTCTTGGTCTCCACGAGGTAATTCAGGCCGAGCCCATCCACCCATTCCATGATCTGGTACGGTTCGCCATCGCTGGTGAGGCCGTGCTCGTAAGTGCGAACGATGTTGTTGTGCACGAGGGCCATGCAGACCTCACCCTCGCTCGGCTTGTTGAGCCCCGGAAAGCGATCCTCGAACTTCTTGGTTTTGAGTTTGTCGAGGAGCTTGAGTGCGACGGTGCGGCCGATCTCGCGGTCGTAGGTGCGGAACACGCGCGACATGCTTCCCTGGCCGGTCCGCAGGAGGCCTTCGAAGCGCTTGGCGACGTTGATGCGTTTGAGCGGCGCCTTCCGTTTGTTCTTGGGCTTGGTTTTGCTCTTGTCGCCGCTCTTGCCGAACAGGTTGAACAGGCCCACGGCTTCCCCAGTGTGGAGCTCGGTATCGGGGTACGCGGGGTTAATTTACACGAACGCCGAGAACCTGTCACGCCCGAGCGCGTTTGGATAGCCCGGAGGGGTGAAGCAAAAAGGGATTCTTGGATGGCGCCGGCCTCCGACCGGTGCAAGTCAAGACACGTTGGCTGGAAACCGGCGCCAGCCAGGGAGGACAAGAGAATCTGGTTACACCCGCCTGGAGCGCGCAACTCCGCGCTCCCCCACGGGTCGCGATTAATCGGAATGCTCGCTGGCTCGCGGCGCGTTTTTCCGCTAGATCAGCCCTGCTCGGTTTCTCGAGGGCGATTCATGCGGAAGGTCGTTTTCGTGCAGGGGGGCGGCGTCGGCATCGATCAGGAAGCCGCGGTGCGAAGGCTCGTGGCGGCGGCCGAGGCCAAGATCGAGTTCGAACTGCATGCGGCCGGCCGGGCCGCGATCGAGCAGGGACGCCCCCCCCTGCCGCCCGAAATGTTCCAGGCCATTCGCACGCATGGCCTCGCCCTGAAAACCAAATTGCTGCCGCCCAAAGGGGCCGTCACCCTCGGCCCAAAAGCGCCCGCCAACTTCAACATCGGCTTCCGCCGCGGCCTCGGCCTCTTCGCCTCGGTGCGCCCCGTCCACAATTTGCCCGGCATCCCCGCCCGCTTCACCAACGTCGATTACCTCCTCGTCCGCGAGACGACCGAAGACCTGTACGCTGCCAGCGAACATGAACTCGTGCCCGGCGTCGTCCAAAGCTTCAAGGTCGTCACCGAAACCGCATGCCTGCGGTTCTTCCGCTTCGCGTTCGAACTGGCCCGGAAGCGCGGCCGCAAGTCCGTGCATTGCATTCACAAGGCGAACATCCTGAAGATGGCGGACGGCCTGTTCCTCGATTGCTTCCGCCGCGTGGCGAAGGAATTCCCCGAGATCGCCGCGAAGGAAATGATCGTCGACAACACCTGCATGCAACTCGTGAGCAAGCCGCAGCAGTTCGAAGTCATGGCGGCGGGAAACCTGTATGGCGACCTGCTCTCGGACCTGGGAGCCGGTCTGGTCGGCGGGGTCAGTGCGACCTCGGCGATCAATCACGGCGATGGCGTGAAGGTTTACGAGGCCGTTTATGGGGCCAGCCACGAAGCGGTGCCGCCGGATACCGCGAATCCTTTGCCGCTCATCTTGCCGGTGATTGCCATGTTGAACGACCTGGGCGAAGCCGATGCCGCCAAGCGCATTCGCCAGGCCGTGGAATCGGTGTTGGTGGAAGGGAGCATTCGCACCGCGGACCTGGGCGGCGCCGCAACGACGACTGCGTTCACCGAGGCGATCGCGGCCCGGATGAATTGATCACTCCGCTTCAATCGACAGGCCGCAAAAGCTCGCCTCGATTTCCGCCGCACTCAGCCAGAATTCGCCCGGGCCATAGCCTTCATCCTTGCGTTCCCGCGGAATCGGGTTGCCGTCGCGACCGTCGTCGTTGCCGTGCGGATCGCGCAGGCGCGCTCGATCGGTTTTCCGGTCGTAGTCGAGCACGGCATAGCAATGCCGCGGACTGATCCACGGTTGCTTCGGCGTCGCGAAGCGGCCATCGCTGCCGCCCAGCACGACCAACCGGCGTTCCGCAGCCGCCTTCGCCATCTGCTCCGCGCACCAGTCGCCGCGCGAAGAGAGGATCCATCCCGGCGCGAAGCCGAACCCGAAGAAGTTGGTGAACCCAACGCGGCTGTGCCCCGTCAATAGTTCAATTCCGATGCCGAAGGAAGTGATGCGCGAGCCCATCGCATCCATGAGTTGCGCCGCGGCCGCTTCCATCGCGGACGCCCACGGCCACGGTTCGGAAAGCGCTCCGGAACCGGAATCCGCGGGAGCGATCAGGCCCTCGCGGCCCGGGAAGCTCACTCGATAGGACCCGTCGTCGAGAGGTTCGAACAGGCCTGCCAGTTCGCCGGGCCGCTTGAAGGCCAGCCCGACCGCGGCAGAAAGGAGCCAGCAATCTTGCCAGCCCCCCTGTCGGCACGATTGGTAGTCCGGCAAGGCGAGCATAAGCGCACTGCCACGAGGTAGTGCCGGCGTTTTTTTGGTGGCACAGGCATTCTTGCCTGTGCAACGCTCGCACAGGCAAGAATGCCTGTGCCACCAAAATCAAGCACTTCCCCCGGCGGCCGGCGGCACCATGTAAAGCGTGAAGCGGAGCGTAATGGTCCGTCCATCGACCTGAATTGAAACATCCTGGCGGCCGTCAATGCTGCCGCGCATCAATCCCTCGTTGAGGCGGATCGCCAGGTTGTAGGTCTGGGCCACGTGATCCCATTCCTCGCGGGAACTCTCGCGATTCACCTGGAAATAGGCCATCCGCACCGAGGCGGGCAGCACCCGCGGCGGGTTGGGAACGGGAACGAAGTCGAGGCCGCGAAGCCGCCGCGAGAAGATTTCATCCACTCGCTCCAGGGCGCCGATCTTCATGTTCAACTTCGCGGTGAGCAGGCGGGTGCACTCGGCCGTTGTGAGCGGCGAATCGACGCCAACGAGCAACTGCGCCGCCGGCGCCAGCCACGCCGGTTCGATCTGCACCTTCATCCGCAGCCCGGCGCCGATGAACGGCCGCATTTCATACCCTTGATCGAAGTCCTGCGTGAGAAGCTCGTCGATGAACCGCTTGACGGTGAAGAAGCAGTGGCCGAGGTCGTCATGGTCGTAAGGGGGAAGGTCGTCGTCGGCGATGGCGGTGTTCTTGCCGAACACGGCGAGGCGGCCCGCCAGCCGGCACAGTTCGAGGTAAGCGAGGAATGGATGCACCCCCGCGGCCCGGGCGATCACTCCGAAACTCGCGTAGCCTTCGTTCAACGCCCGCAATCGCTCGAAGATCTTGCGATCTTCCGGAGCGTTGCTGTCGAAGGTGATGCGCTGGTCTTTCACACGCTGGGCCAGTTGCTTCACCATGTTGCCGGTGCGATGGTAGACCTGGCCGATGACGCCGTCGCCGAGCGGGGCCCAGGCGTCGCAGGCCAGCACCGGCGGGATGAACCACGGCTGCACTTGCGGCGGCGCCGATTCCTGTGCGGAACGTTCCAGGCGCACGATCGGGATGACCTCGTATCCCGTGGTGTCTTGCTGGGCGGCGGACATGAGCCGCGGCAGTAGGCGGCGATAGGAAACGAGCCGCGGGTTCTGCCCCGTGTTCTCGTCGGGGATCGGCTCGCGCGGGGCGTCGACCCGATAGCGGGCGTCGGCGGCTTCGGCGGAGGCGTTCTCGCGGCCGAGTTGCAAGACCGGCACGCCGAGCAGAATCTCGGCCGCGTCGCCGGGGGACAACTTGTCGATCACCGGGCGAAGATCGAGCCCCTGAATGGGATTGTGTTCGCGATCGGCAATCAGCAGGCTGCCGTCGCGGAACCGCGCTTCGAGGCGATGCACCTCGAGCCGGTAGTTGCGGATCGCGTCCTGATCGATGTCGATGGCGCGAAGGCCCCAGTTGTAGTAGACGTCGAACTTGCCGCCGATGCGGAGTTGGTCGTTCCAGTGCCGTTCGGCGGCCTGGAAGTGATGAGGGCGCAGAAACATGCCCTCGTGCCAATAGACGGCGGGGACGCTCATGCCGCGACCGGGGGTTGAATTGGAATCGTGGGCCGACAGCGATAGGTATAGCTTGGCGGCCGCAGAGTTCAACGCCGGCGAACGCCCTGCAAGGTCGCGATGTCCGCTGTATACTCGGTGAATGCACTGATCGGGCGCCCGTAGCTCAACTGGACAGAGCATCCGCCTTCTAAGCGGAAGCGTGTGGGTTCGAGTCCCACCGGGCGTAATGAAGGAAAAGCCCATCGGCCAAAGCGTTTACGCTTACCCTCGGACGGTCCGGGGAGACGGCCGGAAGCACTGGTTTACGGAGATTGCTCCGTAAAACCCTTCCGGAGTCTCTATGCCCCGCCCGAAGAATATCGCCCCAACGTACCGCCGTCACCGCGATTCCGCTCGCTGCTGGGTCAAAGGCAAGTGGATCAACCTGGGCAAGTGGAACTCGCCGGAGAGCAAGGCGGAGTTTGGTCGCATAGTCGCACAGTTGGCGGCGGCACCTGCTGCCGACGTTGCCCCTCGGCATCGGTCCGCGACCGCGACCGTCAGCCAGGTGCTCGCGGCGTTCTGGCAGCACGTGCAACGGCATTACTGCCATCCCGACGGCACGCCCACAAGCGAACAGGGATGGTATCGAGATTCCCTCAAACACGTTCGGCGGTTGTACGGCCATACCGTCGCCGCGGAGTTCGGACCGCTCGCGCTCAAGACGGTTCGGCAGGCGATGATCGACGACAATCTGGCCCGGAAACTGGTCAATGCTCGCATTGGACGTGTGAAGCGAGCGTTCAAGTGGGCGGCATCGGAGGAACTGATTCCCGTTGCGACGTTCCAGGCGTTGGCCACGGTCACCGGCTTGCGGGCCGGCCGGACCGTCGCCCATGAGACTGCACCGATCGGCCCGGCCAATCCCGCCACGGTCGATGCCGCTTTGCCCTTCCTGAATCGGCATCTTCGAGCGATGGCCGAACTGCACCGTCTCACCGGGATGAGGCCCGGGGAACTCTGCCGTCTCCGGCTCGTGGATATCGATCGCACTGGCGAACTATGGACGTACCGACCGCCGCACCACAAGACGCAGCACCATGGCAGGGAGCGTGCCGTTATGATCGGCCCGAAGGGGCGGGCGATACTCGAGGAGTTCATTGCCGGCGGCCGCGTGGTCGACCCGACGGCCCCGCTGTTCTCGCCGAGGCGGGCCCGCGAGGAACGCTTCGCCGCGATGCGGGCCGCGCGTAAGACGCCGGTGCAGCCCACCCAAGTCGACCGCCGGAAGGCGATGCCGGAGAAGTTGCCCGCCGAGGTCTACTCGCCGATCGCCTACGCCCATGCGATCGCCGATGCATGCGACAAGGCCTTCCCGCTCCCCGCCGAGCTGGCGCCGAACGTAGGTGAAACTCGCAAAGCATGGTTGGAACGCCTTCACGGCGACGAGAAGGACGCCATCAAGGCATGGCGGAAGAAACATCGGTTCCATCCCAACCAGCTCCGCCACCTGTTCGCATCTGAGGTTCGCCGCAATCACGGCTTGGAGGCCGCCCAGGTCCTGCTCGGTCACAGCCGGGCCGACGTCACCCAGGTATATGCCGAGCGGAACTTCGGCCTGGCGGCGGCCGTCGCCTTGAAGGTTGGGTGAAGCTTTGCTCGCGCGGTGAAGCCGTGTACACTATCGACAGCCGGCCGCGGGAGTAGCTACCCGCGGGCCGGGATGCGGTCAGCGCGACCCTCAACGCTCTGCCCGCGTCCCGGCTGCCCGGTGAATTGAGGGCACGTCAATGAACGTACCGGATCCGCGCGCCGCATTCCTCGCCAAGATCAACGCCGAGAATCAACGCCATCCGCTGGAAAAGTTCGCCGGTGAACTGGAGGCCCGTGCGGCGGCCCGCCTACTCGCCCATGAGGTGCAGAACGCCACCGGCTCGCCAGTGGAACGGCAAAGCACCGTCGCGGAAGTCTGGCGAACGGCGGTGCGGATCGCCGGGCCGCGGGCGACGATGCCGCCGCAACCAAACGTTGAAACCGAAGCCGACTTGTTCAGCGCGTTCATCAAGTTGGCTGCGTGGGCGAAATCGGAAGCTCCGAACGCACCCGATGGAGGCGACCGGCCGACGATCGTGGAATCGACGGCCGGCGCAACCATTCTTCCCCTGAACTGGAACCCTCAAACCAAGAAGCTCACCGACGACACCGGCCGGGTTCGAATCACATACACCCGAGCCGCTCCAAAACAGTTCCCAATTCTCGAGGCTTTGGAGGCCGCCGAATGGCCAGTAAATGGCGTCCGTGTCGAAATGAAGCTTCACCAACTCGACGATACCATTACCGCCCTGAACCGTCATCGCGGTAGTGGAATCCGCTTCTCGCGGGCCGGCCAGGTCGTGAAGGTTGCCCTGCAGGACGCAGCGGAGCCGCGGCCCCATCCCAACGCTTCCAAGAAAATCGCTATCTCCTTTTAAATCCGGTCAACTCCAAGTGGAAATCCGTGCACGTGCGCGCGAATAGTAAGTGCATCACCAGAGGCACTTACTATGGAATCGCTTTTACCACATCCGACGCTTGACGCCATTATCGAACGCCTGACCGATGAAGGGCTCATCGGCATGCACGAGGCCGCCGCCATCCTCAAACGGCATCCCGCCACGCTGACCCGGTGGGCGCTCCGCCCGGATGAGTGCCGGCGTGCGTGGCGATCGCTCATGAGCGATGAGGCCCGACTCGCGGCCGTGCTCGCGGGAGCGAAGGGCAACGGTGGGGCATATGCCGCGCTGGGGCGGGCCGCTGGGCGGCCCGAGGCGGACTATTACCTCGAACCCGACCATCCGCTCACGCCGCGATTGATTCGGGCCGCGAAGCACTACCCCGCGGCCTTCGCGATGAGCCATCAGGCTCACGTGAACTTCGGCGACCGCAACGGCCGCAA
>DATNBQ010000088.1:0-6568 GCA_035571955.1 Urbifossiella sp. | reverse complement strand
TCGCTGGCAAGATTGCACCCAGGAGGTGTTCGTCCGCTTGCTCGAACGCATCGAGGCCGCCAAGTGGGAGACTGTGCTTAAAGACGCTGAGACCAGCGAACGCCGGGAATTCATCCGGGCGATTGACGCCGTGAAGAAGCGGACCCAGCGAGCGCGGAAGTTCGTCAATCTGACGCCGGACGTGGCGGATTATCGCCGCAACGATAGCAGCCTTCGCGACGACCGCGATGTCGTGACCCGTGCTGCCCGGGAAGCTCTCAGCCCTCGCCAACGCCGCATCCTGGAACTGGCCGCCGACGGTTGGATGGTTCCCGAAATCGCGTCGGAGCTGGACACGACCGTCGAACGCATCAGCGACGAGAAATACAAGGCCGTGAAGAAACTGCAACATTACCTGGGCTGCTAATCACCCGGAGCCGACGCCATCGGAAAGGCTTTCGACACCCAGCGCGATGAGCTTTCTGTCTCCAGCGAGAAGGCCGTTCTCGTCGCCGTGGCTCTCCCCGACCGCCCGTTCTCAACCGACCCTTGCGATGAAATCCGCGGGCTCGCCGCCACGGCCGGCGCGACCATTGCCGGCGAACTGACCCAGAAGCGGCACGACGTCCACCTCGCCACCTATATCGGCAGCGGCAAGGTCGCCGAACTGCACGACCTCATCGAGAGCACGGACGCCGACGTCGTGATTTTCGACAACGACCTCGGCCCGGCGCAAGCCCGCAATCTGGAAAAAGCGCTCGGCGTCAAGGTGCTCGATCGCAGCGAATTGATCCTCGACATCTTCGCCACTCGGGCCCGCACCGCCGAAGCGAAGCTGCAAGTGGAACTGGCGCAACTGGAGTACTCGCTGCCGCGCTTGAAGCAAATGTGGACGCACTTGTCGCGGCAAAAGGGCGGCGGCATCGGCCTGCGCGGCCCCGGCGAAACGCAACTCGAAGTCGACCGCCGCCTCGTCGGCAACCGCATCCGCGACCTCAAGCACCGACTCGCCGAGGTGCAGGCCCGCAAGGATCGCGAGGTGAAAAGCCGCTCTGGCGAACAGACCGTCTCGCTCGTCGGCTACACCAACGCCGGCAAATCCCATCTCATGAACGCACTCACCAAGGCCGACGTGTTCGTCAAGGATCAACTCTTCTCGACGCTCGATACGCGCACCCGGCAATGGCACATCCGCGATTGGGGCCGCGTGCTTCTTTCCGACACGGTCGGATTCATCCGCGATTTGCCGCACCACTTGATCGCGTCATTCCGGGCGACGCTGGCCGAGGCGCGCCACGCCAAGTTGCTGCTGCACGTCGTCGATGCCTCGAGCCCGCAGGCGGAGGAACACATTGCGGCCGTGAACGCCGTACTCGCCGAACTGGAATGCGGCGACAACCCGACGATCCTCGTGCTCAACAAGATCGACAAGGTCGCCGACCGCTCGCAGTTGCACGTGCTCATGGCGCAGCATCCGCGCTCGGTCGCGGTCAGCGGCCTCACCGGCGAAGGGTTGAACTTACTCGAAGACGCGGTGATGAACTCCCTGGCGGCCGACTTCGTGGAAGCGGAGGTCGTCACCAATTCCGGCAACGGCAAGGTGCTGGCGTTCTTGAACGCCCACGCCGAGATTTACCGCCAGGAGTTCCGCGACGAGGCGAACGAAGTGGTCATTCGCTGCCATTTGCCGCGGCACCTGTTGCACCACATTGCCGGGCCAACCGTCCGCGTCCGCCCGCTGGAGCAATCGAAGTGAAGGCCGCCCACCCGCCGCGGCGGGTGGGCTTGGTCTTGCAACTATTCCTTCTTGTCGCCGACCTTGGGCCGACCCTTGCCGAAACCTCCGTTGCCGAATTCGCCACCGGGGCCGCGACCGCCGAACCCGCCGCCGAACCCGCCCGCCTTACCTTCCTTGATCTTCTTGAACGTCGCTTTCTGTTCATCGGTGAGCAACTTGTCGAGCTTGGCGTCGACGTCTTTCTGCAGTTCGGCGACCGCCTTCTTCTGGGCATCGGTGAGTTTTAGGCGCTCCTGGAACATGACGGGCATGATCTGGCCGGGCTGGGGAAAGGGGCTGAAGCCCGTTCTTTTGCCGCCGAATCCGCCCTTACCGCCGAAGCCGCCCTTGCCGCCGGGACCCTTGTCCTTGTCGCCCTTGTTTTCGGGGGGCTGGGCCGTCGCGTGGAGCGAAAGCATGCCCGCCGCCGCGAGCGCGAATGCCAGGATAGCGCCTTTCCGCATGACCGATCTCCCAAGAAGTTGGTGAAAGAAGCGAAGACTCGTCGTGGTATGGTTTGTGTCGCCGGGACGCCTGCCGCACCGTTTTTGGTTATGGTAGCGAAGGCGAACCCATTCACACTGTCGAGACAAACGGGCCGCGTCAATGTTCGGCGACTCATCAATCACCCGTTCCTCATTCGCGGCTCATGGCGATATCATGGATCGGCCTATTATTCTGTCCCCCGTGCCGTTATTGTTTCCAGTTCCGAGTTTGAAGTAGCGTTCTAAGCTGCAGGAAGGCGAGCGGGGGGTTAAGCCCCCTGATTCTCTGTGAGGCCGACGATAATGCGATTGGTATCGGAATCGTGCGCGAAGTTGATGGATCCGGGCGGGCTGGAGTCGCCGTCGCTGTTCGCGGACGTTGGCGACGGACCCGCCGCCTTCGAGATGAAGTTCCTGCTCGACGAACCGCAGGCGCTCGCCCTGCAAGGCCACGCCAGCCGTTACCTGAAGTTGGACCGCTTCGCCGACTCGGCCAGGGGCAACTCTTACCCGATCACCAGCCTCTACACCGATACGCCGAAATTCGACGTTTTCCGGCGAATGCCCGCGGTGGCTGGCTGCAAGTACCGCGTTCGCCGCTACGGCGACGGCGGCCCCATGTTCGTGGAACAGAAGATCAAGAACGGCGACCGGGTGCGGAAGCGGCGTTCGCCCCTGGATGCAAAATATCTGGCGGCCGCGATCGGCGGGGAACCGCCGCACGGTTGGGACGGCCACTGGTTCCGTCACGGCGTCGCCGAGCGGAAGCTGCGCCCTGTCTGCCGCATCGCTTACGACCGCGTCGCCTACCTCGGCATCGCCGAAGGGCACACCGTCCGCATCACGCTCGACCGCAACGTTCGCGGCGCTGCCACCGACGCCTGGGAAGTGAACCCGGTGGGCGATCAACCGGTGCTCCTCCACGGGCAGGTGATCTGCGAGTTCAAGTTCCGCATCGCCATGCCGGCCATCTTCAAGGAGATGGTGGCGGACCTGGGGCTGGCGCCGAGCGCGGTTTCCAAATACCGGCGCTACATGCAAACGGTTCACGCCAGCGAGGTGGAAGCCGATGCCTGAGTTCGCGGAGTGGTGGAAGGGGTTCTTCAATTCGCTGATTCCCACCGCGGCGGAAGTGCCGCCGGGCCAACTGGCGGCGCGATTGACGCTTGCCGCCTGTCTCGGACTGGTGGTCGCCGCCGTTTATTACTCCACGCAGCGGAAGAGTCGAACCGAGGCGGCGCCGTTCGTCGCCACCCTCGTGCTCTTGTGCGTGCTCATCGCGATGGTGACGCAGGTGATCGGCGACAGCCTGGCGCGGGCCTTCAGCCTCGCCGGCGCCTTGGCGATCATCCGCTTTCGCACCGTGGTGGAAGACACCCGCGATACGGCGTTCGTGATTGCCGCGGTGGTGGTCGGCATGGCGATCGGGGCGAAGGCCGTCGGGGTAGCCCTGGCCGGCATCCCGATCGTGGCCCTGGCCGCCGGCTTGCTTCACTGGTGGAGCAGGCCCACTGTCGGCAACGGCACTCAGGGGCAGCCCGGCTCGCTCGTGGTCCGCATCGGCATCGGGCTTAACCCGGACGCGGCCTTGAACGAGGCGCTGGCCCGGCACGTGGGCGTGCACCGGTTACAGGCCGCCAGCACGGCCCGGCAGGGGGCCGCCCTCGACCTCACGTACGCCGCCCGGCTCAAGCCGGCCGCTTCGCTGCTCGCCATGATCGCCGACCTGAACAAGGTCGATGGCGTTCAAGGCGTGGACTGGAAAAACGCTTAATTCATCGCTCTTTAACGGATCGCGGTCACCACTGGGTGCGCAATGTCCGCGCGCTCCCCGCTGGGTCGCGGCTAATCATCGAGAGAACCGCCCTATGAAACGCCTCTCATTCGCAGTCGCCTTCGCCGCGGTGGCGGCCCTTGCCTTCGTCGCCCAGAGCGGCGTCGGCCAACCGCCCGGCGGCGGCAAGGGATTCGGCAAGGGCGGCTTCGGGCCCCCCGGCGGCCAGGAGCGCAAACTCGTCGCCAAGTTCGACGCCAACAAGGACGGCTGGCTGAACGCCGAGGAACGCGCCCAAGCCCGCAAGGAGCTTCAGAACGGCGGCGGTTTCAAGGGCGGCTTCGGCAAAAAGGGCGGCAAGGGGTTCGGCAAAGGCGGCGAGCCGGGCCGTCCCGGACCCCGCGTTTCGGTTAACGATGTCGCGCCCCTCAAAGCCGATCTCTACGACCCGAGCGTCGTCCGCACCATCTTCCTCCAATTCGAAAACAAGGACTGGGAGCAAGAACTTCAGGACTTCCACGGCACCGATGTGGATGTCGCCGCCATGCTGATCGTCGATGGCAAACGCTATTCAAACGTCGGCGTCCACTTCCGCGGCATGTCGTCATACGGCATGGTCCCCGCCGGCTCCAAGCGCTCCCTCAACGTCTCGCTCGACATGGCCGACGCCAAGCAGCGGCTCCAGGGCTACAAGACGCTCAACCTGCTCAACGGCCACGAGGACGGCTCGCAACTGAGCACCGTGCTCTATTCGCACATCGCCCGCCAATACATGCCCGCCCCCAAGGCCAATGTGATGAAAGTGGTCATCAACGGCGAAAGCTGGGGCCTCTACACCAACGTCCAGCAGTTCGACAAGGTGTTCCTCAAGGAGAACTACAAGACGACCAACGGCACGCGGTGGAAGGTGCGCGGCAGCCCCGGCGGCCGCGGCGGACTCGAATACTGGGGCGACGACATCGCCGGCTACAAACGCATCTTCCAGATCAAGAGCAAAGACGACGACAAGGCGTGGAAGGCCCTGGTCAACCTGTGCAAGGTCTTGAACCAGACTCCGCCGGCGGAACTGGAAGCGGCCCTCGCGCCGATCCTGGATGTCGATAGCCTGCTCTGGTTCCTGGCCCTGGACGTGGCCCTGATCAACAACGACGGCTACTGGACGCGGGCCAGCGATTACACGCTCTTCCTCGATCCGAAGGGGAAGTTCCACATCGTGCCGCACGACATGAACGAGGCGTTCCACGGCGGCGGCGGCCCCGGAATGGGCGGCCCCGGCGGATTCGGCATGAGGCCGCGCCCCGGCGACATTCTTCCACCGCCGCTCCTCGATCAACTTCGCCTCAGCGGCGAACAAAAGAAGCAGTTTGTTGAACTTCAAAAGGAAACGGATAAGAGACTCGAAGAGATACTGACCGCCCAGCAGCGCGAGGAACTGAAGCGGATGCGCGAAGGGCCTCAGGGCTTTCCCGGCGGTCCCGGCTTCGGTCCGGGTGGCTTCGGCCCTCCCGGCGGCGGAGCACCGGGTGGGTTTCCTGGCGCTCCGGGAGGCTTCGGACAGCCTGGCCAGCCTGGCGGTTTCCCGGGCGGCGCATTTGGACAGCCGGGCGGTGGACGCGGACCGCGCGGCGGGTTCGGCGGCGGAGGAATCGAACTCGATCCGCTCGTCGGCCTCAACGATGCCAGCAAGCCGCTCCGCAGCAAGCTGCTGGCCGTGCCGGCCCTTCGCGCCCGCTATTTGGAGCACGTCAAAACCATCGCCGAAAAGTCGCTCGACTGGAAGGAACTCGGCCCGGTCGTGGCGAAATACCGCTCTCTGATGGAAAAGGAAGTGGAAATCGACACGCGAAAGCTGGAATCGCTCGAGGCGTTCCGCCGGGCGACCGCGGACGAAGCCGGCGCCGGCGCCGGGCGATCGATTCCCTTGCGGTCATTCGCCGATCAACGCCGCAAGTTCCTGGTCAACTACCCGGATGCCAAGCGTTGAATGGCGAGCCGGGAGAGTGAATCACGGTCGCGGCGCGGTGCGGCAGTCAGAGCCGCGAGCGTTAGCGAGCGGTCGCAATTCACCGCTCCCGGGTAAGCAGCTGGAAAGTGGGTGGGTTTTATCCGCCCAGCAGATCGAGCCGAATTCATCGTTCTTGGAACCGCCAGTCATGCCCGATTCTCTGCCGTAAATGGCCGCTAACACCCCCCTCTTTGCGGAAATCCTCGATCTTTCGCGGCAATTAAAAATTGGAGGCCGCTTCTTTTGTTTCGAGGCAGTCGCGCATTTGCCGTAAGTGCCATGATGCCTGTGCCTTTCGCGACTTTCTTCGCTTCGCCGCGCGCGGCCGCGCGGCCATCATTCACCTTCCAATTTTGACGCAACTGGCGATCTCGCATCGATTTCCGACTTGAACCGATCGAGGCCGCTTGCGGCCGAAAGCCGGCCTTTGGGTGGGTCGCTTGCATGACGATGCTCCTTCCGAGAAATTGAGCCGTAAAAAGCGTAACATTCCCGCAAGAATGGTCAACCGAATGCACGCCGAGCATCGCTCGACGGTCCGAGGCTGA
>DATNBQ010000087.1:0-8641 GCA_035571955.1 Urbifossiella sp. | reverse complement strand
GCGGTGGCCGCAGGGGGAAACTGCACGGCCGCCGCTCGAATCGCCAAACAATTGGGAACCCGCGATGCCCGACGCGACCACTCCGGTGGCAGCGCTGAAGGACGCGATTCGCCGGTTCGCCGAGGTCCGCGGCTGGGAGCCTTACCACTCGCCGAAGAACCTGACGATGGCCCTGGCCAGCGAGGTCGGCGAGTTGTGCGAGGTGTTCCGCTGGCAGACTCCGGAGGAATCGCGGGCCGCCGCCGCCGACGCCAACCTGCGGGTGGCCATCGCGGATGAGATGGCCGATGTCGCGAACATTCTGTTGCTCTTGAGCGTGCATACGGGGATCGATCTGAGCGATGCGATTCTGGCGAAGTTGGTGAAGAACGCGATCAAGTACCCGGCTCCGGAAGTGCCTTCGGGGGAAGGCGCCGGCGCCGGGGGAGCCAGTGAGTAGGGCGGGTGGTCGTCGAGTCGCGGGCGCTGGTGCGTCCGCGGATCGCCACCTCGAACGGGCGTTTGCCGAATCAGGGGGAACCGGCCGTGCGAAAGCGACGCATACTATTGACCGCCGCGGTGACGGCGGCGGGCCTGGCCGCACTGGGGAGCGTGGTGGCCCAACAGCCGAGCGGCTATCCGAACTATCCGGCCGCGCCGGTCGGGACCTTGCCGCCGGCGGGAACCCCGCTGCCGCCGCCGCCCGTGCGGCAGTGGAACGACTGGTCGCCGGGGCAACCGCCGCCCGGCTACACCCCGAAGCAAACCAATGCGAAGCCGGCGGGCGGCTATCTGCCGACCCCTCCCGGCTACACGCCGAACCCCGTGCAACCCGCCAGCGTCAACGCGCCGCGTCTCACGCGCCCGGCCATCGCCGGCCCGAATGGCGTCAGCCAGGCGGGCGGGCAAGCGCTTCCGCCGCCGAAGATGGATGGCGGAGCGTTCCGCGCCAGCCCGGTAGGCGTCGCGGCCCCAGCCTTGCCGCCGCTGCCGCCGTCACCCGGCTTGCCCGCAGTTCCCAACATTCCCGCGGTTCCGACCACGCCGGTGCCGCTGCCGCCGAGCGTGAGCGACAAGGCCGAACCGAGCCTTCCGGCCGCTCCGCCGTTGCCCGCGGTATCCACGCCGCCGAGCCCATTCCCGGTCGTTCCATCGGTTCCGCAATCGACCGTCCTTCCGCCGAACGTTCCCGCGACGCCTTCCACGGCCCCCGCGACGCGAACGCTCCCCACTGGGTTGATGCCGGGCCGCACCACGCCGAGCGTCACCATTGAAGCGGTCTGCCCGGAAACGGTCGTCTTCGGTCAGGAACTGGCTTACAAGCTGATCGTTCGCAATACCGGGACATCGGCCGTGGCCGGCGTCCGCGTCGATGATGAACTTCCCTCCGGTTCGCGCTACGTCGGCAGCGAACCCGTCGCCGAATCGAACGGCGACCATTTAACTTGGCAACTCGGGGCGCTCGAGGCCGGCGCCGAGAAGCAGATCACCGTCCGCGTCAAGCCTTCCGAGGAAGGCGAGACGCACAGCCGAGCCACGGTGACGCTGACTTCCACTGTAGATGCCCGGACGCGCGTGACTCGACCTCGGCTCGTGGTCGCGGTCGTCGGCTCCGAAGTGTGCCGCGCCGGCGAAGAGACCAGCTTCCAGATCAAGGTGACCAACAGCGGCACCGGCCCGGCCACGCATTCCGTCGTCCGGGCGCAGCTTTCGGACGGCCTCTTGCATTCCCAGGGCGTCGTGATCGAAGCGCCGATCGAAAACGTCCCGGCGGGCGAAACCAAGATCGTCAAGCTAAACGTCTCGGCTGCCAAGGCCGGCCTGCAATGGTGCCAGATTACGGTGACCGCGGCCGGCAGCCCGGACGCTACCGCCAAGGCTTCCACCAACGTGGTCGAGCCGATGTTGACCGTGAAGCAGAGCGGCCCGGCGAAGTGCCTCGTTCGCGCCGAGCCGACCTTCACCATCGAACTGTCGAACCCCGGCACCGCGGCCACCGATCCGGTCGTGCTGCAAAGCGTGCTGCCGGATGGCTTCGAATGGATCAATCAGGCGAGCGACAGCGGCACTTGCTCGGGCCGCACGGTGACCTGGCGGCTGCCCGCCCTCGCGGCCGGCAGCAACCGCACCTTGACCCTGAAGCTGCGGGCCAGCGCCGCCACCGATGCCCGCGGCAGTTTGCTGCGGACGGTGGCCCACGCCGGCCCCGCCGGAGTCGTGCCCGCGGGCGGAGCGACACCGGTTCGCAACAGCCGTTCGTTGGAAGCCAAGGCGGAAACTGCCGTCGTTGCCGAAGGAGTCGCCGCCGTCCGCTTCGATGTGGTTGGCCTGGATAATCCCGTCGCCGTCGGCAAGGAAGTGACTTACGAGATTCGCGTGATGAACCAGGGCACCGGAGCCTGTTCGAACGTTCAGATCGCGGCGGCCCTGGCCGAAGGCTCGGAATTCGTCAGCGCCACGACCGGCAACAACCAGAACGGAACCGCAAAGGTCGTTGGCCAGCAACTTTCCTTCGACCTGCTTCCGACGCTGGGAGTGAAGGGCGAAGTCGTCTATCGGGTGCGCGTGAAGGGGAACGCCGCCGGCGACCTCCGCTTCCGCGTGCAACTCTCTTGCGACCAATTGAAGACGCCGGTCGTCAAGGAAGAAAGCACCACGTTCGTCAAGGAATAATGGGGAATTCGGAATTCGGAATGCGGAATTCGGAATTTCGAGAGCTATGGGTGCGGATCGAAGCCGCACTTGAGGGAGGAATTCGAGCTGCGGTATTCTTGGTGCGGACTCCGCATTCCGAATTCCGCAATCCGAAATCCGCAATGGGGTACCCCGTCGGGGGGCGAGGTTAACATCGGCCGGCATGGCTGGGAAGGAGCCCGTTCATGAGCACTGGACGTGCGCAGCGCGAAAAGGTCCGCATTCACATCCGCTGGATGATCCGGCGGGACATGGCCGAAGTTCTCGCCACCGAACTGGCGAGTTTCGAATATGCCTGGACGGAGGAAGACTTCCTCCGCTGCCTGAGGCAGCGAAACTGCATCGGAATGGTGGCCGAGACCGACGACCACGTGATCGGCTTCATGATCTACGAACTGCATCGCAACAAGCTGCACATCCTGAACTTCGCGGTTCACCCGGATATGCGTCGGACCGGCATCGGCCGGCAAATGCTCCAGAAGTTGGTGAACAAGCTTTCCACGCATCGCCGGCAAAGGATCAGCCTGGCCGTTCGCGAACGCAATCTCGACGCCCAGATCTTCTTCAGTCGCCATGAATTCAAGGCGACCCGCGTGCTTCGCCATTACTACGAGGACAGCGGCGAGGATGCGTTCCAGATGGAGTTCCAGGTGGCGGACGAATACGGGGACGATGGAGCGGCGCCGGTCAACCGGATCGCCCAGTACGAGGAGAACTAGGGCGTTCTTGGGTGGCACCGGCTTCCAGCCGGTGTTGCCTGAATCGCACCGGCTGGAAGCCGGTGCCACCCAGAAACGAAAATGAGCAAGCGCATGTGGCAGCGAACTGTGGCGGCTCTCTTCGCCGGCGGAACGGTCGTCGGCGGCTGGCTCGGCCTTGCGCTGGCACAGCCCGTGCCCAACGCGAATATTGAGAACGCCGTATGGACGCGGGCGGCGCCGACCGTTGCGGCGCCGGTCGTCGAGAGGGTAGTTCCCGTCGCGGCCGCGGCGCCGCCCTTACCGACGCCAACCGCGCCGCCGCCGATCGCCCGGCCGGCCGAGGTGGTTCCAGTCTCGGAAATCGTTGCACCGGTGTTCAAGGCCGCGCCCGCGCCATCGATTCCGCCGGCCGTCGATCCTGCGCCGCGACCCTTTAAGCCGCCCGTCGACCCCCCTGCGCCGACTGCCCAACCCGCAAAGTCGGCACCACCCGCCAAACCGCTTCCGCTCGCAACTCCCGATTTCAACTTGCGTCCGGACAACGCTGGGAATAGTGTCAATCCGTATGGGGCGACGTCGCGGCCCAAGGGGATGGGGCCGCAACCGCCGACGGACAAGTACGTCTTCCCGCTGCCGATGCCTGGGGCGGCTCCCGCCGCGCCGGATTTGCCGGCAATACCGGCGGCGCCGACGACCATCGTGCTGCCGACCGCGCCGGCATCGATCGACCCGCTCACCACGATACCGACACCTGGAGCCGACCCCATGACCGCGAAACAGACGACGATGGCCGCCCTGCTCGGCGGCGCCCTGGCCGTGCTGCCGACCCACCCGGCCGCCGCCTTGCCGATGCCGCCCAGGCCACTGACGGCGCTCGCCGTGCCGACCGTGCCCGTCGCCGCTGACCCCGTCAAAGGTTCAGTGGAGGAGCGGCTTACGAGTATCGAAAAGCAACTCGCTCTGATCACCGAATTGCTCCAGGGAAGGAAGGATTCCCAGGGCTTTTACATTCCCAGCGATCCGGGATTGTTGAAGAGCGTCAAGGACCTGGGCGACGATGTTAAAAGGTTAAAGGCCGATATCGAAGGTGGGAAGAAATCGACCTCGCTGCGGCCCGTGGCGCCCGCGCCGGCACCGGCCAAGAACACGTTCACGGCGGGAAAGGGAATCGTTCGCATCCAGAACGGTTACCCCGTTGAGATCACGATCGCCATCAACAGCGTGACCTATCGCGTGGCCCCGAACACGCAGCAAGACGTGTTCGTACCGGTCGGCGACTTCACCTATCAGTTATTGAACTCCGGGGCCAGTCCGACGCCCGTGAAGGGCCCGATCGGCGAACAGGAAGTCGTCAAGCTCCGGATCAAGTGATTGAACACGCAGCGCAAGCGAGTGACGAAACGCGGCCCTTGCTCGCGCTGCGGGCTCCTATCGATTGCCGTATTCGGGCGGTAGGATTCCCATGGCCCGCGAAAAAGTGCTGACCACCGTGCCGGACGACGAGAGCAAAAAAGTCGATGCCGCTCTGCGTCCGAAGTTGCTCCAGGAAGTCATCGGTCAGAAGAAAGTCGCCCAGCGGCTCGAAATCGCCGTGCGGGCTTCCAAGAAACTCAAAGAACCGCTCGGGCACATCCTCTTCGACGGCCCGCCCGGCCTCGGCAAAACCACATTCGCCACCGTCTTGCCGAACGAACTCGGCACGTCCATCCAGATGACCAGCGGCCCGGCCCTTTCCAAGCCCGCCGACCTGCTGCCCTTTCTCACCAATCTCGACGAAGGCTCGGTGCTGTTCATCGATGAAATCCATCGCATGCCGCGGGTGGTCGAGGAATTCATTTACCCGGCCATGGAAGACTTCCGCATCGACATCGTGCTCGGCGAAGGGATGAGCGCTCGCACCATTTCCATGCAGTTGAAGCGATTCACGCTGATTGGTGCGACTACGCGGAGCGGCATGCTCTCCGGGCCGATGCGCGACCGCTTCAAGATGCACGAGCACCTCGAGTTTTACACCGTCGAGGAACTGGCGACGATCGTGCGAATCAACGCGGCGAAGTTGGCGACGCCGATCACCGAGAAGGCTGCCCATGAACTGGCCCATCGCAGCCGGGGCACGCCGCGAGTCGCCAACGCCCGGCTCTATTGGGCGCGCAGCTACGCCGCCGCTCGCCACGACGGCGAAATCACCGAGGAGATCGCTCGCGCCGCCCTCGACATGGCCGAGGTCGATCGCGACGGCTTGGACAAAAACGACCGCAAGTATCTGGAAACGCTGATCGACGTGTTCCTCGGCGGCCCGACCGGCGTGGAAGCCCTGGCCGCTACATTGAATCTGGCAACGGACACACTTGCCGAGGAGATCGAGCCGTACTTGCTGCGCGAACAGTACATCACGCGTTCGCCGCGCGGGCGGGTGGCGACGCCCCGGGCTTACGAAGTGCTCGGCAAGAAGCCGCCGAAGAAGAAGCCCGAACCACCGACGCTATTCGAATAACCTGGAAACGAGCCTAGCGAGCCGGGAGCGTCAGCGACCGGAGTCTTGAAAAACTCCGGTCGCTCACGCTCCCGGCTTGCCAACGCTTTCCGGCCCCGCCAACTCAATGATCGCCGCGGACGAGCAGGACCGCCGCGATGATGAGCGCGAACGCCAACGCCGTGCGCCACGTCGGCGCTTCCTTCAAATAAAAGTAGGCGAACACCGCGAACACGCTCAGCGAAACGGCTTCCTGGATCACCTTCAGCTGGGTCGCTGTGAACTGGCCGTAGCCAATGCGGTTGGCGGGAACTTGGAGGGCATATTCGGGAAGTGCGATCAGCCAGGCCGCCAACACCGTCAGCCACAGCGCGACGTGCTTGTACTTCAAGTGGCCGTACCACGCGATGGTCATGAACGTGTTCGAACCGACCAGCAGGAGCACGACGGTTAACGATTTCATGAAGCACTCTCCGCCGGAACGAAAAGGCCCACGGAATCTGCTCCGTGGGCCGCGCGGTTGGGTAATGTGGTCGGCTTGAATCTTGGTGGCACAGGCATTCTTGCCTGTGCCAGGCTCGCACAGGCAAGAATGCCTCTGCCACCAAACCGGTTACGGCTTGGGGGCGCCAGTCCCAACGGGGACCGTGGGAACGCTCGGCGGTGTCGCGGGGGTCGCCGGAGCGGCGGCCGTTTGTGGAGCCGGCAGAATCTCGATCTTCGCCTTTGGCTTCACCTGCGCGATCACCGCTTCCCGCAGTTTCATCGCGTACAGCAACTTTACATCTTCCTTCACGTCCTCAAACTTCTTCGGCTTGCCGGGCTTGCGGGCCGTCACCAGGATCAGGTGGTAGCCGAACTCGGTCACCACGACATCGCTCATCTGGTACGGCTTCAGCTCGAAGGCGACCTTGGCGAACGGCTCGACCATCGCGCCGGCCCGCGGGAAGAAGTTCAGATCGCCACCGTCCTTCTTCGAAGGACACTGCGAATCGCGGGTGGCGAACGCCGCGAACAGTTCGTCCACCTTCTTGTCGCGGATGGCGTCCTTGGCCGCGGCATCGGCGGTGGCCGGCGCGGCGGCGACGGCCTTGGCCGCTTCCTGATCGATCGCCTGCTTGATGCCGCGCAGCTTGCCGGCCGCTTCTTCCTGCTTCGCCTTGTCGCTGCCCGGCGTGAACAGAATGTGCCGGGCCCGCACCATCGAACCGTCGAAAATGTCCGGGCTGCTCGCGAATAACTGCTGGAGCGCCGCGTCCGTGCTCTGCTTCTTGACGAACGATTCCCACTTCAACTGGGCCTGCACCTCGGCCCGGAATTCCTCCTCGGTCAGCATCATCGCGGCCAGTTCCTTGCTGAAATCCTTCTTCATCGCCTTGAGTTCTTTCTGCAACTCGCCGATGACCTGTTCCACTTCCTTCGGCTCGACAGTGACCTTGATGGCCGCGAGGTATTGCTCGACGAGGATGTTCTCGACGAGTTGGTTGACGATTTCCTTGCGGGCGAGGTCGCGGTTGGCCGGCGGGAACTGGCGGAGGCCGCGATAGACGGAGACCTCGGGAATCTTGCTGGTCACCGGGGCGCCGCCGAGGGTCGTGGTGACAATGGCGGCGTCGCCGACGGGCCGGGGTTCGGGTTTGGGCGGCGTGGGTGTGGCGAGTCCGGGGGGCGGCGGCGTCAGGCTTGGCGGCGGCGTCAGCGGCGGAACGGTCGGTGTGGCGGGCGGCGCCGCCGGAGGAGCGGCCGGCGGCGAAGGCGTTTGCGCCGATGCGGCCGTCACCGCTCCGCCGAGCATCATTGCTGCCGCCACACGAGTGAATCTGCGCATCGGGTCTCCTTCGATTTCCCAGGGTTCCCCAAGCGCGCCGCTTCGGGGAGTCGGTATGCTGATGGCGGAGATAACCCGAGAAACTGGGAAAATCAAGGCCGCTTTGAGGGTTTGCCCAGGTTTGGCACGAAGCGGGCAACTCGATCGGGTAATGCGGCAGGAAACCGTTTTCAAGGCCGCTTAACGAAGGTATCTTGAAATGGCACGTCCGGATGAAAACTATAAGATAGCGGCTCAGAGAGCGAACTTCCCAGGAGCACCAGCCATGAGTTTCAAAATGCAGCGGGTCCACGTCTTCCACGCGGAGATCGAGGACAAGCCGGGCGGGATTTCCTCGAAGTTGAAGAAGCTGGCGGAAGGCGGGGCGCACCTCGAATACGTGTACAGCCAGCGGTCGGCGTCCAAGCCGGGGATGGGCGACCTGTATGTGGCCCCGCTCCACGGCACGAACGAACTGTCGGCGGCTCGCTCGGCCGGCCTGCACGAAGTCGGCGAACCGATCGTCATGCGCGTTTCCGGCGACGACAAGGCCGGTCTCAGCGGTCGGCTCACGCAGACCTGGGAGATGGCCGGCATCAACCTGCACGGGCTCGTGATGTCCGTGATCGCGGGAAAGTTCGTCGGCTACGTCACGTTCGATAGCGTGGGTGACGCCAACCGCGCCGCGACCATCCTCGCCGAACTCGGCACCGCGTGAGATTCTGGTAGGTCGGGCTGTGCCCGACAAGACGATCGATGTGGGCTGTGCCCGACAAGACGATCAATGTGGGCTGTGCCCGACAAGACGATTGATGTCGGTCACAGCCCGACAAGACGATTGATGTCGGGCACAGCTCGACAAGACGATTGATGTCGGGCACAGCCCGACCTACAAGAGCGCCACTTCCCACAGTACGGGCATTGTCTCCTTGAAGCCGAGGTCGCCGATCAGGCAGGGACGCTTATACTGCTCGTGCGAGCCGCCGG
>DATNBQ010000086.1:0-4699 GCA_035571955.1 Urbifossiella sp. | reverse complement strand
ATGACGCCGCTGACGCCGATGCCGATAAAGCTGCCTGCCGTCGGGGTCGCTTGCTGATTGGCGTTGAGCGTGATGGCCCCGTTGACAGTCGAAATGCTCGATCCACTCACGAGCGAGATATTCGTGGCCGTGGTCAGGGCGATCGCGCCGGCGCCGCTCGTGGCCAAGTCCGAATTGGCGGTACTGAAACTGATCGCACCCGTCGCGTTCGCGGCAAGGCTATTGCCGGAGTTCAGGGTCAGGGCGCCGGTGAAGTTAATCGAAGCGAACTCCGCGCCGACCGACCCGATTGTCACATTCGACTTCAAATCCGGCGTCGCCGCCACGACGAGGGTATCAGCGGCGCTGCCGCGGTTGATCGTCAGCGAATTGGTCGGATTCTGGAACGTCGAAGTCTCGAAGGGCGTTCCACTGACGCTGCGGATTTGCGAGATGTTATTGCCCAAAGAGCCATCATCTTCGAGCGAGGCGTTGCTGCCGCCGGTCGGCAAAGTGAAGATGAGATTGGCGACCGGTCCACTCGGCGTCAGATCGACCGGGGCGACGCCCGTGTAGGAAATGGTATCGGTCGTGGTTCCGGTTCCGTCGGTGTCGTACACGATGGTGCCGGCGTGCCCCTGACCGGAAGGCGCGATGTACGTTTCGGTGACCTTGTTGATGGCGCCGCTCTTGACGACGAGCTTATCCCCGGCGTTGTTGCCGCCGTTGTAGTTGATGGGCGTGGAGTAGAATCCGCCGGTCCCCGTGTAATCGACGGTCAGCGAGTCGGTGCCGGCGGCCGTATTAAAAATCAGGCTGCCGGTGACGGACGAACTCGCCAGTGTAAAGGTGTGATTGCCGTTCGACAGAGTCGCTCCCGCCGGAACGGCAAGGAACACCTGGAGGGAATCGGTGACGATGAAGTTGCCTGCGTTATCCTTGACGACGGTGATGGCGTTGTTCACTCCGGCGGAGTCGGCGATCGTGAGATTGCCGCCGGCGAGCGTCGCAGTCAGGCCGCCGCTGACGGTAAAGGTAAAGGCGCCCGAGGTGGTTCCATCCGGATTCTTGATAATGATCGGATCGGTTCCCGCGGCCGTGAGGAACGCGGCCGGGATCGTCGCGGTCAGCGATGTGCCGCTGACGAAGTTCGTCGCCAGCGCCGTGCCGTTGAAGAAGACGGTTGCTCCGGAGACGAATCCCGTTCCAGTCAGGGTAATCGGCGTATCCGGGCTGTCGATGGTCGTGGAGCTCGGGCTGACGCTGCCGATGTTCAGAATGTTGACTGTGGTGGCCGAGGTCAGCTGGAGGCTCGGGTCGTTTGGCGAACCGCCGAATTCGACGACATAGCCCTGAGGAGACGCATTCGTTTCATTCAAGTCGTTCCACTGACCGCTGCTGAGGAATTGTGCGAAATCCTCGCCGCCGGCGTTGTTCGGCTCGCCGCCGTTCCAGTTGGTGTAGTGGCCACCGACGGAGACACTGCCGGAAGAGAATTGCGCTCCCGCGAGGGGACCCGTTTCATATTGCCAGAACCCTTCGGTGCCGCCGTCGCTCATGCCGAGCCATGCGGCCTGGGCGCCGACCTTTGAGAAGGCGAACGCGTTCTCGGCCGCGGACGTGATGACGGCCAGGTAGCCTTGCAGGCCGAAGATGCTCATGCCGGAAGCCTGCGCCTCGGCGGCGCCCCAGTTGATGCTCCCGCTCTGCACGAACACATAGAAGCGGTTATTCGCGGCATTGAACGACCCCGGGGCAATGGAGAAACTGACGTTGCGCGGGCCGCCGCCGACCGCGGTCGTCGAGATTTTCACCGAACGGAGGGCCGCCTGGTAGTTCGCGGCGGTATCGGTGCCAGTGAAGCTCAACACGCCGTTCGCAGGGTTATAGGTACCGACAACGCTGCCCGCGTTGGTGAATTGAAGCTGGTCGCCAGACGCGAAGTTCGCGCCGATGATGACCGAAGCACCCGTGAAGTTGGCGCCGCTCGGGTTGTTAATCGTGAGGCCGGGATCGACGGCGACCGCCGGGCCGCCGACGCCGAGAGTGATCGGCGTGCCGCTGCCGGTCAGAATGGGCGGAGTGCTGCTCGCCGGGGGCAAGACGTTCAGCACCAGGTTGGCCGCGCGAAACTCCGTCTGAGTGCCGGCGACGGCATTGTTCGTCATGAAAGTGATCGAGTGGATGGCGCCGGCCGAAAGCCCGGAAATATCCACGCTGAAGGGCATTCCACCGCTGGCGATCCCGGTGAAGCTCGCCGGAATCGTCGCGCCGCTATCGAGCTTGAATCCAATCACGCTGTCGTCGGCACTGATGAGCCCGGTTAACGTTGCTCCGGTCATCGTCGTCCCGGCGGGAAGGTTGAATGACGTCGTGTAGTCGTACTCCCCTGCCGGGCTCGATCCACTCGTGGTTTGACTGATATAGCCCCGATTGGAGTTCACGTTGGTAATGACGGCTGCGCTCGGACCGGTCGGCGAAGCGGTGATGGTGTAGTGAGTCGCGGTGCCGCTGTTGAGGATTGCCCCGGTATTGTCCGTGGCCGTGTCGAAAAGGCTATAGGCAAGCTGCGTCGGTACGGTGCGGTCTTCGAGTTGTTCGAACCGGCGAAGGGGCGCGACCTTGTTCGGACGCAGAGAACGCGTCATGAGGCGGCGGAGGAAATTCGGCTTAGGCATGGAATGATCTCGTGGTGGAGAAAAAGCGGATGATCCGGCCCGAAAAGTAATCCGAGAGAAGGACCAAGGGGCGACACACCACGAACCTTCTTCCGGAACGGAAAACGTAGTTCAAGGAATCCGCGGGCGTCGGATATTCCGACGTTCTCGCGAGCCCTGAGCAAGCGAGTGTTTCCCTGTCGGACTTATCCCTACAATTTCTGTTACTGGGTACTCTTGTAGTCCGAATGGGGGGAATACGCAAGATGGGATGTCTGGAAAGTTTTGATCGGATATGAGGGTTTTCAGGTTATTGCCGATTCTATTGAGATCGGATCATAATGTCCGGGCCAAAAAAAACGCAAGTAATTCGCGCTCGAGCTGTCAGCTCTTGCAAAGCCGCGACAGAAAAGACTTCCTAATCCCCCCTTCTTTCCTGTATCTTTCACATACCGCTGAAATTGGACGGTAGGTGCCAAGCTTTGGTGGCACAGGCATTCTTGCCTGTGCGCCTTACACAGGCAGGAATGCCACCACGAAAACGACTCGCTTTCTCGGAGACCACAACCTCATGCGCTGCTTCTCCCTCGCCGCTCTCGTCGCCGTTCTGGCGTTCGTCATTCCATCACCCCGTCCGGCCAGCGCGTTGCCGCCGCCGGCGCCCGCCGAATTCGCGCAGCCGCAATCCCCCACGCGGCCGCTGCCGTTCCCCATCAAAATGGTCGATCAGGGGCAGTTCGACGCCAAGCTCAAGGGCTACTTTCTCCCCGAAGGCTTTCGCATGGAGGTCGTCGTCGCCGAGCCGCAGGTCATCAACCCCGTTGGCATGACTTTTGGCCCGGACGGCAGCCTCTTCGTCATGGAATGGGTGCCCGACCCCGTCACCGGCGGCAAGTGGTTCGAAGTGAAGGAAACTTTCCGCTTCAAGGACGGCACGACGAAGCAAGTCGCCACGATGAAGAAGTTCACCATGGATGTGGTGAAGCAGTTCCCGTTCAACGCGGCGACCGGCAAATTCGGCGCGCCCCGGGCGATCATCGGCGAAGAGCTTCCCTCGAGCATTCTCTATCACGACGGCTGGCTCTACGTCACCGGCCGCGGCACCGTTCGCCGCTGGAAGCAATCGCGCGAAGGCGGCCCCTGGGACATCCGCGAGATCGTCGCCCAGGGCTTCTGCGGCTTCCACCACCACCAGGTTTCCGGCGTCACCATCGGCAACGACGGCCTGCTCTACATCACAAGCGGCGACGACGATAACTTCGCCGAAGGCTCGGACGGCAGTCGGGCCACCGTCCTCCGCACCGGCGCCGTCTTCCGCTGCCGCCCGGACGGTTCCAGGATGGAACTCTTCTCGCTGGGCTATCGCAATCCCTATCGCGACCTGGCTTACGACGATAAATTCAACTGGTTCCACGCCGACAACGACAACGAGGACGGCAGCAAGTTCATGGGCTGCCGGATCATGAACGTCGCCGAGGGAAGCGACTTCGGCTGGCGGCTCCGCTACGGGGCCCGCTGCTGCCGCCCGGACGACGCCCGCGTCTCCGTCGGCGGCGAGGTGCCCGGCAAGATGCCGCCCATGATCAAGACCGGCCGCGGTTCGCCCGCCGGCCTGCTCATTTACAACGATACCCGCATTCCGCAACAATATCGCGGCCTGCTCTATTACCCGGACGTGTTCCGCAAGGTCGTCCGCGCTTACAAGACGCAGCCGGACGGCTCCAGCTTCAAGATCACCGGCGAATTCGAATTCCTCAAGAGCGACGATCCGCTGTTCCGTCCGTGCCAGATGGTGACCGGACCGGACGGCGCGATTTACGTTTGCGACTGGCGAACGGATTCCGGCGGCGCGGGCAAGCTCTCCGGCGACGGCATCCACGGCCGCATCTATCGCATCCGCTGGGCCGGTACCAAGGAAACCTCGGCGATTCCGCTGCGCGGCATGGATAGCTGGGCGCAGATTCGCAAGCTCAGCGACGACAAACTCGCCGACGCTCTCAATTCCGCGGACATGACCGATCGGGTCGAAGCCCGCAAGGAACTGGTTCGCCGCGGGGCCGGCA
>DATNBQ010000085.1:0-14719 GCA_035571955.1 Urbifossiella sp. | reverse complement strand
TGGCCGGATGGCGACAGCGCGGAATGCGGCAAGCTTAACCCGAGCGCTTCGCCGACCACTTGCGAAGTTGCCGCGGTGCCGAGGAACTGGCAGCCGCCGCCCGGCGACGCACAGGCATGGCAACCGGCCTCCGCGGCCTGCTCGAGCGTGATCTCCCCGTTGGCGAAGCGAGCCCCGATGGATTGCACTTTGCCCGTGTCTTCTTCGCCCGCCTCGCCGGCTAGCATGACGCCGCCGGGCACGAGGATCGTCGGCAGATCGCGCTGGCTGGCGAGCGCCATCATCATGGCCGGCAGCCCCTTGTCGCAGGTGGCGACGCCCATCACGCCGCGCCGCGTCGGCAAGCTCCGCATCAGCCGCCGCATGACCATCGAGGCATCGTTGCGGTACGGCAAGCTGTCGTACATGCCCGGCGTGCCCTGGGTGCGGCCGTCGCATGGATCGGTGACTGCCCCGGCGAACGGAATGCACCGCAATTTCTGGAATTCCTCGGCGGCGGCCTTCACGAGCAAGCCAACTTCCCAGTGTCCGGAGTGGTAGCCGAGGGCGATGGGAGCGCCGTCGGGGCCGCGAAGGCCGCCGTGCGTGCTGAGGATCAGGAATTCGCGGCTGCCGAGCAAGGCCGGATTCCAGCCCATGCCGACGTTCTGCGACCAGCCGAAGAGGTCGCCGCTCGGAGCGTGGCGCAGCAAATCAGCGTTGAGGGGAAGCTGTCCGGCCGGGCCGTGCTTGGTAGTGACGAACTCGTAAAGCGAAGGATCGGTGGAATCGAGAAGATCGGCGGGCATGAAGATTGATCCGGCGGGGATTTGGCGTTGATGGCGCAGGCATTCCTGCCTGTGGCGTTCCAGAGCACAGGCAGGAATGCCTGTGCCACCGATGCCCAAAATTGGGCTATCGAATTTGCATTCACCTGGAAAGTGCGCTGAGTTATGCTCGGGGGCATGACCGCCCTGGACCAGGAACCGCGAATGCTCGAAGAGCGGCCGCCGCTGCCGTTATGGTGGCGGGCGGCCGTGTGGGCAGTGTCCGCCGCGTGGGTCGTTCTGCAAATCCCATTCGCCTACGGGTTGCAGCCGTACATCTACTTCGATTCCGGGTGGGCGCTTTCCACCGACGAGCTTCTTTCGGAGGGCCTGATCCCGACGCAAGATTTTGCTTACTTTTACGGCCTGCTGGTATTGGTGGTGGATCGGGCCTGGTTCGCGCTGTTCGGGGCGACGCCGGCGGCCCAGGCCGGGTTAAGCGTGCTTTGCGCGGCAGCGTCCACGCATGCGGTGATTCGCTTCGCGCGGGCGATGCGCCTCGGTCGCGCCGGCCGCTCGCTGCTGCTCGCCGCATCGCCCTTGGCAATCATGCCGTCCTTCTTCCCGACGCCGGCGCACGCGCTCGAACACGCCCTGTTGATCAACGCGATCGCATCTCAGGCCGCCGGCCGCCGCGCCGGCGCGCTCGTGCTGGCCA
Organism: Urbifossiella sp.; assembly: GCA_035571955.1. Taxonomy (GTDB): domain Bacteria; phylum Planctomycetota; class Planctomycetia; order Gemmatales; family Gemmataceae; genus Urbifossiella. The sequence goes on along the minus strand of DATNBQ010000085.1, from coordinate 13,255 downwards.
CGACAGCGCTATTCGTCAAACCGACCATGGCGGCGATTTACGGCCCGATCCTGATTGTCATTATTCTGTGCGGGCCAAGGCCGACACCATCGGGGTGGTTGAATCGTCTTCGCGATTTGTTGCCGGCGACGGTCGCGCTGTTCGCCATCGCCGGGCTGTTGGCCGCGCGGTTCGGCATCGAGCCGCTCCTGGCCACGCTGATCCCTCTCGACGGCATGCAGCTTTACGCCGCCCATGACTACGGATTCTTCTTCGGCGCCGGGCGACGTTTCTGGCTGCCGGAGCCGCTGACCTGGTGGTACTACCCGTTCATGCCGGCCGGCTTCTGGCTGATCGGAACGGCGATTCTGGCAATCGGCGCCGCGACTGTTGCGCGCCGCGGGCACGGCCCGAATGCCGGAGTCACCCTCACTTGCATCGCCCTGCACTTCGCCTTCATCTTCTTCCTGTTCGGCAACGACATGTCGTGGAAGTACTATCCGTACTTGCTGGTATTCGGCCTCTGCGGCATCGTCGATGGAAGTGGAACCGGCGCGAAGCGTCCACTGGCCGTCGGGCTGGCGATTGCCGCAATCATGGGGCAAAGCCGTTTCGCCCTGGTTTGCCTGGCGATGATGCTTCAGGCCGCCCTGTCGCCGACGCCGGTGCGTTCGCCGGCCACGGCGGGTCTTCTGGCGAGCGTGGAGGACCAGCGATCGTGGGGGCATGTGCGCCAGGTCGCAGCCACCCAGCGCGTGATGTTGCTCTCGCCCGTCGGCGCTGGGCACATTCTCATGCCGGAAGTCGATAGCCCGCGGGCCTGGTTCCTGCTTCATCCGATCGCAAAACCGGCGGAGGTGGCCAGCGTCAACGGGCAAATTCACGCTGCCGACTGGCTCGTCATCCCGACTGGCCCCGGAGAAAGGCTCGACAACTGGCCCGAGTTCGGCGAAGCGCTCGGCTGCTTCCGTATCGTGGAAATCCATCCGACCTTCGTGCTGGCCAAGCGCTTCAAACCGCCGCCGAGCAGCCAGCACTAAGAGAGAGAGGGCCTTCATTCGCACAGCGATTCCAGCAGGTACTTCAACTTGCGCACTTCGGGCTCCACCGGGAACGGACTGTCCGGCACGTCGCGGATGTCGACCGTCAGCGCGCGGTCGTAATGGAATTTGGCGAGGTGCGAAAGAGCGCGGCCGTACTCGAGTTCGCCCTGCCCGACGCGTACCTGAAATTGCTCCGGCAACTTCCCGGTGTCGCGCAGGCGCACGTGGCGCACGTATGGGAAGAGCGAATCGTAATTCCGTTCGCCGTGCGGGCCGGTGAGATAGTGGCTCGGGTCGAGCGTGATGCCCAGCCCGGGAATGCGGCGGCACAATTCCATCGCCCCGAGCGGATCGGCCGTCAAGGTCTCCGAATGCGTTTCCAGCGTGAGAATCACCCCTTCGGATTCGGCCACTTGCATCCAGGCGCTGAGTCGATCGGTTTCCGCATCCATATCGGTGCCGAGCGGGGCGGCGGCGATCGTGACGAGCGGTACAGTGGCCACGCGGGCCAACCGGCAGACGGCGCGCAGCCGCTTGTGCACCTGATCCGGATCGGGGCCACTGACATCGAGGTGAAACGCGGCGAGCGGCAGGTTCGCGGCTTTCAAACGCTGGGCAATGCGCGCCACGTCCGCGGCGACCTCGGCCGGCGTCAGATGAGGGCCGCCATCGTGAATCGCCAGGTCGGCCTTTGGAAACTGCATCTCGCGGATGGTTTGCAGCGCGCCTTCTAGCGGCAAATGGCTGAAGCAGAGCGTCGAGCATGCGACGTACACGGCGTAAACCTCCCCCGAGCGGCGCACGGCGTGCGCGGCCCCAGCCGGTCACTCGCGGCGATCCCCCCGCCGCGCGAAACCGTTCCCCAGTCGCCAAGCCTCATAACCGGCCAGAAAGGGCAATGCAAGGAAAAAGTCGACGATTTGTTCGACTCGGAAAGTGACAGCTTTTACCGCTCGACGTGAGGTTTTTTTGGCCGAGTACTCATTTTTTTAGCGCGAAACTCGAAAAACTTATCTATCTTGGCGAGATTGCTTTTCGCACCCCGATTGGCATCGCGATTCGGAGCAAGTCGATATGTCCCGCTCACCCTTATGGTGGAGGCGGTGCGGAAGGAGTCCATTCACCGCGATTTTCAGAAGAGCAGAACTCCGTCTCGAAGGCCTGGAAGGACGCGACGTCCCCGCGTCGTTCCTGCCCGGCGATCTCGTCATCTATCGCGTCGGCGACGGAACGAACCCGCTCGACAACAACGGCTCGGCAATCTTTCTCGACGAGTACACGCCGGGCGGGCAACTTGTCCAGTCCGTGCCGTTGCCGACTTCCGCGAACGGCGCCAACAACCCCATCATCGCCAGCGGCATCGCGACGACCGAAGGGTTCCTGACGCTGTCGGCCGATGGGCGCTATCTCCTGACCACGGGCTACGACGCTACCTTGGGCGGCAGCACCGCGCTTCCGTCGAGCAGCGCCGCCGCGATTCCGCGCGCGGTCGCCCGAATCGCGGCCGACGGCACGGTCGATACTTCGACGGCCCTGACGAACTACGCGTCGACCGGCGATCCCCGCGGCGTCGCGAGTACGGATGGATCGAGCCTCTGGCTCACGGGCAGTAAGGGAGGCCTGGTTTTCGCGACTTTGGGCGCCACGACTTCCACGTCGGTGAATTCCAGCGAGGCGAATCTGCGCGAAGTCGCAATCTTCGACGGCCAACTCTACGTGTCGACCAACTTCGACACTTCATTCCGAATCGGCGCGGTGGGAACGGGACTTCCAACCGATAGCGGCGAACCGATCGCGAGTTTGCCGGGCCTTCCGACGACGACGGGAAGGCCCAATGCGTTCTTCCTGACGCATCTCGATTCCGACCCGGAGGTGCCGGGAGTGAACACGCTTTACATCGCCGACGATCAGGCCGGAGCAGTCCAAAAGTATACGTTCGATGGTTCGACGTGGGCCGCGAGCGGAACTTTGGCAGCTGCGGGCGTAAGTGGATTGACGGGAACCGTGGATGGCCCCAACGTCATTCTCTATGGCACGGCGGGCGGCGGCACTTCCGCGGGCGGCGGATCGCTATATACATTCACGGATCAATCGGGGTACGGCGGAGTGCTCGCCGGTACTGCCACGACAATTGCCACTGCCGCCAACGATGAGGCATTCCGCGGCATCGCATTTACGCCTCAGCTTCAGACCGCGGTCGTCAATGTCACATCAACGACGCCGAACGGGCCATACTCCGCTTCCTCCAATATCGATGTCTCCGTTCAGTTCAACAGCCCGGTGGTCGTCGATACTGGGGACGGATCGCCGCAACTCGCTCTGAATACCGGCGGCGCCGGCGAACTGGCCGCATACACAGGCGGGTCGGGCACCGACACCCTTCACTTCACCTATACAGTGAGCTCGGGCGACACAAGCCCCGATCTCGACTATTTATCCTTCAATGCACTCCAACTCGATGGCGCGACCATTCAAAGTCAATCGACGGGCGGCGCCGCTTCACTGACATTGCCGCCGCCGGGCGCGGCGGGTTCACTCTCCGCCAACGCCAACATTGTCGTCGATACGACTCCTCCCACGGTTTTGAGCAGCCTCCGTGCCGACCCGAATCCAACTACCGATTCGGTAGTCCATTTCCAGGTAACGTTCAGCGAGCCCGTGAATCTGCCGTCAATCAGCGATTTCTCGCTAACTACGAGCGCAATCGATGGCGCAAAAGTGACCGATGTGAGCGGATCGGCTGACACATATACAGTGACGGTTGCGACGGGAACCGTCGTACCGGATTCCTCAACGGCGGGAGCAATCTCACTCAATGTCATCGACAATAATGACATTCTCGATGCCGCGGGGAACCCACTCGGCGGCCCGACTCTGGGAGATGGCTCGTACTCGCAAGGCGAAAGCTATTCGATTCCACCGCCGATTCCGACTGTTGACAGTGTGACATCTTCACCTTCGACCGCCGCCTACAAAGCGGGTGATGCCGTTGCGGTGACCGTTCAATTCAGCGGCATCATCGATGTAAGCGGCACTCCGGAATTGCTGCTGGCAACCGGCGCCGTTCCCGGCGAAGCTGCCTACATCGGCGGTTCCGGTACCGACACGCTGACGTTTCAGTACGTCGTTCAAGGTGGCGATGCGAGCGACGATCTCGATTATACGAACGCCAACGCCCTCCGCTTGAACGGTGGCACGATCCGCGATCCGTTTGGGGATGATGCAGTCGCGGTGTTGCCTTCGCCCGGCGACGCCGGTTCTCTCGGCGCGAATGCCGACATAGTCATCGATACCAATGCCCCGGCCGCACCGATCATCACTCTCACCAACGACTCCGGCCTCTCGGCGACAGACGGCATCACCAACGATGGATCGCTTTCCATCAGCGGAGTGGAGCCCACTGCCCAGGTGCAGTTTTCGGTCGACGGCGGCAACACCTGGCAAGGCAGCTTCTCAGCGGTCGAAGGGTTGAACACCGTACTCGCGCGACAAACGGATGAGGCGGGAAATGTCAGTGCGAACTCAGCCGCGTTGACATTTACGCTGGATACCGTTGCCAATGCGCCATCGCTGACGTTGATGAACGACTCCGGCAGCTCGAATGTCGACAGCATCACCAACGATGGCGCGCTTTCGTTGACAGGGGTGGAGGGCGGAGCCGCTGTGCAATACTCCACGGACAATGGGGCGAATTGGACGCCGACGTTGACGCCACTCGAAGGAACCAATAATGTCAGTGTTCGCCAAATCGACGTTGCTGGAAATATCAGCATCGGCTCGGATACGTTTACATTCGTGTTGGATTCAACGCCGCCGGCAGCGCTTACGATTGCACTCTCTAATGACACGGGGCTGTCGAACATCGACCTGATCACGAGCGACGGCTCCCTTGCCGCCGGCAATCTTGAAACCGGCTCGTTCCTTCAATTCTCCACCGATGGCGGAACTACCTGGCTGTCGTCGTTCTCCGCAGTGGAAGGCTTAAACACGGTTGCCGTCCGTCAAATCGACGCGGCCGGCAATATCAGTGTTATATCATCTCCGCTGTCGTTTACCCTGGACATAACTTCTCCGTCGGCCCCGGGCGTGGCTCTGACGGACGATTCGGGTCAATCCTCGAGCGACTTCATCACCAATGACGCGGCTCTCGCGCTGTCCGACGTGGAACCGGGCGCGCTCGTGGAATACTCCACAGACGATGGAGCTACCTGGTCGGCAGGCTTCGCGGCCACGGCAGGAAGCAACACGGTTGAAGTGCGGCAGACAGACGTTGCCGGCAACATCAGCGAGCCTTCGCTCCCACTGACATTCACACTGGAAACGTCGGCGGCTGCGCCCACGATCGCCTTGGCTAACGATACCGGTTCCTCGGATAGTGATTCCATTACCAGCGATCCCACATTGACGTTGGTCGGAGTCGAGCCCAGTGCGACCGTCGAATACTCCACCGACGCCGACGCCGGCGCCAGCTGGTCGGCAACTTACACTGCCGCCGAAGGAGCAAACTCGGTCGAAGCTCGGCAGACGGACATTGCGGGCAATGTCAGTTCGGCGTCAACTCCCCTCGCCTTCACGCTCGATACGACGCCTCCCGCGGTTCTCGCCGTCACGCTTGCCCACGACACTGGAATCTCCGCCAGCGATGGCATAACTTCGGATGGATCGTTGGCGAGCAGCGGTGAAGAGCCGGATGCGATCGTTCAATACTCCACGGATAATGGCAAATCATGGGGCACAACGTTCGCACCTGAGGAAGGCAGCAATAGCGTCGAGGTGCGCCAAGTTGACATTGCGGGGAATGCGGGTGCGGCAACGTCCGTGAGCTTCACACTCGATACTGCCGCACCAACCGCTCCGGGGTTGAAACTTTCGAACGATACCGGGTCGTCGGCGACGGATCGAATTACCAGCGAAGGATCGATTGAATCGAGCGGCATCGAGCCGAACGCAACTGTCGAGTTTTCCGCCGATGTCGGCAAGACCTGGTCGAGCAGTTTTACCGCACAGGAAGGAAGCAGTTCCGTCGTCGCTCGCCAGACCGACATCGCCGGGAATGTCAGTGGTGCGTCCACATTGCTGGTTTTTACATTCGATACGAGTGTGGCGGCGCCGGCAATCGCGTTGCAGGCGGATACCGGCAGTTCGAATAGCGATGGCATCACGCGCAATGGCAAGCTGACGGTGAGCAGCCTCGAAGCTGGCGCCGCGGCCCAGTATTCGAACGATGGCGGAATGACGTGGATGGCAACGTTTACTCCCGTGGAGGGCTCGAACAGCATCGAGGCCCGGCAAATCGATCTGGCGGGAAATGTCAGTGCGCCCTCGGCTCCACTTTCATTCACACTCGATACCATTGCTCCCGACGCGCCGGGGATCGCGCTGACCAACGACACGGGGAGTTCCGGAATCGATTCGATTACAAGTGTTCCATCGCTGACATTGAGCGGAGTCGAGACGGGCGCCGCTCTCCAGTATTCCGTTGACGGCGGGGACAACTGGGCGGCGAACTTTGCTCCCGTGGAAGGCGCCAATACCGTGTTGGTCCGCCAAGTCGACATTGCCGGCAATACCAGCGCGTCGTCAACGCCGTTTACATTTGTTCTGGATACGGCACTGCCTGTGGCGCCGCGCATCGCCCTGGCGAACGACACCGGAGGTTCCGCAGCCGATCGCATCACCAACGACGGTACGGTGGCGCTGGCCAGCGTCGAGACCGGCGCGATCGTGCAGTATTCCATCGATGGCGGCGCCACATGGCTTGCGAATTTCGCACCGGTCGAAGGTGCAAACAGCGTGATGGTGCGGCAGACCGATGTTGCGGGGAACATTGGTCCGGCATCCTCGGTACTGACATTTACGCTGGACACAACGCTTCCCATCGCACCATTGCTTGCCCTGGCCAACGACACCGGAAACTCGGCCAACGACTCAATCACGAGCAATGGCGCAGTGGACGTCGGCGCAGTCGAGGACGGCGCCGTTGTTCAATTCTCCACGGACGGAGGCGCCACCTGGATCGCGAGTTTTACGGCAACGGAAGGCGCCAATCGAGTATCCGCGCGGCAAACGGACGTTGCCGGCAATGTCGGCCCGACATCGCCGCTGTTGGTTTTCACACTCGATACGACCGCGCCGACAGCCCCAACAATCGCTCTGGCTCACGACACTGGTGCGTCGGGTAACGATCGCCTTACCAACGATGGCAGCTTGCACCTCGGGAATATTGAGATCGATGCGATCGTGCAATTCTCCGTCGACAATGGCAACAGTTGGAATTCGGACTTTTTGCCGACCGAAGGAGTCAAAAGCGTGCGAGTGCGGCAAGTCGATGTGGCTGGGAATATCGGCGCCGCATCACCGTCGTTGACATTTACCCTCGACACGGTCGCTGTGCCGCCGACGATTACATTGACGAATGATACGGGTTCATCGAGCACCGATGACATCACCAGCATCGGTTCGCTGACGCTGTCCGGCGTGGAAGCCGGCGCCAGCGTCGAGTACTCGATCGATGGCGGCAACACCTGGTCGCCGAACTTCACTGCGGCCGAGGGCAACAACTCCGTTCAGGCGCGCCAGACGGATGCGGCTGGCAATGTCAGTGCGGCTTCCGCGGCGTTGACATTTACATTGAAGACAATAGCGCCCGACGTTTCCGCGCCGGCGCTCGATTCCGGCAGCGACAGCGGCGCGAGCGACAGCGATGGCATCACCAATGTCGTAACGCCAGTGATCGCGGGGACTGCCGAAGTCGGCGCGATTATCCAGCTCTTCGGCGGCGGCCAAGTTCTTGGATCGGCCACCGCAACGGATGGAACCTGGTCGATTACGTCAAAGCCACTCAGCGATGGGCCACACGTCCTGTTTGTCAAAGCCACGGATGCGGCGGGCAACATGGCCAATTCCACTTCACTGACATTCACGATTGATACTGCAGGACCATCCGTGTCAGTTAACCGGGCAGGCTCCGCGTCATTTGTCGCATCTGATCCAAATCTTAGTCTCGGGTTTGTCCTCAACTTGAGCCAGGCGGTGGCGTCCCTCGATGCCACTGATATTTCCGTTGTTGGAACGGCGGGCGGCACGATTTCGAACGTATCCGGCTCGGGAAGGATTTATTCCGTCACGGTCGCGGGCGTCAACCAACCGGGTACGGTATCGCTCAGTATTTCGGCCGGCGCGGGAACCGACCTGGCCGGCAACCCGTCGCTGGCATCGGAGAGCGGGGAGTCCGTGGCCGTGGAATTCGCAACTCGCACGCAACTTCTCGTTTCGCCGGCCGGGTTGAAAGCGGGAGATACCGTCGGAGCCGCGGCGAACGTGGTCGCCCCGGCCGGCACGACGCCGGCGGGCAGCGTGCTCTTCACGCTCACTGGTCCGAACGGTTCCGTGAATGACGCCGCGATTGTTGTTAATGGCAAGGCATCGGCGTCGTTTGCTTCGTTGCCCGCGGGAAGTTATTCGCTGTCGGCCGACTATCAACCGGACGGCGGCTATGTCGCCAGTACGGCTTCCGGTGCATTCGCCGTTGCTTCGCCGATTCCCGTCAGTCAGAGTTCGATCGGTCAATACGTGGCCGCTGCCGGAACGACGGTCACGGAATACGACGCGAACGGCAACGCGCTGACTTCTTTTGAACCGTTCGGGATCTCGGAATCGCCGGGAGGCATTCGCGTTGCCGAGGCGGACATCACGGGCGACGGGGTGCCGGATATTGTCGCCGTGACTGGGCCGGGCGTGCCGGCTCAGTTGCGGGCCTTCGATGGCCGGACCCAACAACCGGTCTACACCGAGCCGTTGTTTGAAGGCTTTACCGGCGGCGCGTTCGTGGTTGCCGGCGACCTGAATCACGATGGCAAGGCCGATCTCGCCGTCACTCCGGATCAGGGCGGCGGTCCCCGCGTCACGCTTCTCAATGGCCCAGATGGAAAGGTGCTGGCCAACTTCTTCGGCATTGATGATCCGAACTTCCGGGGCGGTGCGCGGGCCGCGATCGGCGACATCAACGGCGACCACATCGACGACATCGTGGTATCCGCGGGGTTCGGCGGCGGCCCGCGCATCGCCGGCTACGACGGCACGACGCTGTTCAATGGCAGCCAACCGACGCACCTCTTCCACGATTTCTTTCTGTTCGAAGACGTGCTCCGCAACGGGGCTTATGTGGCGATCGGCGATCTGAACGACGATGGCTTCGGCGACATCATCGGCGGCGCCGGGCCCGGCGGCGGGCCGCGCGTCCTGGCTCTTAGCGGCAAGGATCTCGTCAATAACACTGCAGTCGTGCCGCTGGCCAATTTCTTCTCCGGCGACGACGGCTTGCGCGGCGGCGTTCGCGTGACGGCCAAGGACGAGGATGGCGACGGCCACGCGGACCTGGTGACCGGTTCCGGCGGCAGCGGCGACTCATTCGAGTACTCGGGCGACGCGTTATTGGGCGGCAGCTTGGCGCCGAGCCGCTCATTGCAGCTCACGGGCGAGGTCGATGGCATCTACGTGGGTTGAATCATCATCACTTGAGCCGGATTGATTGCCTGGAACTTTCCCTTGTTGGCCGTGATTTCGAATGCCCGCGGCACCGCTTCGATGCCGTGGAGTACATGGGTGATGGCCGGCTTGACGCGGACTCGGCCCGAAGCGACGAGCCGCACCGTGAATTCCAGGTGAGCCCGCGTACTAACATCCGGGAAAAGATAGCGCAGGCTGCGTTCGCGGAAGAGATCGATGGGAAGTTCGACGGGCGTGCCGAACCACGAGACGCCGACGATCTTGCCCCCGGAGCGAACGGCGTCCATCGCCGTGGTTATCGACGTCGAGCCGGCAAGGCCTTGTTTGGGACTGCCGCCGGCGCACTCGAAGACGATGTCGGCGCCGTTGCCGCCGGTGAGGTCGCGGATGGATTCAATGACGTTGCACGTCCGGGCGTTCAAGGCGCGATCGGCGCCGAGTTCCTTCGAAAGCTTGCACGCTTCATCGCGCACATCGACGGTGATGATGAGCCCCGCGCCGCAGAGCCGGGCCACCTGCATGCACTCGATACCCATGCTTCCCTGGCCGAGCACGACGACGCTGTCGCCGACCTGAATCTGGGCGGTTTCGACGGCCGCGACGCTATCGCTGAGCGATTGCAGGCAGGCTGCTTCGCTGTCGGAAATGCGGTCGTCCACTTTGACGAGTGCGATTTCGGGCAGGATGGCCCGCTCGGCGAAGCAACCGGGCAAGTCGAAGCCAATCACTGGGCCGGAACGGCACAGGTGGCTGCGTTCGGAGCGGCAGAGCGGGCACTCCTGGCAGGGCAGCTTGGCCCGTGCCGCGACGCGCTGGCCCGGTTCGTAACCGGCAACGCCCGGTCCGCAGGCGAGGATGCGGGCGCAGAACTCGTGGCCGAACAGGGCGATCGGCGCTTCGTTTTCCAGCCGCCGCTTGATGCGATCGTAAGCGAGCGTGGGGATGCCGAAAGCGAGTTGCGCCTCGGTCACGCTCGGCTGCACGCACAGCGGTTCGACCAGAACGTGCCCCGGCGGGCAAACCGGCTCGGGAACTTCATCGAGGCGCATATCGCCGAACCCGTGAAACCGCCACGCTCTCATAGTGGGTGCCCTTGGAGATTATTGCCTTTTCCGGGTTCTTTCCCGTGCATCCATTGCTACAGTCTCAAGGCTGGCAAGGTCGCTTCCTCAACCACGAACGCCGATGGTCTCATGCCGACCCATCTTCCCGATGCGATTCTGAACGAGCCCGTGGCGAAACATTCGCGGCAGGACTTCACGACACTCTACCCGGACTGGACGGTGAGTGAAGCGCTTTTGCACATGCGGAACTTTCCGCCGCCGGGCCGCATCATCTACTTCTACGTCGTGGACGAGGCGATGCGGTTGCTCGGCGTGGTGCCGACGCGGCGCTTGCTTTTGAGCCCGCCGGAGACGCGCATTCGCGACGTGATGATCCGCAACATCGTCGCGATTCCCGCCGAAGCGACGGTGCTCGAAGCCTGCGAATTCTTCACCTTGCACCGCTTGCTGGCGTTCCCCGTGGTCGATCCGGCCCGGCGGTTGATCGGCGTCGTGGATGTCGAACTGTACACGGAGGAACTGGCGGAACGCGGCGACGAGCCGCCGCGCGAATGGGGCGACATCTTTCAACTCATCGGCGTCCGCCTGACGCGGAAACAGCAAACCCGGCCGCTGCGAGCGTTCCGCGGCCGCTTCCCGTGGCTCCTGTGCAATGTTGGCGGCGGGGCCCTCGCCGCGGTCCTGGCCGGCATCTACGAAGTGCAACTGAACTGGCACAACGCACTGCTCGCGCTCTTTATCCCGGTGGTGCTGGCTCTGGCGGAAAGCGTGGCGATTCAATCGGTGACGCTGGCCCTGGACGGCCTGCGCGGCATGACGCCGACCTGGGGCGAGCTGGTCCGGCGACTCCGTTATGAAGGAATCACCGGGCTATTGCTCGGCGCGGCCACTGGCTTGATCGTCGCGGCGGTGGCGGCCCTGTGGAAGGGCGAACCGCTGTTGTTCGGCATCGTCGCCGGCGGCATCGGCATCGGCGTGACCTGTGCGGCCCTGGCGGGGATCGCCGTGCCGTACTTGTTAAGGCTCTCGCGTCGCGATCCGCAATTGGCGGCCGGCCCCATCGCCCTGGCCTGCGCCGACGTGCTGACGCTGTTGGCTTACTTTAACCTGGCGCGATTGCTGACCTGAAGCCGCAAGCGGCTTGCGCGATCGATGCGTCTTCCGTGGGACGCTTCTCTTATGCGAAGGGCCCGAGTTGCCCCGCTTTCCCGACTTGAGCCATTCTTGCAAGTTTCGCCGGAAATGTTGCACGTCCCGTTCCGGTTGCGCCGATAAGGGAAACGATAACGGCGGCAAAGCCCGTGGTGCGTATTGAACGGCGGAACCATGGACGGGGAGATGGCCATGCGGGCACGGCAACTGAAGTTGTTGGCCGGGAGTGCGGTGATCGCCTGCCTGCTCGGCGGCTTCGGCTGCGTGCATACGCAAGGAATCAGCACCCCCGATGGGCTGTCGCCGCGCGTCAACGGGCCAATCACCATGCCGCCGCCCAACGCCGTTCCCACGGAACTGACGAAGATCACCTTCCCGCCCTACGTGGTGGAAGCGCCGGATAACCTGATGATCCAGGTGGTGCAGCGGGCCCGCGTGCCGGATAAAGACTTCAAGCCGCCCGCGAACGACCCAATGGCCAAGGCGCCGCTCGTCGATTCCACGAAGCCATTACCCGTACAGGATATTTCCGGCTCGTTCCTGGTGCGCATGGATGGCGTCGTCAACCTCGGTTTCTGGAAAACGGTCCACGTCGCGGGGTTGACGCTCGACCAGACGGCGGAAGCGATTCGCCAGCATTTGCTGCAGCAGAAGACGCTGCAAGACCTCGGGACCTTGCCCGAGAGCCTGGTCGTAATCGTGGATGTGGTGGCGTACAACAGCAAGCGCTATTACATCGTGATGGACGGCGGCGGCTACGGCGAACAGGTCTATACGTTGCCGATTACCGGCAGCGACACGGTGCTGGACGCGCTGGCGAACGTCTTTGGTCTGCACACGTCCGCGAGCAAGCGGAATATCTGGGTGGCCCGGCGCAGCCCGCACGCCGATCAGCCCTGGCAAATCCTGCCCGTGGACTGGGTCGGCATCACCCAGCACGGCATTACCACGACCAACTACCAGATTCTGCCGGGCGACCGCATTTACGTGAAGGCCCAGCGCATCATCACCTTCGATACGACCCTGTCGCGCTGGCTCAGCCCGGTCGAACGCTTCCTGGGCGTGGTCCTGCTCGGGGCGAACGTGAACAACCAGCTCAAGGGTAACGTCGGCGGCACGGCGCCGTGATAATCGGCCGTGGGATCGCCCCCCACGGCCTTCCCGGGCGCGGCATAATGGAGCGGTGCCTGAATCGGAACCGCGGAGACCCTGAATCATGGGAATCAAGTTGCTGGGCACGGCGATCGGCGTACTGGGATGGGCGGCGATCGCCTCGGCCCAGTTCGGAGGCTACGGCTACGGAGGTTACGGCGGCGGCGGGTACGGAGGTTACGGCGGCGGAGGCTATGGAGGGTACGGCGGAGGTTATGGAGGAGGGTTCGGCGGCGGCGGCATGTTCATGCCGAATATCTACAACCAGCAGACCCAGCCGCTTAGCCCGTACTTGAACATGCTCCGCGGGTCCGGCAATCCGGCCGTCGGCTACTATTTCGGCGCGCGGCCCGGCAC
>DATNBQ010000084.1:0-4285 GCA_035571955.1 Urbifossiella sp. | reverse complement strand
TTGACGCCGGCAATCATGACGACCGTCGGGCCGCTCGGGGCATAAGTGATGCCGCCGGCCGATCCGCTCAGCAGTTCGCGCAGCTGGTTCTTCACGAACTCCAGCACTTCGCCGCTAATTTCCTTGTCGCGGAACGATTGGCGAACGCGATCGACGATGATGGCGGTGGCCTGGGTGCCGACATCGGCCAGGTAAAGGCGCTTCTCGAGTTCGTCGAGGAAGGCCTGATCGACCTTTCCCTTGCCGCGGAGGAGATCGAGGACGCCGCCGAAGACTCCGGCCGTTTTGGCCAGTCCGCGTTTGATGCCGGAAAAGAACCGCCGCAACATTCAGGAACTCCAAGTGGGCAAGGAATGCTTATTGTATAACGGACCACATCTTGTGCCTTTGTCGCTCATCGCTCAAACGTGCCACAGAATGCCAAGGATGCCACATTGCCAACACACCGATTTGGCATCCTGTGGCAAGAACCACACTCGGATTGCTGTGCTTGACAGGGCCGGCGGGCACCGCTGAGATACAACATCGGAATGGCTTTGGCGGGCGCGAACGCCCGGCTGCCCGCCAGCGTACAGGTAACTAGGACGTGCCGGAACCTTCCTCAGCGCCGGACACCGACGAGAAGCTTCTTTCCCGCATTGGGAAGGGAGATCGGGCCGCGTTCGGGCCGCTCGTTCGCCGCTACGAGCGCGAACTGTACGGCTACCTCCGCCGCTACCTCGGCGACGACGATTTGGCCGACGACGTGTTCCAGACCACGTTCCTGGCCGTGTTCCGGAAGATCAAGCAGTACGAACCGGGGCGGCCGGCCCGACCCTGGCTGTACGCGATCGCCACCAATCAGGCGATCGACGCGCTGCGGAAGAAGAATCGGCGGGCCGATCGCCGAGCGGACCTGTTGACCGCGCCGGACGACGACGGCGAACCGCGGCCGCTGTTCGAATTGATTCCTTCGGCGGACCTGGCGCCGCCCGAACACGCCGACCGGGCCGAGCAGCGCGAACTGGTGCGGGCCGTCGTCGACCGCCTGCCCGACCTCTTGCGGGAAGTGATTCTTCTGGCCTACTTTCAAGGGATGAAATACCGGGATATCGCCGAGGTTTTGGAGATTCCGCTCGGGACGGTGAAATCGCGGCTCCACGCGGCCCTGGTGAAACTGACCGAGGAATGGGAAGCGACGACTTCGGGAAGCCGCGAGGCAGCCGGGCTTTGATCTTCGAAATCAACCACAAAGGCACCAAGATCCACGAAGGGCCACCGAGAGAAAAAAATGTTATTCGTCCCTTTGTGGCACTTTGTGTGAACTCCGTGACTTTGTGGTGAATGGTTTGCTAATGTACGCCGTTGAGAGACCGATCATGGCGCACGACGACTTTGTTGGCTACGCGCTGGATTTGCTCGATGCCGACGAGCGGTTCGCGGTGGAGGCACGTCTGGCGGGCGACCCGGCAGCGGCCGCCCAGGTGGAGCGCGTCCGTGCCATCGCGGCCTTGTTGGAGCTCGACCGCGACGACTTGGAACCGCCCGCGGACCTGGCGACGCGCACCATTTCTCTGTTGGAAAGCGAACTCGCGCATCCGTCCACGCTGGAAGCGGCCCACAAGGCCTTCAGCACCGATCAACCGGAAGGGCGGTCGTTCGCGCGGCGATTCCGCGGCGACCTCGTGGTCGCGGCCGGTATCGGCCTTTTCGTCGTGGGGTTGGCACTGTCGTTCGTGGCCCGCGCCCGCCAGGCCAATGAAATGCTCGCCTGCCAGAACAACCTACTCACGCTGCATCAGGGGCTTTCCGGCTACGCGGACGCGCACGAAGGGCGCTTCCCCAAAGTGGGAACGGAGGCGTACCCCACGGCGGATGCGTTCGTGCAGGCCCTCAAGGATGCCGGCCAGTGCCCGGCCACCTTCCATGCGATCTGCCCGGCGGCCAACGCCGACGCCCCGCCGCCCGCCCCGATCTCTTACACCTACGCGCTGGGACATCGCACCGCGAACAACGTTGTGCTCGGCGAATGGCGGTCCACCGATCCGGCCGTGGAAAACGACTTGATCCCAATCGCGGCCGATTGCCCGGCGGCGGCAGCCGCTCCCAGCGACGGACCCACTTCGGCCCACCGCACTGGCCACAACGTCCTCTTCGTCGGCGGCAATGTCCGCTTCGCCATGACGGCAACCGTCGGCGTTAATGGCGACGACATCTTCCGCAATCAACTGGGCGCCGTCGCCGCCGGTGTGACGCGCGTCGATACGGTCCTCGGCCGCGCCGGCGACGTGCCGTGATTGTCATGGAGTGAAAACGATGAACGCGCCCATCGCCCTGATCGCCATGCTTGCCATCGCGGCGGCCGACGACGACCGTTCCCTCACGATCATTACGTCGAAATCACTGCCGCCCATCGAGTCCGTTTCCATTTATTCGAGCGCCGAGATCAAGCCGGGGAAAGCGCGGCCAAAGGCCGTCCGCACCATCGCGCTCAAGAAGAATGCGGAAGCCAAGGCGAAGCTGGGCGCGGGGCCGTATCACGTTTACGCCAAGCCGCGCGGCGGGCTCGAAGTGCTCGTCCTCGAGAAACTGGCCATCCCGCCCGGCAAGACCCACGAACTCAAACTCACCGACCATCTCGGCGTCGTCGATGTCTTTCAAAAGGACGACTTCCCGAAGGTCAGCCGGATCGTGTTGACGGCTCCGGACGATCCGGGGCCGGATGAAAAGGGGCATGTCGCGGTGCAGGTCGGCTCCGATTACCGCGAGGAAATGGCGGTTCCCGATGGCTTTTACGCGGTCTGGCTGGTGCCGGCCAACGGCGTCCGCGCCCGCCGCATCGAGGACCGCATCCGCGTCCTCCCCGGCAAGATCGTCCGCATCGGCAATTGAAACTTACCGAGACCTATAGCTTCGTAGACACAATAGTCGGACCAGTCCTCCCGGTGTTGGCTCCGCACTCGAGCTTTGCCCGAGTGTATCCCACGTTGGCGGGTGTGACTGGTCCGTCCATCGTGCCATTGTGTCTACAAAACTCCATCCGTCGAACTCCGTCGGCCCAGGGCGACGAGCAAATGTGCTCAGTTTGAGTACTTCACGAGCCCGCCGCGACCGCAATGACAATCTTACCGGTCAGCGTGCCCGCCTTCTTCAAGGTATTCTCTTCTTGCAGTCGATGGGCCGCGGCGGTTTCCTTCAATGGGAAGCGCTGGCCGATCAGGCTCTTCAGTTTACCGGCGGCCATCCAGGCGTTCATCGCCTCGGCACATTGCTGCTGTTCCGCCGCGGTGAAGTTGAACATTGCGAAGCCGTGCAGCGACAATCCCTTCACGTAGAACGGGCCGTTCGTGAAACTCGGCTTGGCGGTGCGGCCGGCCATGACGATGATGCGGCCGCGCGGGGCCATGAGTGCAATGGCTGGGTCGAGGTCGCCCGGCGGCTGGGTTTCATACCAGATGTTCAGACCGCCGGCCCCAACAGTCTCCTTCAATCGATTCGGCACGTCGTCGGTCTTGTAGTTGAGAACGGCGTCGGCGCCGAGGCTCTTGGCCAGCGCGGCTTTCTCCGCCGAGCCGACCGTGGCAGCCACCCTGGCCCCGGCGGTCTTCGCCATTTGAATGACCATCATGCCGACCCCGCCCGTGCCGCCGTTGACGAAGACCCATTCACCGGCTTGTAGACGGCCGCACTGGAAGAGCCCGAGATGCGCGGTGATTCCCACGAGCGCGGCCGCTGCGGCATCATCGTCTTTTACGTCCGCGGGAATCGGATAGGCGAACCCTTCGCCGGTCAGGCAGTATTCCGCACAGGAACCGGTGCGGCCGGCCATCCCCTGGTTGGCGCCCCAGATGCGGTCGCCGGGTTTGAAGCGCGAAACGCCCGGCCCCACGGCATCGACGACGCCGGCGAAATCGCGGCCCGTGACGAACGGCAGAGGCCCGCCGAGTGCGGCCAGGCCGCTGCGCAGATAGGTATCGATGGGGTTCACCGTGGCGACGCGCACCTTCACGCGTAGTTCTCCCGCCTTCGGTTCCGGCATTGGCAAGTCGCCGAATTGCAACACATCGGGCGTGCCGGTGGCCTGAAAGAATGCCGCTTTCATGAACGAGTGTCCTCGCGCGGTGTTCGGTTAGAGTAAGATTGTACCGGTTTAGCCGCGACCCAACGGGGAGCGCGTACGATTCGCGCTCGCCGTTGGGTCGCGGTTAATCTGGCGGCAGCACTTCGCGATTCGCGCGGGTAAAATACCAGTGGTGAACCTCTTCCCACTCACGGAGGGCGGCCATGACTGCTCCGCCGCTGATTC
>DATNBQ010000083.1:0-3664 GCA_035571955.1 Urbifossiella sp. | reverse complement strand
TCGCCACATCGGCTTCGTCTTCCAGCACTACGCACTTTTCCGCCACATGACCGTTTTCGAGAACGTGGCGTTCGGCCTGCGGGTGCGGAAGAAACCGGCCAAGGAAGTTCACGACCGCGTCATGGAACTCTTGCATCTCGTTCGCCTGGAGGAAAAGGCGCACCAGTATCCGGCGTCGCTCTCCGGCGGCCAGAAGCAGCGCATCGCCCTGGCCCGCGCCCTGGCGCCGGAACCGCAGGTGCTGCTCCTCGACGAGCCGTTCGGCGCCCTCGACGCCAAGGTCCGCTCCGAATTGCGGCAGTGGCTACACCGCTTCCACAAGACCCATCACGTCACCAGCATCTTCGTCACCCACGATCAAGAAGAGGCGTTCGAAGTGGCGGATCAAGTCGTGGTGATGAACCACGGCCGCGTCGAGCAGCAAGGGGCGCCGATCGAGGTGTTCGAGCACCCGGCCAATTCGTTCGTTATGGACTTCCTCGGCAACGTGAACAAGCTGCCGGTCCGCGTGGAAGGGGGGAAGGCACTGTTCGGCGAGAAGGGGCAGGTGGAATTGCCGACGCGAATGCTCAAGCCGCGCGAGGATGGCCACGCCGACGCTTACATTCGGCCGCACGAACTGGATATTTCGCGCACCGCGGACCACAACTGCATGATCGGCCAGGTGCTGCACATCAACCCGGCCGGTTCGGTGGTGAAGGTGCGGTTGCTCGCCGAGGATTTCGGCCTGATGATCAACGTCGATCTGACGCTCGATCGATACCGCGCGTTGGCCTTGAAGATCGGCGAAAGCGTTTACGTCACGCCCAAGTCCGCGAAGATCTTCGAACCCGATTACACGATTTAATGCAAGCATCCGTTGCAACGGGTGGCATTGCAAACATCACTTCACCAGTTCCGGCAAGTACTTCACGGGCAAGGTGCCGTGGCTCAGCACGGCCTCGTGGTACTTGCCGAGGTTGAAGTTGATCCCTTTCTGGCGCTCCACCGTTTGCCGCAGCTTGTAGAACGCGGTGCGGCCGACGAAATACGTCGATAGCTGCGTGCTCGATTGCTTGGCCCGGGCGATCTTGCCGACCGCTTCGGCTTCGGTCTGAAAACCGCGGCCAACCAGGAGCTTCATCGCCTCGTCATCGGACATGTTCGCGCAGTGCATCTTGTGGTCGAGGATCGCGTTGAGCACGGCGCGGATGTAGAACTTCAACTGGTGCAGGCGCAGCGATAAGTCGCCGTCGCCGTAACCCTGATCGAGCATCATCTGCTCCGTGTAAACGGCCCATCCTTCCGCGAACGTGCCGGAGGAAAGAATGGTGCGGACCAGCGACGGGCAGCGGTTCGAATATGCGAGTTGGACGTAGTGGCCGGGGTACGCCTCGTGGATGGTAAGGATTTGCAGCATTGCCGAGTTGTATTCGCGGAAGAAGGTTTCGCGGCGTTCGTTGCTCCATTCCTTGGGCGGCGGGGCGACGGCATACAGGCTGCTCGCCTTCGGGTCGAGCGGCGGGGCCGGGTTCAAGTACGCCGCCGAGAAGCCGCGCTGGAATTCCGGCATCTCGATCACCTGGCATCGATCCGGATCGGGAAGCGTGAGAATGTGCTTGTCGCGGATGAACGCCTTGATCTTGTCGACGGTTTTGCGGGCGTCGGCGACGAGCGTCTCCGGTTGGCCGTGGTGTTTGCCGAGTTCGGCGAGCACGGCGGCAATCGTGGCCCGGCGGCCGGCCTCGTCGTCCGGCGGTAGTGCTTTCGCGGGGAACACTCGCGACCACAATTGCTTCGCCACGTAGTACATTTCGCGCTCGACGCGGTCCGCTTCCGCCTCGGCCAGTGCCACGACATCATCCGCCGAGAGGCCGGCATCGAGTTCCAGTTCCAGCTTCTTGGCGAACTTCGTCTTGCCGAGCCGCCAGTCGCCGGTGGACCGCGGCAACAACTCCTTTTCCAGCCACGTCCCATATTCCTTGAGCGCCTTGGCGGCGGCGCGGCATGGCGTGCCCAGCGGCTCGCTCCCCGGCGTCTCTTTGGCGAATTCGTAAATGTCCTTCTCGTAAAAGGCGATCGCGCCGAGGTTCCGCTTCATCGCGACCTCGGTGAGAATCCGCGGCGGGGTTTTCAAACTGGCCTTGGCTGCCGCGATGATCTTGGGAATCGCCGCGATTCGCTTGGCGGCGTTCTGCACGTTGCGTTCGCGCGGCAACGTCGATTGCGTGAACAGCACGAACACGCTGTCCGAGATGTATTCGCCATAAACGCGCGGATCGTATTCGAAGCGGTTGTCGTTCTCGTAAGCCCAGACGCCGTACTGCAAGCTGTGCAGCCAGATTTCGCGATCGATCTGGGCATCCCGCGACGGCCCAGCGGAAGGAATCTTGACGAACCATTGCAGCGAGCGTTCGAAGTCGCGCTTCCGCGCCGCCGGCGAAAGGTCGTCCATGCGGTCGTCGTAATCGTGGTTGCCTTGCTGCGTGGCGAATACGGGGTGCCGTTTGAATTCCTCGTCGAGCCAGGCGCGGAACGACCTGGCGAGCGGATCGTCGCGGTCGGCGGCGGGCGCGGCCATGGCGGCTCCCAGGAGAACGGAAAGAACCAGGAAGAGTCGCATGGCGGGCTCCAGGCTTTTTTTGGGTGGCACCGGCTTCCAGCCGGTGATTGCGTCCTGCACCGGCTGGAAGCCGGTGCCACCCAAACCACTACCCCACAATTGTGGCGGAACGGTCGCCGTTGTTGTATACGATCCGAGTAATGCCTTCGGTGGCCAGCGGCTCGAAGTCGATCCCCACTGCCACGGCATACGGATAGTTCATCTCATCTTTGAACCGAGCTAGAACTTCAACTCCCGCGTCGGTTTTATCCGCGATCACGGAAATCGCCCCGAGGCGGCGGTCGGGATTGCCGTGTTCGCCGAGTTGCCAGATCAACAGGTCCGGTTGCGGGCCGGGCGGCGCTTCGGAATCGGTTTGCACCACGATGTGACCGAGACCCAGTTGCACCGGCAACGCCTTGTCCCACAGCCGCCGGAACTGGTGGTAAAACTCGTGAACGGGCCGAGCCGCCGCGAAGCGCGGATGCATCAGGTTCAAGGCTTCGACCAACAGCGTCAGGAACGGATCGTTGCGCATCACCACTCCGTTCGCACGTCGATGGAGGCCATGCCGGCGCGACGGGCGGCGAGCAAGCCGATGTCGGTATCCTCGAAAACGACGCACGATTGCGGCGGCACATTCAATTGCCGGGCCGCTTCCAGGAACACGTCCGGCTCCGGCTTGTGGCGTGCCGTATCCTCCGCGGTGACGACGACCTGGAACCAGTCGAGGATGCCGAGCATCTTCAGCGTGCGGGTGATGGTGTCGCGGTAACCGCCGCTGGCGACGGCCAGCGGCAGCTTGCCGCGGAAGCCCGCCGCCGCCGCCACCACTTTTTCCAACGGCTTCACCTGGTGCAGATTCTCCAGGAATGCCGATTCTTTTTCCCAAACCATCGCATCGACGTCGGTGACGGGTACACCGGATTCCTGGGAAAGGATGCGAATGATCTGGGCCGTGGGGACGCCGCCGAGTTCATAAAAGCGCGTCTCGGGAAAAGCGATGCCATGCCGCGACAGCATGGCGGTCCAGGCGGCATAGTGCACGGGCATGGTGTCGGCCAGGGTGCCGTCGCAATCGAA
>DATNBQ010000082.1:0-4065 GCA_035571955.1 Urbifossiella sp. | reverse complement strand
GAGATGCCGCCGCAGGGGGCGAAGCGACCCACCGCCGCCGAGATGGAGGTTTGGAACCGCTGGCTCGACGGCCTGCTCAAGGTCGATTGCAACCTGCCGAAGAACCCCGGCCGGGTCACCATCCGCCGGCTCAACCGCGCCGAGTACAACAACACCATCCGCGACCTGTGCGGCGTCGATTTCAAACCCGCCGAGAACTTCCCGACCGACGACGTTGGCTACGGCTTCGACAACATCGGCGACGTGCTGTCGTTCCAGCCGATCTTGCTCGAAAAGTACCTGACGGCCGCCGACAAGATTCTCACCGCGGCCCTGGCCCGGCCGGCGATCCCCGCCAAGGACATTCAAAAACGCTTCCCCCAGCAGATCAACGCGACGCCCCGATCCGGCAAGAAGCGAATCGAGCGACCGAAAGGTGGCGTATCGAATAAGATCATCCTTGAAGAAGGCTTCGCCTCGCTCCCCGAACTCTTGAACTTCCAGGCCGAAGCGGATTACATCATTCGCTTCAAGGGATGGGGCACCAGGGAAGGCGGCGAGTTCCCGCGCGTCGCGATTCGTCTTGCCGAGAAGCAGGGGACCGACGATCTTGGCCCTTCCCGAGACCTCAAGACTGTCACGGTCGATGCCCCCGAGAAGAAATCGGCTTTCTACGAAGTTCGCGGCCACTTCAAGGAAGGCGGCAAACGCATCTCGATTCACCTGCTCAATCCCGTCGAGGCGAAAGACAAGCCGAAGCGGCTGTTCGGCCTGGATACGATCGAACTCGAGGGGCCGATCGACCCGGTCCCGAAGCCCGATACCGCGTCGTTCAAGATGCTGGTGACGGCCCAGCCGGACGCCTCGCATTCGCCGATGCAGGCCGCCGAGAAATTGCTCGGCAACTTCGCTCGCCGAGCTTATCGCCGCCCCGTCAAGCCCGAAGAACTCCGGCGGCTCGTGAAGCTGTTCACCTTGGCCGAACAGCAGGGCGAGCCGTTCGTGAATGCCATCCGCTTGCCGATGAAGGCGGTGCTCTGTTCGCCGCACTTCCTCTATCGCATCGAGGACGACCCCAAGGATCCGAGCGCCGTCCGCACGCTCAACGACTTCGAATTCGCCACGCGACTGAGCTACTTCCTCTGGTCGACGATGCCGGACGCGGAGTTGTTCCAGCACGCGGCGGCCGGCGACCTCCGCCAGCCCGCCGTGCTCGAAGCCCAGGTTCGCCGCATGCTCAAGGACGAAAAGGTCCGGGCCTTGTCCGAGAACTTCGCCGGGCAGTGGCTGCAACTGCGGAACATCGCGGGCTTGACGCCGGACAAGGGTTATTACCCAAAGTGGGACGACGATCTGAAGAAGAGCATGGTCGGCGAAGCGGAAGCCTACTTCGAATTCGTGGTGCAGAACGACCGCAGCATTCTCGAGTTCATCGATTCGGATTACGCGTTCGTGAACGGTCGGATGGCGGAGCACTACGGCATCCCGGAGATTTACGGTAAGCGGTTCCGCAAGGTGCAGTTACCGGACAGTCGCCGCGGCGGCATCATCACGATGGCGAGCACGTTGACCGTCACGAGCAACCCGACGCGGACCTCGCCGGTGAAGCGCGGCAAGTGGATTCTCGAAAACGTGCTCGGCACCCCGCCGCCGCCCCCCGCCCCGGACGTTCCCGAACTTCCGCCCACTGGCCAATTGAAGGGCACGCTCCGCCAGCAGATGGAGCAGCACCGGGCCAACCCGAGTTGCGCCGTCTGCCATGCCAAGCTCGATCCGCTCGGCTTCGGCCTGGAGAACTTCGATGGCATCGGCGGCTGGCGGACGACCGATAACAAGAAGGCGATCGACGCCTCGGGCGAGTTGCCGGGCGGCGCGAAGTTCAACGGCCCCGCTGAGCTGCGAAAGATTCTGCTCGGCAAGGCGGACCAGTTCCGCTCGTGTTTCGCGGAGAAATTGCTTACCTTTGCCCTGGGCCGCGGTTTAGAATACTACGATAAGTGCGCCCTCGACGAGATCGTGAAGGGCGGCAAGAGCGGGTCGGACCGCTTCACGGCCTACGTGCTCGCCGTGGTGAAAAGCGACCCGTTCCAGAAGCGCAAAGGGAAAAGAACCGAATAGTTTAGCCGCGACGCGGAGCCCGCGGAGCGGAGCGTGGGTCTCGAGGTTTTCGGTGCCTTACAACACGTTTACGCTCGACCGCGTTCGAGCGGATTTCGGCATCACCATCCAAACTCGCCAGGGTTTGTTCGCCCACATTCCGCCCGTCGAACCGGACCCGGTCCTGGCGACCTACATCGAGCGTTATCGGGGCCTGGCCGTGGCGATCGGCACCGAGAAAGCGAAATCGGAACTGATCATTGCTCCGTTACTCGGCGATGTCTGGCGGCGCGGCGGCGATCGATTGGCGTTGCTGTCCGGCATCGTTTTTAACGTCGATCCCGCCGCCGACCTCACGGGCATCTGCGACTTCATCCTCGGCTACGCCCCGCAACTGGATTACGTGACCAATCCCGTCATGGTCATTACCGAGGCCAAGAACGACAATGTGATGGGCGGTCTCGGGCAGTGCGCCGCGGCCATGGTCGCGGCCCAACGCTTCAACCGCGGCCGCAACCCGGAAATCACTACGGTCTACGGTTGCGTCTCGACCGGCATCGACTGGAAGTTTCTCCGCCTGTCCGGCACGACACTGGAAATCGACCTGGACGACTATGTGATTCATAACCCCGGCCGCATTCTCGGAATCGTCATGAGTTTCGTGAGTTTGCCGGCCGTGAAAACCCCAGCCGCCGCGTAACGATCCTGGAGCCCGCCTTATGAACTCCCGCATTTCCCGTCGGACCATGCTTCGCGGCCTCGGCACGGCCATCGCCCTGCCTTGGCTCGAATCGCTTAGCTTCGCCGCCGCCCCGGCCGCCAGCACCGCCGCCAGCGGCGTTCCCAAGCGGCTCGCCTTCGTTTACGTCCCCAACGGCGTCAACATGGCCGAGTGGAACCAGGCCGATGCCGGCAAGATCACCAAGCTCACCGGCATCCTCAAACCGCTCGATCCGTTCAAGGAACACGTCATCACGATGAGCGGGATGACGCTCGACAAGGGGCGGGCCAACGGCGACGGCCCCGGCGACCACGCCCGCGCCATGTCCAGCTTCCTCACCGGCGCGCAACCGCGGAAGACCTCGGGAGCGGACATCAAGGTCGGCATCTCCGCCGATCAGCATGTCGCCCAGGCCGTCGGCGACAACACCCGCTTCCCGTCGCTCGAACTCGGCATTGAGGGCGGCCGCCAGGCCGGCAATTGCGATTCCGGTTACTCCTGTGCGTATTCCTCCAACCTTTCGTGGCGCGGCGAATCGACCCCCAACGCCAAGGAAGTCGATCCGAAGGCCGTGTTCGAACGGCTCTTCGGCGGCCACGACCCCAAGGAACTCGCCGCCGCCCGCGCCAAACGCGAACTCTACAACAAGAGCATCCTCGACTTCGTCGCCGAGGACGCCAAGCAACTGAACAAGTCGCTCGGCCAGGGCGACCAACGGAAGCTGGACGAATACCTGTCGTCCGTCCGCGAAGTGGAACAGCGGATCGAAAAGGCCCGGCAAGCGAATAGCGGGCCGCCGCCGAAGCCGAACATGCCTGCCCCCAGCGGTATCCCAAAGAGCGTGCAAGACCACATGCGCCTGATGGCGGACCTGATGGTCATCGCCTTCCAGACGGACATCACCCGAGTCGCGACGCTGCCGCTTTCCAACGATGGCAGCAACCGCGCTTACAAGTTCATCGACGTTCCCGAAGGGCACCACGACCTGTCACACCACGGCAGCGACCCGGTGAAACTCAAGAAGATCGCCAAGATCAACACCTTCTACATGGAGCAGTTCGCGTATCTCGTGAGCAAACTGAAGGCCGCCAAGGAAGCGGACGGCAGCACGCTGCTCGACAACATCATGCTCGTGTACGGCAGCGGCCTGGGCGACGGCAACCGCCACAACCACGACGACCTGCCGATCCTGCTCGCCGGCAAGGGCGGCGGCGCGCTGCGCGGCGGCCGGCACGTCCGCTACGAGCGCAACACGCCGCTGGCGAACC
>DATNBQ010000081.1:0-17587 GCA_035571955.1 Urbifossiella sp. | reverse complement strand
TTACCGCGGTCGCCTATGGCACCCACCAGATTCGCAACGCCGCATTCGTCGGCACGGGCGACGTTAACGGGAACCCTGCCGTGGACCTGGGCGGCAATATTTACCGCTCCTTCGACATCACATCGGGTTTGGGGAACTTCGTCGCGACCGACTACAACACGGTCGCCAAGGGCGCCATCCCCTGGAGCATCTGGATGGATCCGAACAATCCGCTGGTCGCCTACGCTGTCGCCAACAATGGCGTCTACCGTACGACCGACGGATTGCACTGGATCAATATCAGCGGCAATCTGCCCGGCCTCGTGGCCAAGGGCGGGTTGACCAAGCTGTACACGATCCAGGTGCTCGATCAGGGCTCGTTCCAAACCCCGGCCGACACGGCCGACGACACCATTCTCGTCGGCGGTTTCGGCGGCGTTTACGTGGCCAACGCCCCGCTGACGGGCACGGTCGTTTGGTCGAAGCTGAGCACCGGCATCCCCAACGTCGTGGTCAGCGATCTTCAGTACGATTCGCTTTCCGATACGCTGCTCGCGGCGACCTTCGGCCGCGGCGAGTGGAAGCTCAAGCTCAATGAAACCGTTCAGGTCACGGGCAGCAAGGCCAACAATGTCATGTCGATCGCCCCGGACCCCGCCATTCCAGGGAACTTCATCGTCGCGGATGGGTTGGGGAACACGGCCGAGTTCTCGAGCCAGTTCTTCCGTCGGGTACAGTTCCAGGCTCAAGGCGGCGCCGATACCATCGTCGTCGGTTCGGCGAACCCGAACGTCGCCGGGCTTACGACGAGTTTGCCGGTCGAGATCGACGCCGACGGCGGCGGCAACCCCGGCGATGCGCTCATCTTCCAGGACGCCGCCGACATCGTTTCTGAACAGGCCACGCTCTCGGCCAGCAGCTTCGGCGAGGGGAAAGGCGACACCATTTTCGGCAATGGCTTCGCGACATTCACCGGCTTCAACAGCGGTTCCGTCGCCGTGCGCCTCGGCTCCAGCAGCGACGACAAGCTCATCTTCGACGATTCGGCGACCGCGGCCGACGCTTCATACACCGTGACTTCCAGCAGCATCTCGCGGTCACTCGGCGGTTCGTTCACTTATTCCGGAGCGGAATCGCTCGGCCTGGTCGGCGGGGCCGGCGCCGATGTCTTCGCCATCCAGTCCGTGCCGGGCGCCCTCTCCATCGACGGCGGCGGCGGTTCCGACACCGCGACCATGAGCGGCACGCCGTTCAGCGACGCCATCACCGCCGTGATCGACTCGGCGACCGATGCCGATGTCTCCGGCTTCAACGATCCGGTGCACGTTGCCAACCTCGAGAACTTCGCCGTCGACGGCCTCGCCGGGTTCAATTCGTTCACTCTGCAGAACCCCTCCGGCATCGCCTTCGGCAGCCCGACCGACCCCGGCGACGGCATCGTTTATGGCCCGACCGGACCGAACTCCGGCTTCATTCGCGCCGGCTCGAACGGCTTCTCCTTTAGCAATATCACGGGCGGCGTCACCATCAGCGGCGCGGGAACCGGCTCCGGCGACACGCTGCTCGTTCTCGGCACCAGTGCCCCCGGAATGCAATCGCCGTTCGGCGAAGCGGTGTTCGGCGACGGCCGCGATGTCATGAACGTCACCGATTCCTCGGTGTCGATCCAGAGCATCACCGGCACCCAACTGCTTGGCGTGTCGATGGACCCGACCACCTTCTCGACCATCTACATCGGCTCGGGGAATGAAGCCGGCCTGCAGGGCGATCAGATCACCGTCACGCCTTCCTCTACCGTGAACTTGATCGTCGATGGCATGGGGCCGGTCGGCGTTCCCGGCGACCAGGTGAACATTCTCGGCGCCGGGCCGTGGAGCAAGGAACACGACGAAGACCCGAACGACGGCCCGCCGCAAACCCGCTTCACCAGCGACGACGGCACCGCCGTGGGCGTGATCGGTTCGGAGCGAACTGGCTTGCCGCAAGCCGGGATCAGCAGCGGCATGATCGCCGTCGCCACGGACGCCGGTCCGGAAACCCAGATTGAGGTGCACGACCGGTTGTCCAACATGCTCCGCTATCAGATCACGCCGTTCGACGGGTTCAATCAAGGCGTGACGGTGGCGAGCGGCGACGTGAACGGCGACGGCATCGCCGACCTGATCGTCGGGGCCGGTCCGGGCGGCGGCCCGCGCGTCTCGGTCTACGACGGCTTCAACGGCTCCTTGATGGAGAATTTCTTCGCGTACGACCCCAGCTTCACCGGCGGCGTGAACGTCTCGACGGCCGACTTCAACCACGACGGCTTCTCGGACATCGTGCTCGGCACCGGCCCCGGCGGCGGCCCGCGCGTCCGCGTCCTCAGCGGCGCCGATCTCTCCGTCATCCGCGACGTGTTCGTTTATCCCGCCGATTTCCGCGGCGGCGTCAACGTCACCACGGGCGACTTCAACGACGACGGCACAGCGGACCTGATCACCAGCGCCGGTCCTGGCGGCGGCCCCGAAGTCGCGGTGCTCAGCGGCATCGACCTTCGCCCGATCGCCAACTTCTTCGTCTTCGATCCGAACTCGCGGACCGGGTTCTACGTGGCCGCGGCCGACGTGAACGGCGACGGCTTCGCCGACGTGATCGCGGGCGAAGGGGCCGGCGCCCCGGCCGAAGTCCGCGTCTTCAGCGGCCTCACTCACCAGGCCATCAGCGATTTCTTCGTGACCGATCCGCTGATGCCCGGCACCGCGATTCCGGCGATCCAGTTCGACGCTGGCGTCCGCGTGGCCGCCGCGGATGTGAACGGCGACGGCATCGACGACGTGATTACGGCCAAGGGCCCCGGCTCGACGCCGACGATTCGCATTTACCAAGTTGGTACGGTCGACCCGACCACGCACGCCCTGTCGCCGACGCTCCAGGAACTGGAAAACTTCGACGTCTTCGGCGGCGGGATCGCCTCGGGCCTGTTCGTCGGCGCCAGCGATTGACCGAGGAGCGCCCACCCGTTTCCACGGGTGGGCTTGTATCGCATTATGGCATGCTGTCTAATTCCGCGCATGCACGTCGCCATTATCATTCCCGCGCGGTATGCCTCGTCGCGACTGCCGGGCAAGCCGCTACTCGCCGCCACCGGGAAATACCTGATCCAGCACGTTTACGAGCGGGCTTGTGAAGCGCGATGCGCGAGCGCGGTGATCGTCGCCACGGACGACGAGCGAATTCGCGATGCCGTGGCCCAGTTCGGCGGCCGCGTCGCCATGACCCGCGCCGATCATCCGTCGGGCACCGACCGCGTGGCGGAAGTTGCCGCCGGGCTTCGCGCCGATGTCATTGTTAACTTGCAAGGCGATGAGCCGATGCTCGAGGCGAAGGAGATCGACCTGCTCGCCGGCTTATTGGAAAGCGATCCCGGTTCCGACATGGCGACGCTGGCCGTGCCAATCGTCGAGAAGTCGGTGTATCTTAGCCCCAACGTTGTGAAGGTGGTATGCGATGATCGCGGCCGGGCACTTTACTTTTCGCGGTCGCCGATCCCGATGGTCCGCGACGGCGAGCCGGACTTCGCGGCCCGGCCGCCGCGCTTCCTGCAGCATCTCGGGTTGTACGCCTATCGGCGGGAGTTCTTGTTGAGGCTGGCCGCGCTGCCGCCCCATCCGCTGGAGGAAACCGAGAAGCTGGAACAGTTGCGCGTGCTGGGAGCCGGCGCGGCGATTCAGGTCGGCCTGGCGGCCCACGCTCATCGCGGCGTCGATACGCCCGCCGATTACGACGCCTTCGTGCGAAGTTACTGCACCGCCCGCCGCCTGGCCGCGTGATCCAGCGCCTTCCCGCCGTCATACAATCAGGGCATGTCTCAGTCATCGGAATACGTGCTCGGCTCGTCGGCGGAAGCGGCCCGTCGGCTGGAAATCCAGGACCGGCACTTCGCCGCGGCGTCCGAGCAACTGCTCGACTTCTTGAAGCTGCGGCCAACCGATCGCGTCGTGGAACTCGGCTGCGGGCCGGGGATGTTCTCGCGGCGCATCTTGAAGCGGCTTGGGGCGGGCGGCACGCTGGTCGCCGTCGATTCCGCGCCGGGATTGTTGGACCAAGCAAAAGCGATGCTGGGCAACACTGCCCCGGTCAACTATCAGCCGACGCTTGCCGACGCGGCACAACTCGGGGAGTGGCTGGACGGTGCCGATGTCGTGTGCGGCCGGGCCGTGCTGCACCACATTCCGATGGCCGAATTCACAATCGGGCGGCTGTGCGGGCGGGTACGGCCGGGAACGCGGCTCGGCTTCATGGAACCGGATTTCCGCGCGCCGCTCGCCCGCGTCGCCCATCTGGAAGCGGCTGGCCACAAGGAACTCGAACCGCTCCGCGTCTGGGCCACCGTCATTAATGAACTGTACTTGATCCGGCGGATTTCCCCCTGCGTCGGGGCGACGCTGGCGACGGCCTTCACGGACGCCGGCTGCCGCAGCGTGCAGGCGGCCTATGCCGAATTTCCCTGCAATGATCTCGTGATCGACAACATGATCATGTTCTACGACGAGGTGGGCGAAACCCTGGCGAAGCTGGGGATCATCGCGCGGGCCGAGTGCACACGGCAACAAGGGCTGCTGAAGAAAGTGCCGCCCGGTTCGCCGGCCGTTTGGGGCGTCCATCTCGTCAGTTGCGAAGCGTAGCCATGCAGCGCATCTCCGTCATCGATTCGCACACGGGCGGTGAGCCGACCCGGGTGGTGATTGCCGGCGGTCCCGACCTGGCACTGGGTTCCGTCGCCGATCGGGCGCGCGTTTTCCGCGACCGACACGATGCCTTCCGCAACTGTGTCGTCAACGAGCCGCGCGGTTCGGACATCCTCGTCGGGGCCCTGCTCTGCGAGGCTGCCGATTCGACTTGCACCGTAGGCGTGGTCTTCTTCAACAACGTCGGCGTGCTCGGCATGTGCGGCCACGGCACGATTGGCCTGGCCGTCACCTTGGCCCACATGGGCCGCATCGCGCCCGGCGAACACCGCATCGAAACGCCGGTGGGAATCGTGACTGCGACCTTGCATGCGGATCGCCGGGTGACCGTTCGCAATGTGCCGAGCTACCGCTTTCGCCGGAGCATGCCGCTCGAGGTGCCGGGATACGGCCGCGTTCACGGCGACATCGCCTGGGGCGGCAACTGGTTCTTCCTCGTCGCCGATCATCGCGAAGAATTGCATTTAAAAAACGTCGAGCGGCTCACGGCGGTGTCGCGGCAAATTCGGCAAGCGCTGGAGGCGAACGGCATCGCCGGGGAGAACGGCGGGATCATCGATCATATCGAACTGTTCGGGCCGCCAGGCGATCCCGGCAACCATGCGCGGAACTTCGTGCTCTGCCCCGGGGGTGCCTATGACCGGTCGCCGTGCGGCACCGGCACGAGCGCCAAGCTCGCCTGCCTGTTCGCCGACGGCAAACTCAAGCCCGGCGACGTCTGGCGGCAGGAGAGCATCATCGGCAGCGTCTTCGAAGGCCGCATTGACGCGGTGAACCAGTTGGTTATCCCGAGTATCACGGGCTCGGCGTTCATCACCGCCGAGGCCACTCTGCTCGTCGACCCGCTCGACGTGCTGTAGAGTGCGTTTCAGAATTACCCCCCGCCCGCCATCTCGCTTTGCTCGATGGCGACCTCCCCCACAAGGGGGGAGGTGAAAGAGCCTGGTTTGAT
This sequence comes from Urbifossiella sp., assembly GCA_035571955.1. Classification (GTDB taxonomy): domain Bacteria; phylum Planctomycetota; class Planctomycetia; order Gemmatales; family Gemmataceae; genus Urbifossiella. The sequence goes on along the minus strand of DATNBQ010000081.1, from coordinate 11,929 downwards.
ACACCTCCCCCCTTGTGGGGGAGGTCGTCGCATCGCGCAAGCGATGCGGCGGGTGGGGGGTGAGTTTAATTAATTATGAAACGCACTCTAAATGACGATGGCGGGCGCGGAGTAGCGAAGCCAATGAAACCGTCCGGACTCGATTCCACAGCGATCGCCGAACAAGTCGAGAGTGTGCTCGCCGAGCCGCTCTACTGGTTCCCGGTGCGGCATCACTCGCACTCCGTCGCCCGGCACCTGGCAACCGCCCTTCGCCGGCGCAAGCCGAAACTCATCTTCATCGAAGGGCCGTACGAAGCGAATGACCTGATTCCGTTCGTCGTCGATGCCAAGACCGAACCGCCGATAGCGATCTATTCCTCTTACCGGGACGACGATAACGTCCTTGGACTCAATGGCATCGCCAGCCCGGCCGCGGAAATCCCGGCTCGGTTCGCGGCGTGGTACCCGATGACGGCCTATTCGCCGGAATATGCGGCGATGAAGCTGGCCGATGCGATTAGCGCCGAAGTGGTCTTCATCGACTTGCCGCACCATGCGCTCGTGAAGCCGAAGAGCGAGCGGCCCGAAGGCGAAGAGCCGACCGAAATCGAGGACGACGACGCCCTCATCACGACCAGCGGTTTCTATCAGCAACTGGCAGCCGCTGCCGGGTTCAAGTCGTGGGACGAAGCATGGGACACGCTTTTCGAGAATCCATCAACTCACGACCCCGAGGCCTTTCGCCGCGAACTGGCGACGTTCTGCTGTGCCGTTCGAGCGACATCCGATGAGGCGACCGAGGCCGCCCGCGGCACCATCGAGCGCGAGCGGCACTTCCTGAAAGTCATTCGCGAAACGCTGGCCGTCCGCAAATTGAAGCCGCAGGACGCGGCCGTCGTTTGCGGCGGCTTCCACCTCTTTCTCGATCGCAGCGACAAGGAACCGCCGCCCGTTCCGCCCAAGGGAACCGTTTACACGACCGTGGTTCCTTACTCGTTTTTCCGCGTCTCCGAGATGGCCGGGTATGGCGCCGGCAACCGCGCCCCGCAGTTCTATCAAACCTGCTTCGAACTTATCGCCGATAACCGGGCCAGCGATATCGCGATGGAGCATGCGATCGCCGTCTTGCGGCAGATGCGTAAAGGGGGCGAGCCGCTATCGACGGCGGACGCCATCGCGGTGACGCATCACGCCGGGATGCTGGCCGGGCTTCGCGGCCGCGGCCACACCACGTTGGACGACATCGCCGACGCGCTGGTCACCTGCTGCTGCAAGGGCGACCCGGCCGATGAGGGAACCAAGCTGCGGGCCGCGATGGACGCCGCCGGCATCGGCACGAAGATTGGCAAAGTGACGGCGAAACTCGGCCGCCTGCCCATCGTCAACGACTTCCACGCCCAACTGGCCGATCTCGAATTGGGCGAAGTTTTAGGTAAGGAAAAGAAACTCTCGGTGCGGCTCGACAAGCGCGATCCGCTGGCCGCGCGCCGTTCCGCTTTTTTGCATCGCCTCGTCTATCTGAAAATCCCCTTCGCGGCGATGACCTCCACGGGCGGCGACTTCTCGGGCACTCTCTTCCGCGAGGACTGGCAACTGAAGTGGGACCCGCGCACCGAACCGGCGTTAATTGAAGAAAACCTTTACGGCGACACTGTGGAGAGCGCGGCGCTCAACCGGTTGCGGGAAGCGATCGCCGCGGCCGGCGCGTCGGCCGGCGCCACTTGCGACCGGCTGCTGCGCGCCGTCGACATGGACCTGCCCGATTTGGTGCAGGTGGCCGAGGCCGCGGCCGGCCAAGCGATCGATGCCGACCCCGCCTTCGCTTCGCTCGCGGAAGCCATTCGCCACCTCGCCGTGCTCGATCGCTACGCGTCGTTCCGAGGGCTGCGCCGGGATACGGTGGAGGGTTTGCTGACCCGCGCTTACGATCGCGCCTGCTTCGCCTTGCCGTCCGCGGCGGCGGTGCCCGAGGAGGAACAACAGGCCGTCGTGGATGGGCTGGTTTCGGTGGCGGACATTTTGCAGCGAGCCGAGGCGGGGCGGTTCGATCGCGTGCTGTTCGCGGAAGCGACGCAGCGGGCGGCGCAGGAATCGCCGGCGCCATTCTTGAGAGGGGCGTTTCTCGGCTTATTGTGCGAGATTCGCGAACTGCCGGCGGAGGCGCTGGCGGCCGAGGTGAGCGGCCTGGCCGGCGCCGCGACCGAACTCATGATCACCGCCGGCGACCTCCTCGACGGCATGCTCGCCGTGTCGCGGACCTCGATCATGCTCGGCGCCGATGCGCTCGTCGCGGCCGTGGACGACCTTCTCAAAGCGGCCGAGTGGGAGCCGTTTCTGGTGATGCTGCCGCGCTTGCGGGCCGCATTCGAACGGCTGTCGAATTCGCATCGCGACTCGCTCGCCGCCACGGTGGCGAAGAAGTACGGCCTGGGCAGCGCGGCCGAGGTTCGCAGGAAGATCGCCAACCTCGGCGCGACGGCCCTGGTGGCCCGGCTCGATGCCCAGGTCGCGGCCACGCTCAAGGACTGGACGTTTTAGCGATTGCGGCGCGCTCCCCTTCGGGTCGCGGCTAATCAAGGTGAGTTACACATGCCTGATCCTCACACGCTGGCTCGGTGGCGGCTCGTCCTGGGTAAAAGCGCCGAGCAACACGGCATCTCCTGCGCCGGCCAGGACGAAGCCGAACGCATCGAGCGCCTCGTCGGCTTCCTGTTCGAACCGGGCGCGGAACCCGGCTCGGGCAAATCCCGTTCATCCGAACGATCCGCCGGCCGCGAGCCGTCGCAACTCACCGTTCCCGACTGGGTCGACGCCGTCAACGAACTCTTCCCGCATCAATCCAAGGAAGTGATGCAGAGGGAACTGATCCGCCGCCGCGGCATCGCCGAACTCATGGAGAAGCCGGAACTGCTCGAAAAGATCGAACCGAACCTCGAGCTGGTTAAAACGCTGCTGACGCATCGCGACCTGCTCAACCCGAAGACGCGCATCCTCGCCCGCAAGATCATCGAGAAAGTCGTGGAAGAGTTGAAGCGGAAGATGCAGGTGCAGGTGGAACAGGCGATCACCGGGGCGATTCGCAAGGATCGCCATTCACCGCGCAAGGTGTTCCGCAATCTGGACCTGAAGACGACGCTGCGCCGCAACCTGACCAACTTCGACAAGGAATCGGGCAAGTTGCTCGTCGATCGGCTATTCTTCTACGCCGCCGAGCGGAAGAAGAAGCCGTGGCACGTGATTGTCGTGGTGGATCAATCCGGTTCGATGCTCGAGAGCGCGATCTTCTCGGCGGTGATGGCATCCATCTTCGCGGAACTGCCGGCCGTGAAAACGTCGCTGGTGCTCTTCGATACGCAGGTCGTCGATCTCTCCGATCAGGTCGGTCAGCCGGTGGATGTACTGTTGTCGATTCAACTGGGCGGCGGCACGGACATCACGCAAGGGCTGATGTACGCGAACGGGTTGGTTCGACAGCCGCAGCGAACCATCGTGGTGCTCATCACGGATTTCTTCGAAGGGCGGTCGGAAAGCGATCTGGTGGCTCAGACGCGGTTGATGGCGGACGGCGGGGTCCGCATGATCGGACTGGGGGCTTTGGGGTACGACGCCCGGCCATCTTACAATAAGTCGACCGCCGGCAAGCTGCGCAAAGTGGGGATGGACATTCTCGTTTGTACGCCAGAGAAACTGGCGGAGTGCATGGCCGAGATCATTCGCGGGTAAGCGCCTAAGACGGGGGCAGAGGGTTTTCCGCGGTCCCATCGTCGGGGAGCGGCGAGGCCTCCATATCGGTGTCGGCGGAGGATTTCTTCGCCTTATCCGTGAGCTTGCGGAGGCGCTCGTCGCAATCTCGCGAAATGCGCTTCGCACGTTCCAGCATTTCTTCGCCCACGACGAACGGGTCATCCTTAACCGGCTCTTTCCCTGAGTCGGTAAACATATTACGGTTTCGCAGTAGGTATTGGCGACGTTAGTATGAGGGGATTTCGTGCAGCTCTTGTGCCGGAATGGGTTACGCTTGTCACATGGTCATGGGTCGGGAGCCAAATTCGCCGCGCATTGCCGTAGCACCTGAATCGGCGTGGCAGGAATTTGCGCGGGCACCGCTCGTTCCGGTGGGTCTGGCGGCCGGAGCGGGCCTCATCGCCGATCGCTATTTCGAAGTTCCGCTCAATGGGGAGTTTCTCCTCACGGCTCTGGCCATAGCCGCCTGGATATTGGCGCAGTGGCGGCATTCCCCTTCCGCCGCAATGTGGCTCTGGCTGGCCGCCGGGGCGCTCGCCGCCAGCCATCATCACATCCATCGCCATGGCTTCGCCGCGGACGACATCGGCAATTTCACTCACGACCGTCTCACCGTTGTTCGAATTCGCGGCACCCTGGACGAAGAGCCGGCGCGGTTTCGCGCGCCGCGACCCGACCCGCTAATGACCCTTCAGAAGACCGAAACCACGACAACGATCCTGGCCGTGACCAACATCGCAACAGCGGACGGTTGGCAAGCCGCCAGCGGCCGAGCCAGGTTGACCGTCGAAGGCCGCCTCGACGACATTCACCTCGGCGACTCCGTGGAAGTGACCGGCCGTCTTTACGCCCCGAGCGGTCCCGCCAATCCCGGCGAAATGGATTATCGATCGCTCTTGCGCGATCGACGAATTACGGCCGAGATCCGCACGAAACGCAGCGCTGACGGCATCGCGCGGCTCGAAGAGGGATGGCGGTCGTCGCTATTCGGCTGGCTGGCGGCCATCCGCGGCTTCGGCACGCGGGCGCTTCAAAGCGCCCTTCCCGATGATGCCTCGGGGCTCGCCGCGGCGCTGCTCCTCGGCGACGGCACTGCCCTCGATCGCGACGAATGGGATGCCTTCGTGCGCACCGGCGTCGTTCACGTGCTCGCCATTTCCGGGCAGCATCTGTTCGTGCTGGCGGCGTTCCTCTGGCTCGTGCTCCGCGTTTTCGGAACGCGGCGGCGGCACGGCGCCTGGGTCGTGATGGCCGTGATGATCGGCTACACGCTGCTCACCGGGGCCAAACCCTCGGCGGTGCGCTCGGCGATTATGGTGTGCGTCTTCTGCGGCGGGCTCGTGCTGAGGCGGCCCGTGATTCCCGCCAATGCGTTCGCCGCCGCCTGGCTGGCGGTCATCGCCTTCAATCCCACCGATCCGTTCACGGCCGGCTGCCAGTTGTCGTTTCTCTCCGTTTTCGTTCTAATCTGGGGGCTCGGCCGATGGCTGGCGCCGCGGCCGCCGACGCCGCTGCAAGCGCTTGTAGCAGCGACCCGCTCTGTACCCGAACAGCTCGCCCGCCGAACGCTTCGCATGATCGCCGCTGCGTTTGCCGTCAGTTTGGTGCTCGGCATCGCCAACGCGCCGCTCGTTCTGGCCTGGCAAAACCTGGTATCGCCGGCGGGTGTGCTGCTCGGGCCGCCGCTCATTTTGCTGACATCCATCGCGCTCATCGCCGGGTTCCTGCTGTTGCTCGCGGCGCCGCTGGGAAGCTGGCTGGCGATGCCGTTCGCTCTCGTCGTCCACGGATCGCTCGCTATCTGCGGCTGGCTCGTGCATCAAACGGAACGCATTCCCGGCGGCTGGATTTACGCACCCGGCCCGTCCAACTGGTGGCTCGTCGGCTTCTACGCGCTGCTCGCCGGCGTGGTACTCCTTGCCGGCCAGTGGCGAAAGCGCTGCCTCATTGGCCTTTTCATGTGGGTTCTCTTCGGCTTGCTTCTGGGCATCGAACGGCCGCCCCGCGATGAACTTCGCATCGCCTTTCTCGCCGTTGGGCATGGCGGCTGCGTGGTGATCGAGGCGCCGGATGGCCGCGTGCTCCTTTACGATGCCGGCACGGCCACCGGCCCCGATGCCATTCGCCGCGTCGTCGCACCGTACCTGTGGAACCGCGGCATTGCCCGCATCGACGAACTGTTCCTGTCGCACGCCGACCTGGACCACTTCAACGGCGTGAATGAGCTTGCGAAGCGCTTTCCGATTGGTCGCGTCACCACGACGCCATCATTTTCGGAAAAGGTCTCGCCGGGAGTGGATGTCACCATGGCGGCTTTGATTCGCCGCGGAGTGCCGCACCGGATTGCCAAGGCCGGCGATCGATTCAGCGCCGGCGACTTAACCATCGACGTGCTCCATCCCCCGGAAATCGGCCCGAGCGGCAACGAGAACGCTCGCAGCCTGGTGCTCCTGATCCGCCACGCCGGCTGCACGTTCCTTCTCACCGGCGACCTCGAAGGAGCGGGGCAGGAACTGGCGTTGAGGCAAGCGATTCCGCCAATCGACGTGATGCTCGCGCCCCACCACGGCGCGGTGGCGGCGAATGCGCGGAAGGAATCGGGCGGCCGCTTTTCGCCGGGGCCCATCGCCGCCTGGGCGAAGCCGCGGTTCGTGGTGTCGTGCCAGGAACCGCGCGACACGCGGCACCTACAAGCCGCCTACGGCCCCGCCGGAGGGACCGTGTGGGACACGGCCAGCGTCGGCGCGGTGATCGTCCGCAACCACGCGAGCGGCCTCGTGGCGGAGGCTTTCCGCAGCCGCGAGGTGCTCGCGGTGAAGAAAAGATAAACGGGAACGCTGTTCTTTTGCCGGCCATTCGGTGGTAAGATCATTCCCACTGCCGGTGTTGGTCCCGCCTTCTCTTCCCATCAGGAGTTTGCCGTGCGTTTGCTTCTTCTCGCCGCCGCACTGATGTTTCCCACCGCGGCCTTCGCCGCCGATGCCCCCATAATCCGTTCCGCCAAGAGCGGGGCGTGGTCCGCTGCGTCCACCTGGGAAGGGAACGCCGTTCCCGGCGCCGGGGCCCGCGTGCTGATCCGCGAAGGGCACCGGGTCGCCTACGACGCCAAGAGCGACTCCGTGATCCGCGGGATCAACATTGCCGGCACGCTGGCCTTCGATCCAAACCGCGACACGGTTCTCAACGTCGGCCTGATCAAGATTCAACCGGGGGACGAGTACAGCGAGGAAGGGTTCGATTGCGATGGGCATTTGCCGAATACCGAGGGAATCAAGCATCGGCCGGAACTACTCGTCGGCACGGCCGAGCAGCCGATCGCCAAGAACGCCGTCATTCGCCTGCACTACCTCGACGGCATGAAGAAGGATTCGTGCCCGGCCATTGTCTGCTGCGGCGGCCGCTGGGAATCGCATGGACTACCCCTGTCGCGCACCTGGGTGAAGCTCGGGGCCAGCGCCAAAGGCGGTGACAGCACGGTGTCACTGGCCGAGGCGGTCGCGGGGTGGAAAGTCGGCGACCGCATTATCGTCACGGCCAGCGAGGTGCACGGTTCCTCCAAAACCGAATCGACCACCGAGGAACGCACCATCGCCGCCATCGACGGCACGAAATTGACGCTCGACAAGCCGCTGGCGATGGCCCATTTGGGCGCGGGCGATTATCGCAGCGAAGTGGCCAACCTCAGCCGCAACGTGGTCGTGGAATCGGCGGACCCGGCCGGCGTTCGCGGCCACACCATGTATCACAAGGGCTCCGCCGGTTCGCTCGCGTACACCGAGTTTCGCCATCTCGGCAAGAAGGACACGCTCGGCCGCTACAGCCTCCACTACCACCTGTGCCGCGACAGCATGCGCGGCAGCACCGTCATCGGCAACAGCATCTGGGGCAGCCACAATCGCTGGCTCACCATCCACGGCACCGATTACCTCATCGCCCGCGACAACGTCGGCTTCAAGAGCATCGGCCACGGCTTCTTCCTCGAAGACGGCACCGAGGTTTACAACGTCCTCGATCGCAACCTGGCCGTCGGCGCCGTCCGCGGCAAACGCCTGCCGAAGCAAGTGCTGCCGTTCGACGGCAACGAAGGCGCCGGCTTCTGGTGGACCTGCAGCCTCAACTCCTTCACCCGCAACATCGCCGCCGAGTGCGGCAACTACGGCTTCCGCTACGAAGCTACTCCGTCGAGTTCCCTCAAGCTGATGTTCGCGATCCGCCAACCGGATGGCACGAAAAAGGAAACCGACCCGCGGACACTGCCGTTCGTCAAGTTCGAAGACAATGAAGTTCACTCCAACCACGGCCTCTATGGCGTGAACCTGGGCGAAGGCGTCAATCGCGTCGGCCCGGACAGCAAGCATCCGTTCATCGTCAAGAACCTGAAGATCTGGGACGTGCACTACGGGTTCCGTCCGCAGGTGCCGAACCTGCTCGTCGAAAACTTGACGCTACACAAGGTCGCCTACGGCGTCTATCACCCGAATTACGACAACCACGTCTACCGGAACGTGCTCATCAGCCAGACGCACACGGAGCCGTTCAATCGCGGCCACGACGACCTGAGCGTGCAGTTCGGCCGCCTCACGGTGGATGGTCTCACATTCGACGGCTGTCGGTCCGGCGGGATGCCGCTCGTTCAAATCAGCGACGACAATCCGACCGGCGCCGCCGACACGCACTTCCGCAACGTGAAGGTCATCAACTGGAAGGACAACAGTCGGCAGAAGGCGGTGGTGAACCTTGGCGGCGGGCCGCGGCCGAAGCCGAAGACGGACAAGGGCGTGCCGGTTTACTTGCACGATTGGTTCGGGACGGCGCGCACGGCGATGGTCGTGAGTTCCCGTTCGCCGGAATTCAAGGCGAACCCCGCGAAGTTCCATACCGAGGCGCCGCTGACTGGGGACGAATCGCGCGTCGCCGAGGTCAACGACGTATCGTTCCCGCAATTGCTCGAGCCGGTGGATGACTTGCCGCCGGCCACTGTGATCACCAGCGTGACACGAGCGAATGGTAAGGTGGTCGTCCGCGGAACGTGCGCGGATAATGGCACGGTGACGAAGGTTCAGGTGAATGGGGAAACCGCGAGATCGGTGGCCGGGAACTTCGCCGAATGGGAAGTGGTGTTGGCGGGAGGCGCGGCGAAGATCGAAGCGCTGGCGACGGACGCCGCGGGGAACGTCGAAAAGACCCCCGCGGCCCGATAACCCGATTAGCCGCGACCCGAAGAGGAGCGCGGCTTGGACCCTTACGGCGCCGGCGGGATCACCGCGATCGTTCCCAAAAAGATCGGCGGCAACTGAAACCCCGTCAGCAGTTGAATCGTGTTCGGCTGCACCTGATAACCCTGCACTTGAGCCACCGTGTGCCCGAAGAACAACGGGCCAATTGCGAAGCCGGAATAGGTGAACGAAGGCACGGTCGTAGATAGCAGGTTGCCGATGGTGCCGAGCGCCGCGGTGATGGAATTCCGCAGCGCGACGAATCCCGCGACCAATCCGAAGACCAGGATCGCGATTAACAGGATCATCTCGACGGAGATGATGGCGCCGCGGTCGTCGTCCCAGAAGCGGCGCAGCAAGCGCGTCATGGTGAGCTACCCATCCGGGCGAAAACGGCCGGCATGGCGAACCAGACGTGCAAGCTGCGAATTCCGCGCCAAACGTACTTCGATTAGCCGCGACCCGAAGGAAAGCGCGGATCACCCGCGCCGAGGGATCTTGGTCCCGGAGGCCGGGATTCCGGCGCGGCGCCGCGCCAGCTTTAACTTCGGCACCGGCACGTCGTGCTCATCCTCGATGTCCCCCACGATCTCTTCCAGCACGTCCTCCAGCGTAATCAGGCCGTGCACCTTGCCCTGGCCGTCGCGGACAACGGCCATCGGCCGGTGCGAGCGGCGGAACAACTTGAAGGCGTTCGCGACTGATTCCGCCGGGTCGAGGAAGGTCGCCGGGTAAAGGGCGTCTTCCAGCACAACCGCCCCGGACGTGCTGAACAGAAAGAACAGGTCCTTGGTGTTGACGATGCCGACGATGTTGTCCAGCGTGCCGTCGTAAATGGGCATGCGCGTGTGGGCGCCGAGCCGGGCGACTTCGAGCACCTTGTCCGGCGGCGTATTCAATGCCAGCGCCACCATCTTCTCCAGCGGCACCAGGCAATCGCTGACTTTCTTGTTCGAGAGCCCGAAAACGTTGAGCACCATGTCGGCCTGCTCGGGATCGAGCAAGCCCGCTTCTTCCGTGTCTTCGACGAGCAACCGCAACTCGTCGACGGTGTGGACTTCGCCCTCGTCCGTGTCGGCACGATAACCGAGGCGGCGGAGAATCCATCCGCTCGAGCCGTTCATCAAGGTGATGACTGGGCCGGCGATGCGGGCAAAGAAGTTCACCGGCCCGGCGACCCACAGCGCGATCGCTTCGCTCGCCTGCAGCGCCGCCAGCTTCGGCATTTGTTCGCCGAACACCACATGCATGTAGGTAATGATCGCCAGCGTGGTGACGATGGAGATGGCGTGGGTGAGCGGCCCTTGCCAGTGCGGCGAAATGGCGTTGAAGAGCGGCCGCAGCAGTCCGGCGATGGCCGGCTCGCTGACGTAGCCCAGGGCGAGGCTGGCGACGGTGATCCCGAGTTGGCAGGCCGCCACGCTGCGGTGAAGGTGCGTGATGGCGTGCATCAGCCCCTTCGCCCCGCTGCGGCCCTGGTTCACCATCTCCTCGACGCGAGTGCGGCGGATCGCGACCAGCCCGAATTCCGCGGCGACAAAAAACCCATTCAGGCCTACCAGCGCCGGGACCGCAAGCAGCCCCAAAACGACGAGGACCGTGCTGGGCTCGGAATCCCCGGCTGCGAAAAGGAACAATGCGAACTCCGGCGAGAAGGAGCCGCCAAACGGCCGCTCCTGGGCTTCTCCATTCTACGGATGTCGTCCTTGGCCAATCCCAAAAGTATCGGTAGGTAAGTAGTTGGCTCGCTGAACGCTCGCTCGCGCATCTGATCCACGGTGAAGGAATGCCTCGCTATCTGGTCGGCATCGATCTCGGGACCACCAACATCGCCGTGGCGTTTGTCGATACGGCGACGAAGGCGGTCGGCGGCCCCAAGCTGAATACTTTCCCGATCCCGCAGGTGGTCGCGGCCGGCGAAGTGGCGGCCCAGGATTTGTTGCCGTCGTTCCTCTACTTGCCCGGCCCGCACGACCTCGCCCCCGGCTCCATCAACCTGCCTTGGAAAAAGGATCCGCCCGAGACCGTTGGGGTATTCGCCCGCAATCACGGGGCCAAAGTGCCGGGGCGATTGGTGTCGTCCGCCAAGTCGTGGCTATGCCATCCAGGCGTGGATCGAACGGCGCCGCTATTGCCGTGGGCCGGCCCGCCGGATGTGCCGCGGTTATCCCCGTTGGAAGTGTCGGCCCGCTACCTCCGCCACATCGTCGAGGCCTGGAACGCGGCCCCGAACCGCAAGCCGGAGGATAGCCTCGAAGAGCAAGACGTGGTCATCACGGTGCCGGCATCATTCGACGACGTGGCCCGCAACCTGACGGCCGACGCCGCCAAGCAAGCGGGGTTGAAGCACGTCACGCTGCTCGAGGAACCGCAGGCGGCGTTTTATGCCTGGCTCGGCACGCATTCGCCGCAGGAAGCCGGGATGTTGAAGCCCGGCATGCGCTGCCTCGTGGTCGATGTCGGCGGCGGCACCAGCGATTTCAGCTTGATCCGGGCCGCCGAGGAGCACGGCGAGTTCGGCTTCGTGCGCGATGCGGTCGGCGAGCATCTGCTGCTCGGCGGCGACAACATGGACCTGGCCCTGGCCAAGGCCGTCGAGGCGAAATTGCCCAGCAAGATCGACGCGGCTCAGTTCGGGGCCTTGGTGCAAGCATGCCGGGCCGCCAAGGAATCGCTTTTGGCCGAGCCGCCGCCACCGAGCTATCCGGTCACGGTGATGGGCAAAGGCCGGTCGGTGGTCGGCGGCGCCGTCTCGGTGAACATCACGCCGGCGGATGTCGCCGCGGCACTGTTCGATGGCTTCTTCCCACAGGCGGCTTACGATGCCGAGCCGCTGCGCGGCGCACGCGTCGGTTTACAGGAAATGGGGCTTCCGTACGTCGCCGACCCGGCCATCAGCAAGCACATTGCCGAGTTCCTCCGGCAACAAAGCCCACCCGCCGCGGGTAGGCTTGGGGTCGATGCGATTCTTTTCAATGGCGGCGTCT
>DATNBQ010000080.1:0-2498 GCA_035571955.1 Urbifossiella sp. | reverse complement strand
TGGCCGTACAGGCCGGTAAACCGGTCGAGTTCATCTTCGAGAACACCGACCTGATGCCGCACAATTTCGTGATCGTGGCGCCGGGTTCGCTCGAACAAGTGGGCAACGCCGGCGAAGCGTTCGGCACGCAGCCGGGCGCCGCCGAGAAGAACTACGTACCGAGTGTTCCCGGCAAGATTCTGCTGGCGAGCCGGTTGCTGCCGCCGCGGCAAGCGCAGCAACTCCGCTTCACCGCTCCCACGGCGCCCGGCGTCTACCCTTATGTCTGCACGTATCCCGGCCACTGGCGGCGCATGTACGGCGCCCTCTACGTCGTGGCGGACCTGGACGAATATCTCGCCGACCCGACGGCGTACCTCGCCAAGAACCCGCTGCCGGTGAAGGACGATCTGTTGAAGTTCAACCGCCCGCGCACCGAATGGAAGGCGGATGAACTGGCCGGGGCGGTGCAGGAAATGGAAGAGCACGGCGGCCGCAATTTCGCCAACGGCAAGCAGATCTTCACGGTGGCGACGTGCGTCGCTTGCCACAAGTTCGGCGGCCAGGGCAACGAGTTCGGCCCGGACCTGGCCAAGCTCGACGCCAAGACCTTCACGAATTCCATCGACGTGCTCAAGCACATCATCGACCCTTCGCTGAAGGTAGACGACAAGTACGCGTCGTATTCGATCCTGCTCAATACCGACAAGACGGTGACAGGCATGATCGTGGAGGAGAAGAACGGCGTGGTGAAGTTGATTGAGAACCCGGTGGCGAGCGCGAAGCCGCTGGAGATCAAGCTGGACGACATCGCCAGCCGCAAGAAGGCGATGACCTCGATCATGCCGAAGGGACTGTTGGACAAGTTAACGAAGGACGAGATTTTGGACTTGCTGGCCTACGTGCGATCCGGGGCGGACCCGAAGCACAAGCTCTTCCACGGGCACCATCATTAGCGATGCTCCGGCGACTTACGTCGCCGGCTCGCCAGTTATTTGAGCGTGATCACGGCGACTTCGGGGCGGACGCCGAAACGGAACCGCCAGCCGAAGCCGACGCCCTTGTTCACGTAGATGTGCCCGCCGTCGTGTGGGTACAACCCGGCGGCCCAGCGCCGCGCCTTCTTTCCCAACAGCACGCGGCCGAGGCCCGGCCAGTTCACTTGCCCGCCGTGCGTGTGGCCGCTGAGCAGCAAATCGAACCGTAGCCCGTCAAATTGATCCACCGATTGCGGATTGTGGGCGAGCACGATCCGCGGCGTTCGCAAGCATTCCTTGGCCAGGGCGCGCTCGGGATCGCTTTCGCAGCTCCACAGGTCATCCACGCCGGCAAGAATAAGGCGGGCCGGACCGCGCTCGAAGCGGACCGCCTCGTTGCGGAGCACCTTGACGCCGTGCTGGCCGAGCGCCGCGGCGACCGATTCGTGCAGGCCGGGGTAGCGGCGAACGCCGCGGGCATCGTGGACGGAGAAGTCGTGGTTGCCGAGAACCGCGAAGACGCCGAGCGGGGCCTTCAAGTGCGCGAACAGTTTGGCGGCACTGGCGACGTGCTCCGGGCCGCGATCGACGAAGTCGCCCGTGAGCGCGATGAGGTCGGGTTTCTCGGCAACGGTGCGTTCGAGGGCGTCCTCAATGTACCCGCGCGGGATGTGGCGGCCGCAGTGGAAGTCGCTGAGGTGGGCGATTCTGGCGCCGCGGAATTCGGCCGGCAGATCGCGGATGGGCAGTTCGAAGCGATTGATTTCGAGCCAGGTCGGCTCGACGCGGTAGCCGTAGCTGGCCCGGGCCCAGTTGCGGCCGAGGAAGCGGGCCAACCGCCCTTTTACCGTCGCCGGAACGGAATGTGGATGCGGTTCCGCCTTGGGGTGCTGTAACGGCCGATGAGGTTCGGCCGGCGGATGCGGTAAGGGATAGTGCGGCTTCAACGATCTGGCCCCGGGGTCGCGGCGTTGCGATACCCATTCTATCAGGGCAGATGGGGCAATAGGTAAGGCTTGAGAAGCGGAAAAGCCCACCCGCAATTACGGATGGGGCTCTGTAAGCTCGTCCTTATGTCAATCCTTTTCGTCGTCTTCCTCTTCCTCCTCGTCGTCGTCATCGTCGTCGAGATCGTCATCGAAATCGTCGTCGTCGAAATCGTCGTCGTCGAAATCATCGTCGTCGAGATCGTCGTCGTCGAGATCGTCGTCGAACTCCTCGTCGAGATCGTCGTCATCGTCCTCGTCCTCCTCCGCTTCTTCGTCCGCTTCTTCGGCGGCGACGAGGAGGGGTGTGGGCGTATGAGAATCGACGCGCCACGGCGACAGCACCTCGTCCGTGGCGAGTTCCGGCAGGGTCAGCAGTGAGCGACCGGGCATGCGGAAAACCTCGCAAATCGTGGTGGTGGAACGCGGCCCCGATAACTTCTGTGCTATCGGCGTCCGCCGTTCCAAAATCCAATCGGAAACCGCTCGTTCGAAGAAAACCGTCAACCCTTACGGGGTTGCGTTCGCGGGCCGTCAAAGGTAGACGCTTCTTACC
>DATNBQ010000079.1:0-16149 GCA_035571955.1 Urbifossiella sp. | reverse complement strand
GAGATGCCGGGGATCGGCGGAACGTACGTGGACCCTGCCAGCATGATGGTGATAAGCCGCGTCGAATCCGTTTGCAGAGCCAAGTGCGCGAGATCGAAGAGGAGCCGGGTGCGGCCGAGCAGGTCGGCGGCGCTCGGGATGTCCTTCGGCGGCGGCACGTTCACCTTGGGCTTCGGCGTCTTGCACCACGCTTCGTCGCGGGCCAGGCGCTTCTCCAGGTCGCGAACGCTGGTGATGTATTCGTCGAGCTTGTCGCGATCGTCGGCGCCGAGTTTCTTGCGCAAGATATCCGCCTGGCCGCGAACGTCGTCGAGAATACTTTGGCCGTCGGCGAGCCGGTCCACTTGCCCGAGAACTTCATCGGGCCGGCCATCCAAAAACAGCTTGGCGAACACCCTGGAAGGCGACGTGGAGGCGGGCACGAGCGCGCCGGTGCGCGTCCACGATAGCCCGGCCCCTTCGCCGGAGAGCGCGAGACTGGCGAAGCGCGTCTGATGGCCGATGTGCTCGGCGGCGAACTGATCCAGCGAGATCGAGTTGCGGAAGCCGGGCCGGCCGGCGTTCTGCGCGCCGGTCAAGAAACTCGCCGAGGCCTGGTGCGCGAAGCCGGGACTCTGCCCGGCGTGCATGAGGCCGGACACCACGGTGAAATCGCCGCGGAGTTCCTTGAAGACATCGAGGTACGGCGTGAGTTCGAATTCCTTGCCGGCCTTCTCGGGGAAGAAATAGGGCGGATGCAGGCCGAGCGGCGTGCAGATGCAGACCATCCGCCGCCGCGGAATCGCGTTGGCTTTTGCCGGCGCGAAGGCATCCAGGCATGGCAATGCGATGGCGACGCCGGCGGACCGCAGGAAAGTGCGGCGAGAGGTTTTCATAAGGAAGTCCGGAACGAAGAATATCCCAGACTACAGGATGCGAAATGCAGCGCGAGAACGCAAGGAGAAAGCCAGTGCTTGGCGAGCCGGGAGCGTAAGCGACCGGAGTTCTGGGCGCTAAAGGACTCCGGTCGCTCACGCTCCCGGCTCGCCAGAAATAACTCTACTGAGCGCCGGTGAGCCAGCCGTCCTTCAGCTTGCCGTCGCGGGTCGTGTAGAATTTGAGCGGCAGAAAGCTCGCGAAATCCTTGTGGTTGAGCACGAAGGCCACATCGTCCACGCGGAGCGTTTCCCAGCTGTGCAGGCCGACGAGCACGTCGCCTTTCAATATCCCGGCCATCGCCGCGGAACTGCCGGCCGCCACCTCGGCGATCATCAGACCGCCGTGCAGTTGCGGGTTCGCCTTGGCCACGGCGTCCGCACCGACCGGGGCCACCTTGATGCCGAGCCGCTTCCACACCGCCTCGGCCGGCGTCAGCGGCACGACTCGGGCCACGGCGCCGAGCGTCAAATCGAGCGTCGCCTTCTCGCCGCCCCGGCTCACCTTGATTGCCACCTTCGCGGCCGGATCGCGATCGAGCAGCGCTCGTTCCACATCGATGGTCGTGAATGCGGGGACATTTTCGACGCGGTCGATGGCGTCGCCGGCCTTGAAACCGGCCGTCGCCGCGACGGAGCCGGTATCCACGGCCTCGACGAGCACGACGCGGCGAGCCGGGTTTTCCGTCGTCTCGCGGATCACTTCATTCTTGAGGTGTAGGCCGTGCTTGGGACCGCCGCGCTTTCGGCTGACCATTTCCGCCGAGCGGCCGATCACGAAATCGATCGGCAACGCGAAGCCGATGTTCTGCGCCCCGGCCCGGATGGCGACGTTCACGCCGACCAGTTCGCCGAGCACGTTCAACAGCGGCCCGCCCGAGTTGCCGGGATTGATCGGAGCGCTGGTCTGGATCAAGCCCTTATAGCCCACGTCTTTATTCAGCGAGACATCGCGGCCCTTGAACGACACTCGCCCCTGCGTGACGGTGTGCTCGTACCCATAGGCATTGCCGATGGCGATGACCGGCTCGCCGACCATCAGGTCCGACGAGGTGCCGAAGGTGACGATGGGGAGCGGCCGGAGCGGATCGATTTTGATCAAGGCAAGATCGGCATCTTTATCGGTGACCAGAACTCGGGCGGTATAGCCCGAACCGTCGTGGAGCCGCACCCGCAAGAGCGTCACTTCATCGACGACGTGGAAGTTGGTGATGATGTAGCCGCGCGGATCGATGACGATGCCGGTGCCCATGCCGTTGACTTGCTGCGGGCGAACGGACGAGCGGTTGAACGGATCGTCGGCCGGCGAATGCACCGTGCGTTCGGAGTGAATGTTGACGACGGCGGCCTTGGTCTTTTCGTAGACATCGACGACTTCGTCGCGTCGTTTTCCCAGGGTCACGGTGCGAGCCGCGGGAACGACTTCCGGAAGGGCGTTTTCGGCGGAGATGGTCGGCGTGGGGAAGGCGGGGGCGGCGATGGCGAACCCGACGGCGGCGGCCAAACCGGCCGGCAACAGCAACCGCATGCGAACCCAGCGAACGATGGTGGAAGTCGAGACGCGCGCCGATCGCATGGGGCCCCCAGTCTGGCGAGCCGAACCGCGCGACCCAAAGTGGCGGCGATCCGTGCCGTTCCGTTGACCTTCTTTTCGGACCGAGCGCGGCAAACGCTCAACGGCTTCAAACCCCGGTTGCCATGGGAACTGCGAGAAGGGGCGCGGCTGCGCCGGTGCGCCCGCGTGGGGCGGCATCGCGGGTCACTCCGGTCGGTGCGGATGCGACGATTGAACGGATCGAAGGGCCGCGAAAAGTGCGGTGGAACCGGTTCTAGCGATTGTGCGGCCGCTTACTTCGCTTGCGCTTTGGCCTGTGCCCGCGCGCGTTCGCGGTAAATGCGATAGGTATTTTGGTCGCCGAACACGCTCGGCCAGTAGTTGAGCTCTCCGAGCTTCTCGAACTGTTCGTCGGCGACGCCATAATGCCCGCAGACGCATGCCAGGCGCGCGTAATGCGAAAGCAGAAACTGAGAGTCCGGCCGATCGGCCAGTTCCAGTTCCAATCCCCGGCGGATAATGAACCACACATACGGCGAGGAGTAATACTCCACCGTCCTGGGGTCGTCCCCGGTTCCATTCACCGGATGATCCGCCAGGATGCTGAGCACGGCCCCCAGCGGAATGTGGGCCGTCGCATTCCCCGACTTGAGGCATTGCCAGGCGAACGCAATACATTCCTCGGGCGAGCCGTGCCACTTCGGAAGCAGATAATCGAAGAGGTCCAGGCAGGCTCGAGTGTTGTCGGGGTTGGCCTTCATCGCGCGATTGAACCACTGCTCGATTTCGTCGCGTTCGAAGGAGAGATTCCGTCCGATGTTCAGCATCATGGTCGGCGCTTCCCAGCGTTCCGGATCGAGTTCCCAGGCCTTTTCCAGGGCTTCCTTGGCTTTCTTGTTCTCGATTCCGAAGATGCGCCATCCCTCCGGCGTCACGGTGCTGGCGACGCCTTCGCCTCGCGCTGCAAACGCGGTCCGGCTGGCCAGGTACGAGGTCGCCATCAACCTGTCGTATTCGCTGGCGTTCGGCTTCTGAAGCCGTTCGACGATCGTTTTCCAGGCCGCGACGTTGGTGAGGCCGCGCTTGGCGGGGTTTGCCGTCCAGGCGAGATTGACGACGGATATGTTCTGCCGGGCGATCGGATCGGGGGAAGCCGCCACGGCATCGTACAGTTCCCAGAAGCGCTGTTCCCAGGCCGGCAATTCCTTCCGGGCCGGATCGCTCGCCGGCGCCGACGTGAGTTCCGCGACCAGGTTATGGACGCCGTGGAGCTTCCTTACGTCCGGGTAGGCGCTAGCATCCAGGGCTTTTGTAATGGCGATCGAGCGCTGGTAGTCCGGCTGGTTCTTGGAGAACCAGATCACCAGTTGATTGCGCCAGTAAACGAGGAGTGGATCGTCGCACCCCGCGGCGATGGCTTCGACCAAAAGCTTCTCGGCCGTTGCCATCGACCAGGGAGGATCCTGGCCGGAAAGGGCAGACAGCGACAGTTCGCGGGCTCGGAATTCGAAGGCCTTGCGCGCCTTGTCCGCCCACGGCGCTTTGGCGCCGGCCGTCTTCTCGAACACGTCCGTCGATGTCGACTTGTACCAAGCATGGTACTTCTCGCGCATTTCGGCCTTGCGTTCGCGGTGGTCCGGAACGGCCACCATCTCGGTTTGCTTCACTAACTGATCCAGAAATGCTTCCACCTCATCGTCGGGAAGAATGGTTGGCTTCAACGGACGGAACGACGGATCCGGCGGCAGAATCTTCAGGTTGATCTTGCCTTCGACCTTGCGCGGCGGCGGCGGCAGTCGAGGGTTCGCCGCCTGCACGACCTGCGGTCCCCCGTTCGCCTTGGCTTCCTCTCGTTCCTTGAGGATCAGCATCACGCCCAGAACGAGCATGGTGACGACCAGGCCGCCAATACCCACGTAGCGCCATGGCGAGGTCTTCTTGCGGCGCCGGTTGGGAATTCGTTTTTTGCTCTCGGCTTCATCGAGTGAGATGCTTTTCTTCGGCGCTTCTTCTTTCAATTCCTCGGCGACCGTAAATGTCGTTTCGCATTTCGGGCAATCGATGACCTCGCCGGGTTCGAAACCGGTCGGCGATTTCAAGCCCGCCCTGCATTCGGGGCATTCCACGCGCATCCGGGTCACGGCCGCGCTCCGTGAGAATGGGCGAATGACGAGTGACGGGGCGATCATAACCGGCGATTGCCCTCGGACGCAAGCAGCAATCGCCGGCGGACAGCCGCGCGCTGGCGATCACCATTTGCAATTGAAGAGCCGGCGTTCGCGGATCAGTTGCACCACCGGCTCGGGCACCATGTTTTCCCAGGCTTCGTCGCCCGCCGCGATCATTCGCAGCACGTCCCGGCTATCGATGTTCAAGCAATCGGCGTTGTAATTTGTCAATCCGACGATGCGGCCGACTCGCACCGCGTAGTCGTACAGCGGCTTGCGGTCCGGCGGCAGGTCGAGGTTCTCCACCGTCATCAGGTTGCCGGTCTTCTTGTCGAGGAAGGGATAAACGAACAAGGTCATGTCGCCGCGGAAGAGCCGGCCCAGGGATTCGAGCAGGCCGCCATCCAGGTCGGTGTAGTAGCCCGGATCGAAGATTTCCGGCAGCGTCCCGGTGCCCATTGCCAGGCCGACCGGTTTCACCGTTTGCCGCCGCAGGTAGGCCGCGAGCCGGAAGAATTCCCAGTAATCCGAGACCAGTACGTTCAAGCCGGAAGCGGCCAGCACCTCGGCCCGGCTGAGGAAGTCGCGAATGTCCGGCGTCCCCGTCTCCTTGCCCACCATCAGATTCTTCATCGTGATCTCGGCTACCTTGATGACGGGGTGCTCGTGCGCGTCCGGCAGCATCTCGGAGAACCTCGCGGAGGCCGCGCGAAGGATGTCCAGATTGACGTGCGTGACGGGGCGGAAGCTGCCGCGCTCCACCAGCACCGACTTCTTGTGGAACAGTTCGCTCGGCAACAGCACCTTGCCGTCCGGCCCGAACATCGCTGCCTTGGAAAGCTTGTGCTGCACCAGGCTGAGGCTCATTAGGCGGTTGTCCACGGCCCGGAAACCAATGCCGGAGAACTCGATCATGTCGATTTCGATCCGGTTCGGGTTCAATTCGTCCATCAGCGATTCGATGAGTAGTTCCGGCTCGTGATTGAGAAAGAAGGCCCCGTAGCAGAGGTTCACGCCGATGATGCCGATGGCTTCTTGCTGGAGGATGTTCGAATTATCCATGAGGCGGAAGTGGATGATGATTTGCGATTCCTGATCGCGGGGGTAAGCCTGGAAGCGGACGCCCATCCAGCCGTGGCAATCGTTGGTGCCGAGGAAGTTGCGGGCGGACACGGTGTCAGCGAAGGCGAAGAAAGCATTGGTGTCGCCGCGATTGGCGGAGAGCCGTTGGAGGTTCAGCGAATATTCGTGGTCGAGCATGGATTCGAGGCGTTGGCGGCTGACGTAGCGGTGGGCTTCGCCGTAGATCGCGTCCGAGACCATCATGTCGTAAGCGGAAATGCTTTTGGCGATGGTGCCGGCGGCGCCGCCGACGCGGAAGAACCAGCGGACCACTTCCTGGCCGGCGCCGATTTCGGCAAAGGTGCCGTAGCGCCGGCTATCTAAATTGACCCGCAGCGCTTTGCCGTGCGTGTCGTGGCGATGGGAATCTGATGTGGCGGTGGGATGGCTATTCATGAGGAATCCGGAGAGGTTTTCGCATGGTGGCACAGGCATTCCTGCCTGTGCGCTCGTCGCTCGGCACAGGCAGGAATGCCTGTGCCACCGAGCCCAACGGGTCGCGGCTACGCGCTCGGTGCAACAGCGAGGGCCGCGCGGCGTGCGCGAATGCGGCCAGCCACGATTTCCACGAGGTTCGCCGCCGGGCCGACCGTGAACAGCGCGTGGTACAGCGAATGCACGTCCTTCCACACCAGCCGACATGTCGTTTCCATGCACGCCACCAGCACCGCAACGAGGATCTGACTCCACTTGGTCCGCGTCGTCGTTTGCGGGTCGGTGATCATGAAGAAGATGTACAGCTGGAACATCGGGCTGACGATCGGCATCAATTCGGTCTGCCACGGGTGGCCGGTGATTGCGGCGCGCAGGAATGCCAACGGGATGAAAGCGGCGATGAAAGCCAGCGGAATGTGCCAGCGGCCGAGCTTGTACATGATGAGGCCGCCGAGAACCCAGATCACCGCCGGGGCCAGCGGAGTGTTGCCCGCTTGCACCGACAAGCTGGCCACGTGCTGCGGCGCCAGGAACAGCATCATCGTCACGCCGAAATTGGTCGGGTTCCAAATGTGCCGGTTGTAAACTCGCAGCACATACTTCGAGATGATCGAGATCATGCCGCACAGGATGAACGGCCACAGCGCCGGCGACTTGATCAGGATGCCGGCGCTGATGCCCGTGATGTACGCGCTCGTCAGGTTCGGCCACTTGCCCCAGAAGAAGCGGCCGACGAGCAGTTCCGTGAGCATGGTCACGCAGATGGTGACGAAGGTCGGCGCGTATTCCATGACGACGCCGCGCGTCAGTTTCACCAACCACGGCGGCGACGGATGGTTCTCCAGCACGTTGAAGGCGGCATCGGAAAGCGCGAGAATCACCGTAATGAGGATGGGGGCATGCAGTTTCGGCTGATTGGCGACGACTCGCCACCAGACCGCGAGCAGCCAGACCAGCAAGAGCGTCATGCTGAAGACGGCGGGGAAGGTTTCATCCGGCGTGATTCCGAGGCGCGCGACGAGGCCGCTGGCCGCGGCGCCGAGAGTGGTGCGGAACCAATAGTAAGCGGCGACGAATGCGGCCGACGCCGCCATGCGAACGCCATACTCGGCCCAAACCGGCCGATCGTTCGGCGTTGTGTACGGCGCGGGAATCATGCACCCGTCTCCAGTTCGCGAATCGGTTCGCCGCTCGGCAGGATCGGCAACGGACGGCCGGCGCGGTCCGGATACGTCCGGGTCGTGTCGATGCCGAATCGTCGGTAAATCGTGGTGAGTAGGCAGTTGCTGTCCATGGCGCGGGACGTAGGTTCGCCGCCGCGGGAATCGGTGGCGCCGATCACTTGGCCCATTGGCATTCCGCCGCCCGCGAGCAGGACACTCATGGCGCGCGGCCAGTGGTCGCGGCCGGGCCGATGGCTCTTGTCTTGCCGTTCGATCCGCGGCGTCCGCCCAAACTCCCCACAGAAAATAAAGAGGACGCGGCGATCCAGGCCGCGCTGGCCGAGGTCTTCAATCAAGGCCGAGACGGCATGATCGAGGAGCGGCAACCGTTCCGTCATCGCCTGGAAGATATCCGTGTTTACGGAATGATCGTCCCACGTCGTGGTGTCGCCCGTACTTGGTTTCAGGCGAAGGTTGGCCTGGCACTGGACGAAACGGACTCCGGCCTCGACGAGTCGGCGGGCCGCGAGCAGATCCTTGCCCCATTCGCTGTCGCCATAGCGGTTGCGCACCGCCAAGGGTTCTCGGGACAAATCGAAGGCCGTACGAACGCGCGGCCCGGCCAGCAGTTCCACGGCCTGCCGCTGGAACCGATCGAAGCCAGCAAGCCCCGATTCGTCCACCGCTCGCGGCAATGCATCGAGGTCGCGCAGCAGGTTCCCGCGCCGGCGCAGGGTCAGGGCGCCGTCCGGTTCGATCGCCAGGCTGCCGCTCGTCTTTTCGGTGAGGTAAAGCGGAATTGGATCGTATCCATTGGCGCCGGTGGAGGTCAGCGGGTTGGCGGCCGGCATGAACGGCGCGAAGGCGGCGCCGAGATAGCCGGGCCCGCCGCCGTAAAACTTCGTGTTGCTCACATAAGCCGGGGCACTCTGAGATCGGCCATCCAGTTGCTTGGCGACGATCGAACCGATGTCCGGGAACTCGGCGTTCTGTAGGTTCGCCGCCAGCGAAGGGTAACCGGTGAGGAAGCGATGCGTGCCGCCCGAATGCTCAGCCCGGTTGTGATGCAAGCTGCGAACGATCGCGATTTTCTTGGCCAGGGCGGCGATCTTCGGCAGGTGCTCGTTGATTTGGAGGCCGGGTACTGCGGTGCGCATCGGCCGGAACGGCCCGCGAATTTCCGACGGAGCATGCGGCTTCAAGTCGAACGTATCGAGATGGCTCGGTCCGCCGTTGGCCCAGAAAAGGATGACGGAGAAATCGCGCTCGGTGCGTAGCCCGGACTCTTCCGCGGCGAACAGCCGGGCCAGGTTGGGCGCCGGCCCGCTGACGAGCGAACCCATACTCAGCGCGCCCAGCCGCATCCAGGCCCGGCGATCGAGCGCACCCTCACCGCGTGTTGTCACGACGACACCTCTCTGCTCAGTTTCGAAGGAATCGTCGCCGCGGTCAACAGCTGCCTTCGAATTCCCCTCGCGGCCGACGCCGCGTATAATCGCGGAAGACGCCGCTACCACGGAGATGACCATGATTCGGTTCGCGTCCGCCGCATTGCTCGCGCTCATCGGAGTCGCACCCGCCCTTGCCCAGGACCCCGCGGCGAAACAAGCCACCCTCCGCTGGTACGGCCAGTCGTTCTTCCAACTTCAGGACAGCACCGGCCAGCGAATCGCCATCGATCCGCACGCCATTCCCACCTTCGGCACGCCGCGGGTGAAAGCGGATTTCGTGCTCATCTCGCACCTTCACGACGACCATAACCAACCCGAAGTGCTCGACGGCTTCGGCGACGACATCAAGAAGCGCGAAGGGGACATCTACCGCGGCGTGATCCCCGGCAAAGGGAACAAGCAAGAGTGGAAGCAGTGGAACGAGAAGCGCGGGCCGATCAAATTCCGAACCCTGCCGACGTTCCACGACGCCCAGATGGGAATCCAGCGCGGCCGCAACGCCGTCTGGATCATCGAAGCGGATGGCCTCGTCTTCTGTCACCTCGGCGATCTCGGCCACGACCTCGCCCCGGAGCAAGTCAAGGCCATCGGCAAGGTGGACGTGCTCATGATTCCCGTCGGCGGCATCTACACGATCAACGGCGAGACCGCGAAGGCCGTCGTCGACAAGATCAAACCGCGGCTCTACGTGCTGCCCATGCATTACGGCGTGCCCGGCTACGACGACATTCTCGGGCCCGAAGAGTTCCTGGACGGCCAGAAGCCCGAGAACGTCAAGAAGATGCCGGAGACCAACGAACTGGTGATTCCCGCCGATATGAAGACGCCGCCCGCCCCGACCATTGTGATGCTCGGCTGGAAGAAAGCCGAGCCGCCCGCCAAGAAGAAGTGATGTCGCGCCGCTCGGCCTTCACGCTCATCGAACTGATCGTGGTGATCGCCATCATCGCGATTCTGGTCGGGTTGTTGCTGCCGGCCGTGCAAAAGGTGCGGGCCGTGGCGCTTCGCACCCGCGACCAGAACACCATCAAGCAGCTTTGCCTGGCCGCCCACAACTACGCAGGGGCCAACGGCGGCAATCTGCCCCCGCCGCGCACCATCGAGAACGGCAACGTCCGCTGGTGGTTCGGCCTCTGCGACACATCGGGCAAGCTCATCGACATTACGCAAGGGCACCTGATGCCGTTCATGGAGAACGCCCAGGCCTTATTGCAGAGCCCGGCCAAGGCCCCAGGCAAGGTGTTCCTGACTTTCGACGGCAACTCCGGCGGCTACGGGTACAACTACCGCTACCTGGCGCCCTTGATGCCGGTGCAACCGACGCAACTCGGAACGGCCCCGTTCCCCGGCGAAACGTGGGTTCCCATTCGCATCGAGCAGGTCGCAAGCACCAGCCAGACGCTTTGCTTCGCCACGGCTTGCTGGAGCACTCCGCAACCGCATCTCGGCATGCAGCCATCGCTCATCGAAACCGCGGTGATGGATCCACCGAGTTTCCAGAACCCGAGCGTCCACTTCCGCTACTTTCCCAAATTGGCGAACGTCGTTTTCCTGGATGGGCACGTGGAAGGCCGCACCGACAAGACGCGCAATCCGTCGACGGCCTCGGCGGCGGAACAGCAACTCCGCGACCAGGAGAACGTCTTCGACATCGGCACCGACGATACCCTCTGGGATCGCAACTGAGTCGTGCGGAAACACCAATGGTCGCGAAAGCCGCTTGCGGCTTCGCGCACCGCACTTAAGCGACGTACTCCACGCGGCCTTGCCAGGCTTCGCCGGGCGAAAGCGTTCGCCAACCGGAATTGGCAATGTGCGCGGCATCCGCGGAGCAAGTGTACGGTTCGATGGCCACGGCCTGTCGATGCGGCGGCGTGAACAGCACCAGGTCCTGGAATGCGGCATCGGCCACGATGCGCAGGCGCCTCGGCGAACGGGGATGTGACAACACCGCGACTTCGGCGCCGCCGTCGCGCGTAAAGACGTGATCCAGTGCCGCGGCGCCAATCGCCCGCGGCCGCCGGAAATCGATCGCTTCCGGAATTTCCAAGAGCTTGCCCGTCGGCACCTTGTCCGCATCCACGTCCCACAGCTTCGCCGTATTCGCTTGCAATATGTGGTCCCCCACATCGGGATCGGTGACTCCCGGCAAGCGAAAGTACGGATGATACCCCAGGCCGAACGGCAGCGGTTCGTTCCCCTCGTTGGTCACCTTGGCATCGACGGCAAGCCGATCGCCAAACAGAGAATACGCGACGCTGAGTGTCGATTCGCTGGGCCAGAGGGCGGCCGCCGAAGGTAAGTCGCGGGGCAAACTGAACAGCCCCTCGATGCTGGCGTGGTCCGCTTCGGTGTGGGTGGCCCCGACGCGCCACGGATTTCGCGGCGTGAAGCCGTGGATGGCGTGGCGGTGCGTGGCATCGTTCAGCGGAAGCTGGTACGTCTTGCCGTTCGCTTCGAGCCGGCCGTCGCGGAGTCGCCCCGGAAACGGGAACAGAATCGGATGTCCGCTGCGCGTGGGAACTGGATTGGTTTCCCAGTCCGGGGAGGTGTAAAGGATGTCGCCCCACTTACCATCCGCCAGCCGCATCTGCCAGCGAAGGCAGTTGAAGCCGGCGTTGGGCCAAACTTCGGCGCGAACCGTGCCGGCCGCATCGGCGAGCTCGTAAACCCCATCGCGAATCGATTGAATGCGAAAACTCATCGTGAAATTCTATTCCGATTAGCCGCGACGCGGAGTCCGCGGAGCGGAGCGCGCCGCACCAAATGGGAACTTTCGCGCAAACATCCCACCCCACGAGGCGTTACACCGGTAGACTGCCGGTTGGCGGCCGCCCAGGATTCGCGCACTGGAAACTCGGGATTCTTAAGAACAATCGGTTTACTCCGTCGAAAAGGCCCCCCGTTTCCAGTTTTACGCCATTCCGAGTGCGGTTTTCGCGTAGCGAATCCTTGGCGAGCCGGCATACAATCGGGGTTACGGTTCGTCATTGTTCGACCGGGGCGCCCTCGGCCCTGTCCCGGTCCCTAGTTGGAGCGCGTGATGACCTTCCTGAAGCGGCTCCGGATGTTGACTGCGGTGCTCGGCGTCGCCGGCGCCAGCACCTTCGCGGTCACCCATCTGTTCGGCGACGTTCGCGGCGGACCCGGTTCGCCCCCCGCCGCCGCCGACATCCGTCCCGACGGCAACAAGGTGATCGACGAACTCGCCGTCACCAAGTTCAGCAAGTACCCCGCGCTCACGTACCAGGTTCGCAGCGGCGAGACGCTGTTCGCCTGGCAGATTAAGCCGACACTGGAAGCCGCCCCGGCCCGGCCGCGCGACGTGCTCGTGATGGTCGATACCTCGGCGAGTCAGGCCGGCAAGCCGCTCCAACAAGCCCGGCAAATCATCAGCGGCCTTTCGATGCAGCTCGGCGCCGGCGATCGCCTCAGCCTCTGGACGCTGAGCACGCCGGCCGCCACCCGCGCCCTCACCCACGATTTCCAATCCCCCGATTCCGAAGACGTCAAAACAGCCGCCATCGCCCTTACCGATGTCGAGTACGGCTCCGGCGCCACCGACCTGAAGGGCGGCCTGGCCAAGGCCCTCGCCACCCTCGCCCCGAATCGCGGCCGCCAGCAAATCGTTCTCTTCCTCGGCGACGGCGAAAGTGCCTTCGACCCCGTTTCCGAGGGCGACCGGATCGCCATCGGCGACAAGATGAACGACAGCAACGTCTTCTTCTTCGCCGTTCCCCTCGGTCTCAAGGTGAACCCGGCCAACCTGCACGGCCTGGCCACCCTCACCGGCGGGGCCGTCGTTCGCGTGCAAGAAGACCTGGCCAACGAAACCAAGCGCGGCGAATTCCTCACCCGCTTGAAGACTGCCCTCGATGTGCCGGTCTTCAAGTGCGATACGTTCCAGTTCGGCGAAGGCGAAGTCGCCGAGTTCTTCCCGACCAAGCTGCCGCCGCTGCGGACCGACAAGGCCACGCTGGTGATGGGCAAATTGGCCAAGCCTTCGGCCAAGCTCACCGCGACCGCCAGCGGCAAGCCGAGCGGCGGCAAGGCCACGACCATCGCCTTCGCGCAGGATCTGCCTGCTTCCCAGGCCGATCACTTCTTCCTCAACATGATGCTCGATCAGTGGCGCGACGCTCCTCACAAGGACGCCCCGGCCCTGCTCCAGGCGGATCGCGCATTAGCCCTCGCTTCCACTCAAGTGAAACTCTACCGCGACGAGTTCATTACCCAGGCCAACTGGGCCGTGACGATGGACCGCCTCGATGAGGCGACCAAGCTATTCACCGCCGCCAAGCGGATCGACCCGAGCGACATCGAAGCGAACGCCGGCCTCACGCTCGTGGACAAGATGAAGACCGGCCGCCTGACCAAGGCCGAACTGGAAAAGAAGATCGCCGCGACCAAGGACGGCCTGAAGATCGATACCAAGGGAGCGACCAAGATCGCTTTTCAGGAGATCGCAAAGCAGGAACCGCCCAAGGGGCCGCCCCCGCCGCCGAATACCGGCGCCCAGCCCCCGGCCCCGGCGGACCTGATTCGCCAGGCCGAGAACCTGCGCCGCATCGAGGAACAGCGCTACCGCGTTCTCGTCGACCAGACGATCCTGGAAGCCGGCCGCCTGCTTCGCACCGATCCGGATCAGGCCTACCTCAACTTGAAGCGGCAGCGCGACGACGTGCTCAGCTATGGCGGCATCAGCGACGCGGCCCGCACCACGCTGGCCACCGCCCTGACCGCGAAGATGGACGAAGTGTTCCGCAAGGGGGGAGAGATCAAGCGCAGGGCCGCCGCCGAACGCGAACAGATCGCCAAGACCCGGCAAACCCTCAACGCCTTCGACCTTCGTCAGGCCGAGGAAGACCGCACCAAGGCCAAGATCGATTCCTTCAAGCAACTCATGCAGCAGGCCCGCTTCGAACTGGCTTACCAGGAAGCGCAGCTGATGATCCACGACCGGGTCGCCCGCGGCCAGGACATTCCGCCGAGCGTCACGGCCAGCTACCAAATTGGCCAGCAGGCCACGCAACTCCGCGAATGGCGCGAACTCGTCCGCATTCGCGACGACCGCTTCCTGCTCACCATGATGCAGGTGGAGAAGTCGCACATTCCTTATCCCGATGAGCCGCCTGTGCACTTCCCGCCTGCCGCCGTCTGGCGTGAACTCACTGGCAACCGCAAGGAGAAGTACGAGAACTCCATTCTCGGGGCCGAACCGTCCAAGATGCAGGAGAAGATTCGCACCATCCTCGGCGACAACCCGTACATCGAAGGGCCGCGCGTCAATTACGAGAAGGACCTGCAAACTACGCCGTTCACTGAAGTGCTCGGCGACATGGCCAAGAAGTACGAAGTGACGTTCGTCGTCAACAAGACGGCGCTCGGCGACATGGCCGCGCAGCTCGATACCGCCAAGGCCGAGAAGCTCTCCGTTACCAGCCTCAACGGCATGCCGGTGGGTACGTTCCTCGACGTTTACCTGCGGGCTCTTCCGGTTACCGGAGTGACCTACGTCGTCCGCCCCGATTACATCGAGATCACATCGTATCAGGCGCGCATGGAAGAGAAGGTCACCCGCGTTTTCCCGGTCGCGGACCTGGTGATTCCGATTCCGCAGGCGGTCAGCCAGCAATCGCTGTATCAGAACCTGGGCGTTCAACAGCAGACGCTGGCGATTTACGGGCAAGCGAGCCTTTACGGCGGCGGCCTGCGGAACTTCATCGGCGGCCAGCAGAATAACGGGGGCGGCGGCGGCCTCGCGCCCCCCGGCGGCGGCGGCCAGCGCGGCGGCGGCAATCAGTTCAACATGAACGGCGGCAACGGCATCGTCGGCCTCGGCGGCGGCGGCCAGGGAGGCAACAACGTCGGACAGTTCGGCAACCTCGGCGGACAGTTCGGCCTCCAGGGCGGCACCCAGGAACGACTCCTCATCCAGGTCATCATGGAAACCGTGGCCAAGGGCGAGTGGGAACAGTCGCCGCAGGCCCCGCCGGAAAACCCGGACGAGCCGCCGCCGGAACCGATCCTGCCCCCCGCGCAGCGGCACTCGATCGGCTACTATCCGCCGGCCAAGGCGCTCGTCGTTCGCGGCAGCTCGCGGTACATGGGCTCCGGCACCATGTAGCTCAAGATGGACGCCGGCGGCTTCGTCAACGCTCGCCCGGCCAAGAACGCGCCGCTCGTTATCGGCCCCAACACGCCGCGGCCCAACCCCGCGGTCAAGCCGGTCAATCCGCGCGACCCCGTGGCCGTCAAGCCGAAGCCCAAGACCCCGCTCGTCCAGGAACCGCTCGTCATTAACGGCAAGAAGCCAACCATCGTCGATCCCAAGGTCGATCCGGTGGCGCTCATGAAGAAGCTGAGCAAGGATCCCAAGCGGATGTGGAACCAGGCCATCGACTGGACGGTCACCGATCCGAGCCTCATCGTGGCGGTCGCCGATTTCCTGATGGACTTCGACGAATACGGCCACGCCGCCGAAGTGCTCAAGGGGAACCTCCGCAAGGGGCTCTCCACGGATGAATGGGCCCACGAGGCCCTGACCGTCGCTCTGCAAATGAGCAAGGCCGACCCGGTGGAAGTCGAGCGGGCCGCCCTCTCCGCCATGGACCTCGATCCGAAGAGCGCCAAGGCGTACCTCAAGGGGGCCAAGGCCGAGGCCGAGTTGAAGCACAATGATTTGGCCGTCCGTTTCTGCCAGAAGGCCGCGGAATTCGGCCCGGATCAACCTGGCCCGTACGCCAACGCCCTGGCCTACGCCGTGGACGCCCAGAACGTGACGCCGGATACCGTGGCCTGGGCGGCGGTCAACTTGCTCCATCGCGATTGGCCGACGACCGACGGCGTCGACTACCACGCCCGCACACGCGCCTTGCTGCCGAAGTTCGTCAGCAAGTACCAGGCGGCGGGGATCGAGGCCGACAGCGTGCGGAAGGCTCTGCTCGAGCAAACCCAGCGCGACCTCGTGATCGAACTGCTGTGGCAAGGGCCGGCCGACCTCGACCTGGTGGTGGCCGAGCCGGTCGGTTCGACCTGCTCCGCGACCGACAAGCGGACCACGGCGGGCGGCGTGCTTCAGGCCGACATCCTCGACCTGAAGGACGACCCGAACGGCAACGAGGGCGGACGCTCCGAGATTTACACGGCGGCCAGCGCCTTCAGCGGCGTCTACAAGGTGAAGGTGAAGGCAGCGCTCGGCCGGCCGATCGGCAACAGCGCGACCCTCAAGGTCACCAAGTTCAAGGGCACGCCGCGCGAATCGTTCGACCTGATCTCGGTCGATCTGGCTCATCAGCAGCCGGTCGAGATCAAGCTCGATGGCGGCTCGCGGACGGAACT
>DATNBQ010000078.1:0-17769 GCA_035571955.1 Urbifossiella sp. | reverse complement strand
TAGTTATGGAGCGCGATGCCGATCTGCTTGAGGTTGTTCTGGCACTGGACGCGGGCGGCGGAGGCGCGGACTTTCTGAACCGCGGGAAGAAGCAAGCCGATTAGGATCGCGATGATGGCGATGACGACGAGAAGTTCGATGAGCGTGAAGGCGCGGCGCGCTTGCATGGAGGGGAATTCCAGGGTCGCGGTTCCATCTTTCATGACAGGGCCATGAGACTTACCTAGCTTCTCTCACCTACCGAAGATGCGTAAAACCCGCCTCTTCATATTGACACCTGCCCAATTCTTTTTATATTCACCAATCGGTCCCTTACAAGGATTCTCCTCGAAATTGCCCCAGTTCTCGCCGACCCCAGCTGCGATTCCGGCGAAGCTCCTGAATACACCCCCACGAATCCGCACCCTTTGACGCAGGAGACCGTTCATGCTCGGCACCACTCTGAAGTCATGGCTCGCGCGGCGGCCCCAGCGGCCAATTCGCAACGCGCGGAAGAATCCACCGTGCCGGCTCCAGGCCGAAGCGCTCGAGGCCCGCGACGTGCCCGCCGTCTTCACCTGGACGCCGACACTTCCCGGCCAGTATGCCTGGGACGATGCCGCCAACTGGAGCAGCACGAGCGGCGGCTTCCCCAATGCGGCCGGCGACGTTGCCAATCTCACCGCCAACCTCGTCGGCAACCAAACCATTGCCCTCGATACCGACATCACCGTCGGCTCGCTGGCTCTCGGTTCCGGCGGCACGTCGGGAACTTACACCATCGTCGCCAACGGCGGTTCCTTGAACTTCGACGTCGCTTCGGGAACCGCGAGCATCATCGATCAGGCTCAGGGCGGCGACGCCATCAATGCCCCGATCGGGATGAACGGCGATCTCAACGTATCGAGTAACGGCACGCACCATCTGGCGATCGGCGGCGCGATCTCGGGTTCGGGAACCGTTGCCGCGATCGGCACGATCCTGCAGACGGGCACCGTGGGAATTGGCAGCGGCGTCACCTTGACGGGCACCGGCACGTTCGCGCCGACGCCGGTCCTTTACGCGACTTCCTATTACGATGGGGCGTTGTACGAGTTCAATGAATCCACGGGCGACGTGCTGGCGACGCTGGCGCCGCCGAATTCCGGCGGGTTGCTGCAGTTCGCCAGCGGCGTCGTCGTCGGCCCGGACGGCAATCTCTACATCGCCAACGAGTCGCCCGACCCGCTCAACCCGTCCGACTCGATTCTCCAGTACAACGTGACGACGCAGAGCCTGTCGACGTTCATCAGCACGGCGCAACTGGAAGCGATCGCGACGGCCCAGGGCGCCGCGTATTTCAATCCCTCGGGGATCATCTTTAACGGCAACGAACTGTACGTCAGCCTGAATGCCGGCTTCGGCGATGGCTTCAGCACGGGCGGCGTCTTCCACGGCAACGTCATTCGTTTCGACACCACGAATTCCGGCGGTTCCCTGAGTTACGCGAACACGTTTACCGTTCTTGCCTCCACGGCTCTCGCACAACCGGCCGGCCTGGCTTTCGGCGTCAACGGCAGCGACGCTCATACCCTTTACGTCAACACGGCGGGGACCGATAACGCGACTTCCATTCCCAACGCCGATGGCACTCCAGGAGTGCCTGCGGTGTTCATCTCTCCCGCAGCCGCCGCCTCGGCCGGGCTCGAATTCCCCTCGGGCCTCGCCTGGGGGCCGGACGGCAAGATGTACGTGGCGGACCTCGGCGCCTTCGATGGCGCCGGCCAGGTCGCGCGCTTCAATTCCGACGGCAGCTTCGATGAAAAGTTCGTCCCGGTCACTGGCGATGCCAGCGGCAACGGCAGCCTCGGCCTCCAGTTCCCTTACGGAATTCTCTTCGATGCCCAGGGGAACATGCTCCTGGCCAACTTCGGCAACAATGGGCCGACCACCAGCCACCCCCACGATTTCATCGGCTCGATCTATGAGTACAGCAGCAGCGGCACGTTCGCGAAGGCCCTGATCTCGTCCTCGCAATTCCCGCAAACGGGTTCTGATCCCGCGACATTCAACGGCATTGTTCCTTCGCAAATGGCGCTGACATCGGCTTATGCCGTCACAGTCGATGGCACGGTGGACCCCGTCGGAGTCGGCGCGGTCGGCACGCTGGCCACCGGCGGCGTGAATTTCACCGGCGGGTCGACCTACGCCGTGGATGTGTTCGCCACGGCGCCGGGTGGAGTCGATCGGCTGCTGGCCTCGGGCAACGTCGATTTGGGCGGCAGCACGCTCTCCATCAATCCCAACCAAGTCTTCCCCGTCGGGACTCAGTTCACGATTCTCCAGACCACCGGCGCCAACGTCATCACGGGAACCTTCGGCAACGGGCCCATCGTCACCGTGGGA
The DNA here is from genome assembly GCA_035571955.1 of Urbifossiella sp. Taxonomy (GTDB): domain Bacteria; phylum Planctomycetota; class Planctomycetia; order Gemmatales; family Gemmataceae; genus Urbifossiella. Next base: position 15,405 of record DATNBQ010000078.1, on the reverse strand, counting down.
ACTCAAGAGTATGCGATCGGTTACTCTGCAAACGCCGTGACGCTGACGGTCGTGCAGTCGCCGCTGTTCACGAGCGCCGACAACGCCACCTTCTTCACCGGGAAGAACAACTCGTTCCAGGTGACGGCATCGGGCGATCCGACGCCGACGCTCGGTTTCACCGGGAGTTTGCCGGGCGGGCTGAGTTTCGATTCCGGCACGGGCATCCTCAGTGGCACGCCGACCGCCCCGGGGTCGCCGACCATCTCGTTCACCGCCACCAATCCCGCGGGAACGGTGACGCAACTCTTCACGTTGACGGTGAATCTCGGCGTCGCGCCGGCCATTACCAGTGCCGATAACGACACTTTCACCGTGGGTTCGAGTGGAACATTCACCGTGACGACAATGGCGGCGCCGAATGCCACGATCTCCGACACCGGCTCGCTGCCGGCCGGCACCGGCTTCTTGGACAACGGCGACGGCACGGCGACACTATTCGGAACGCCGTCTCCAGGAACTGGCGGAACGTACGTCATCACAATCACGGCTTCCAACGGCATCGGCGCCGATGCCACGCAGACCTTCACGCTCAACGTGCTCCAGGCGCCCCAGATCACCAGCGTGAACTCGGCGACCTTCACCGAGAACGTGCCCGGATCGTTCGGCGTCGTGGCCGTGGCAGTTCCGACGGCCGCGCTGTCCGAATCCGGAGCCTTGCCGAACGGCGTGACCTTCGTGGATCAAGGCAATGGAACGGCGGCGCTCGCGGGAACCCCCGCTCTCGGCTCCGGGGGAACTTACCCCATCACGATCACGGCTTCCAACGGTGTGAGCCCCGACGCCACGCAAAGCTTCACGCTGACCGTGGACCAGGCGCCGCAAGTCACCAGCGGCAACGCCGCGACCTTCACCGTGGGGACGCTGGGCTCATTCGACGTGACCGCATCCGGCATCCCCGCGGCCAATCTCAGTGAGATTGGGAGCTTGCCGTCCGGCGTAACTTTCGTGAATCACGGCGACGGCACGGCCACGCTTTCTGGCACGCCGGCCACTGGGACCGGCGGCACGTTCGTCTTCACGATCACGGCTTCCAACGGCGTGACGCCGAACGCCACCCAGAGCTTCACGCTGACCATCGACGAGGCGCCGCGCATCACCAGTGCGAACTCGGCCGCCTTCACCGAGAACGTGGCCGGCTCGTTCACCGTTACGGTGGCGGCCTTCCCCGCTGCGACGATCTCCGAGACAGGGGCGCTGCCGGGCGGCGTGACGTTCGTCGATAACGCCAATGGCACGGCGACCCTCGCGGGAACGCCCGATCTCGGAAGCGGTGGAACGTATTCCTTCACGATCACGGCTGGAAATGGCATTGGAACCGATGCCACGCAGAGCTTCACGCTGATGGTTCAACAAGCGCCGGCCATCACCAGCGGCGACGCGGCGACCTTCACCGTCGGTTCCCTCGGCTCGTTCACCGTCACGACCACCGGCGTTCCCAATGTGGCGTTTGCCGTAACGTCGGGATCGCTTCCGGCTGGCGTAAATCTCATTGGCAACGCCGATGGCACCGCCACGCTGACCGGCACGCCCGCAGCCGGGACCGGCGGAAGCTACACATTCACCATCGCGGTATCCAATGGCGTCTCCCCCGATGCTACCCAGGACTTCACGCTGACGGTCGATCAAGCCCCGGCGATCACGAGCGCGAACAACGCCACCTTCACCGAAAACCTGATCGACTCGTTCTCCGTGACCTCGACGGGCTTCCCGGCCGCGGCGCTCTCGGAGAGCGGCTCGCTGCCTCCGGGCGTCACCTTCGTCGATGGCGGCAGCGGCACGGCGACGCTTGCCGGAACGCCGGACCTCGGCAGCGGCGGCGTTTACCACTTCACCATCACGGCTGCCAACGGCGTTGGTGCCGACGCCACGCAAAGCTTCGCCCTCACCGTCCAGCAAGCTCCGATCATCACCAGCGCCAGTTCCGCGACGTTCACCGTCGGCTCGTTGGGAACCTTCACCGCGGTTGCCTCAGGCGTGCCGACGGCGACGCTCTCCGAAACCGGGGCTCTGCCCGCCGGCGTCACCTTCACGGACAACGGCGACGGCACGGCCACGCTGACCGGCACTCCGGCGGCCGGCGCCGGCGGCGACTATGCCATTACCATCCACGCCTCCAACGGCATCGGCACGGATGACTCGCAAATCTTCACGCTGACCGCGGATCAAGCGCCGGCCATCACCAGCGGTTCCTCCGCGGCATTCACCGTGGGCAAGGGCGGCACGTTTACCGTCACCGCGACCGGGTTTCCGGCCCCGACTTTCTCCGCGGCGACCACTCTGCCGACCGGCGTTACCCTCAATCCAGCCACCGGCACCATTGCGGTCGATAGCACCGCGGCCGCCGGCGTCGCGACCCTCACCATCAATGCCTCCAACGGCGTCGGCACCGATGCCAGCCAGAGCTTCACGCTGACGGTTCAGAATTTGGTATCGCTCTCCCCGGCCCTCGCGGTCGGCGGCTCGGTGGACGGCAAGGCCAGGCTGTACTCGCCCAATGCGAGCGGCGCATTCGGTTCGCCGATCGGAACGATCTCCATGCCCGGAATCACCGGCGCGGACATTCGCGCCACCACCGGCGACGTCGATGGCGACGGCATTCCCGACACCATCATGGTGACCGGACCGGGCGTGCCAATTCGCGTCGCCGTAATCAGCGGGGCGGACAACGCGACGGTGCTCGTCGCTCCGTTCGATCCGTTCGGCGGCAACTTCACGGGCGGCGGCTTCGTGGCGACGGGGGACTTCGACGGCGACAACCGTGATGAGTTCGTGGTGACGCCGGACCAGGGCGGCGGGCCGCGGATCAGCATCTTCTCGCTGACGAACACCGGTCTCACCGAACGGGCCAATTACTTTACCATCGACCCGAACTTCCGCGGCGGGGCCCGCGCCGCCGTCGGGGACATCAACGGCGATGGCGTGCCCGATCTCGCCGTCGCGGCCGGCTTCGGCGGCGGTCCCCGCATCGTCGTCATCAACGGAACGAAGGCACTCACCACCGACGGCGTCGCCGCGGCCGACCGACTCGTCGGCGACTTCTTCGCGTTCGGCGACGCCCTCCGCAACGGGGCCTATCTCGCCATCGGCGACGTGAATGGCGACGGCTTTGGCGACTTGATCTTTGGCGCCGGCCCCGGCGGCGGACCCGAAGTGCTCACCATCAGCGGCAAGTCGCTGCTGACGGATGGCTCGATCGCCGCGGTCGCCAATCCGCTCTCCAACTTCTTCCTGGCCGGCGACAGCAGTTCGCGCGGCGGCGTCCGCGTGGCCACGGTGAATGCGGACGGCGACAGCCGCGCCGATGTGGCCGTGGCGACCGGTTCCGACGAGGCGAGTTTTGCCCGCGTCTACCTCGGCAAAAACTTCGGCGGCGCCGAGCCGACCGACTTCGAGCAACTCGACCCGTTCCACGGCGCCGTTCTCAACGACGGCGTTTTCGTGGGCTAGCCGGGCACGATCGTGCCAACGCTCGCGCGCCGTGGATTCGCGAAAGAAGCGAGTCCATGGCGAGAAATCTTTACGCGTCCATCAAGTCATGCGCTTCATTTCCCTAAGTTGACTGAGGCCCCTTCTCTTTCGTAACGGAGTACGAACCATGATCGACGATCCGTACGAAGCCTCGGAACTGCTTCGGGAACTGGATGAATGCCTGCCGACGCAGGCCATCGCGACGCCGCAACTCGTCATGGCGCTTCGCGGCAACACGGCCGGCATTCAGGTTAACGATGTCCTTGCGATCGACACTGTGGCGTATCTCGGGGATGACGGCGGCGTTGCTTGCGGCATTCGATCGAGCGGCGCCGACAATGTGCTCGTCATCTCCATCACCCACTTGAGATTCGATGCCGCCCATCCCCTCGCGGGAAAAATCGGAGCGTATCAGGCGCGCCGCGTGAAGCGGTTGCGGGGATTCACGAGTCGAATGTCCAAGAGCAAGCGTAAAGCCATTTCGAAGGTTCGTCGGTGACTGGAAACGGAGGCGCCTACCGTTCCTGGAGTTCCGGATCGTCGGGCACAGCCCGACCTACAAATCCGCCCGTAGGTCGGGCTGTGCCCGACGACAACTTGGCGAGCCCGATACCTGCATGGATAAGTCCGGGCATCGCTGGCGCGTCTCACGTTCGATTTTCCCGTTCCCAAGGACGGCAGTCCACGCTATTCGGCGGCCAATCGCGTCGCCCTGAGGATCGAGTGGAGGCGCAAGCAGCGGTTCGCCGTGCATTCCAGTTCGTGAACAGCGCGGCGGAGCCGAACGCGGGGGGAGATCAAGGAGGATCGCCATGCGCCACGGGATTCTGCTGATAATCGCTTGCGGCCTTGGCATTAGCGGCGAGCTGCGTGCCCAGGAATCGGTGCCGCTGCCGCCTCCCGATCCGCTGCCGTCCGGAGCGCCGCAGCCGGGCAATCCTCCGCAAGTGATTATCCCACCCAGTACGACCCCCCTGCCTAACTACCCCAGCTCGCCATTGCCCGGAACGCCGGGAACCATGCCGGGGCAATCGCCGGTTGGTCCTTACGGCCCATACGGCCCGCCGCCGGGAATGTATCCTCCCGGCATGTATGGGCCGCCGCCCCCGGGAATGTACGGCCCGCCGGTGCGGCTCTATCGCGGCGACCCCGCCAGCAATCCGAATCTCTGGTTCGGCATCGAAACGCTCATCTGGTGGTCGAAGGCCCAACCGCTGTCGGTGCCATTGATCACGACTGGGCCCGCGTCGCAGGGCGACAATGCCGGCGCGCTCGGGGCGCCGGGCACCGCGTCGTTGAACCAGCCGCTCAACTTCTCCGCGTCCGGCGGCGCTCGCCTCACCTTCGGCGGTTGGCTCGAACCGTCCCACACCTGGGCCGCGGAGGGTAACTTCTTCGTCATCGGTCAACAGAACACCGGCTTCGGCGCCAACGACCATTCGCAAGCCGGCTCATTCGTCATCAACGAACCGGTGGTCGGCGCTCCATTTGTCACCCAGGTGAGCGCCCCCGGCGTGGAGACCGGCCAGGTGGATGTGCACGCCACTACGGCATTCTGGGGATTCGAAGTGAACGGAATGTACAATCTGCTTCGCAACGAAGCCTGGACGGTGAACCTGCTCGGCGGCATCCGCTATTTGCAACTCGATGAACACCTGGACATCACGGCGAACTCCGCCCTTTTCACGAACACAGTGTACACGGACAACGCCGGCAACACGCTGGCCACGGCGCCGCCGGGATCGACGGTGACCGTACTCGATCAGTTCGGCACCCGCAACGAGTTCGTCGGCGGCCAGGCCGGGCTCCGCTTCCAGTACATGATGAATCGCTGGTCGTTCAACGGCACCGGTACCCTCGCCCTCGGCAACACTCACGAGGTGGTCACCATTAACGGTTCGACCACCGTGAACCCGGTGAATGCGTCTTCCGTCTTTTTGCAAGGCGGCAACTTCGCGACGCTGCAAACCGGAACCTATTCCATGAACCGGTTTGCCCTGGCCCCGGCACTGTCGCTCAATGTCGGCTACCAGTTCACGCCGTTTCTCCGCGGCACCATCGGCTACAACATCATCGGCCTCAGCAGCGTCGTCCGCCCCGGCAACCAGATCGACAACACGTTCGACGGCATGGTGCACCCGCTGGTGCCCTTCACGAGTTCGTCGTTTTGGGCGCAGGGAATGACGCTCGGCTTGCAGTTTTCGTTTTGAATCGAGAGCACAGAGCCGCGACTGACAGGGGCACGCTCCCCTCCGGGTCGCGGCTAAACGATGTCTATTCCCATTCGATGGTGGCCGGCGGCTTGCTGCTGATGTCGTACACCACGCGGTTCACGCCCTTCACCTTGTTGATGATCGACGTGGCTACGCGGGCCAACAAATCTTCCGGCAAGCGCGACCAGTCCGCCGTCATGAAGTCGTCCGTCTGCACGCACCGCAAGGCGACCACATTCTCGTAAGTGCGGCAATCGCCCATCACGCCGACCGATTGCACGGGCAACAGCACCGCGAAGGCCTGCGCGGTCTTGCGGTACCAGCCGGACTTGTGCAGTTCGTCGATGAAAATGCGATCGGCCTGGCGCAGCATGGCGAGCTTGTCCTCGGTGATTTCGCCGAGACAGCGGACGGCGAGGCCGGGACCGGGGAAGGGATGCCGCCAGACCACATCCGGCGGCAGGCCGAGTTCCAGCCCGAGCTTGCGGACTTCATCCTTGAACAGGTCGCGGAGCGGTTCGATCAGTTCGAAGCCGAGTTGAGCCGGCAGGCCGCCGACGTTGTGGTGCAGTTTAATGGTGGCGGCCGTTCCGTCGGCGGCGCCGCCGCTCTCGATCACATCCGGGTAAAGCGTTCCCTGGGCCAGGAACTTGGCGTCGGGAATCGAGCGGGCTTCGTGTTTGAACACATCGATGAAAACCCGACCGATGATCTTGCGCTTCTCCTGCGGTTCAGTGACGCCGCGAAGGGCGTCGAGAAAGCGCTCGCGGGCATCGACGGCGTGCAGGTCGGCCTTGAACCAGTCGCGGAACGTATGCTTCACCACGTCGGTTTCGCCTTCACGCATCAGGCCGTTGTCCACGTAAATGCAGGCGACTTGCGGGCCGATGGCCTTCAACAATAACGCGGCACAGACGCTGGAATCGACGCCGCCGGAGAGCCCGCAGATGACGCGATTGGAGCCGACGCGAGTGCGGGTTTCGTTCACCGTGCGGTCGATGAACGTCTGCACCTTCCACAGCCCCTGGCAGCCGCAGACATCGCGGAGGAAGTTCGCGAGTATCTGGCTGCCGTGCGGCGTGTGGCTCACCTCCGGATGGAACTGCAGGCCGAAGACGGGGCGCGTGCGATGCTTCACGGCGGCGACGGGGCAAGTATCCGTGGCGGCCAACGGGATGAAGTCCGCGGCGACGCTTTGCACCTGGTCGCCGTGGCTCATCCAGACGGTCGATTCCTTGGGGTAGCCGCGGAAGATGGAATTGGGGTCCGCGACGGTGAGCGTGGCCCGGCCGTATTCGCGGGTGTGGCAGTTGCCGCCGACCGAGCCGCCGAGCACGTGGCAGGCCAGTTGCATTCCGTAGCAGATGCCGAGAACGGGAATGCCGAGGTCGAAGAGTTTGGTGTCGCAGCGCGGTGCGCCGGGTTCGTAGACGCTGGCCGGCCCGCCGGAAAAGATGATGCCGCGCGGCTTCAACTCGCGGACGCGCTCCGCGGAAAGATCGTGGCGCACGACCTGGCAGAAGACGTTCAATTCGCGCACCCGCCGGGCGATCAGTTGCCCGAACTGCGAGCCGAAATCAAAGATCAGTACGAGTTCCGAATCGGGGGCCATTGCATCCTGGGGTCAAGCGAAGGTCGTGAACAATTCAATGAGGACGGATTCGTCGGCAATGTGCCCGTCGCTACGAAATCGCTCGACCTCGATGCGACCGTCCGCGAAGAATTCGATTTCCCATCGCTCCCAGGAACCGCGAGTTCGAGCGCAATCGTTTCCTCTCGGAAATGGGAAATATGATAAGGCATTTTTGCCTGGTCCATTCGATCTAAAAAACCGAGAAACTTTTGGAACGGCGGGATCGTGGATTGTGGAGTCGGAGTAACAATGAACTGGTTCATTTGTCAAACCTCCGGTCGCCGAGTAACTTTTCGATTGTGTGAAATCCGGGCTCTCCTATCGAGGCTCGGAATCGTACTTTCAGCCAAGTAAGTTCGAGTATATCGTCCCAGCTTGGAGAGCTGGGTTCGAGAGGCGCCTGGCGAATCGCGCCGCGTTTCCTCTTAGAATCTCGCGGACCGTCTCGCTATCGGAGGGCATGGGCAACGACCTAACGAATTAATCGGCGAAACGCTTGATGTATACGTTCAAGTCTTCCCGTTCAAGGATCTGGCCATCGCTCACGAACCGTTCGAAGTCCAAATCGCCATCTTCGAGGATGTCGATCTCCCAGCGCTCCCCAGGCAAGTGCGCCACAATGGACACTGCATCGTAGCGATACTTAGTGACCGCGTGGGAAATGTGAGCCGCTTCGAGGCTGGCGACGATCTCGAATAGGATTCTGAACGGCTCTACTTTTCGTACTCGCCGTCCGTGAGCAACTGGCGGATGGTACGATCCCCCGTTTTTCGCTGCTGCGCTTTTCGCTTGATGCTTGCCCATGACTCACCTCGGATATCAAAATCCGGCTGGATGGTCGTGGTCGTCGTGGGTCGAACGTCGTCCCAGGAAGGCGAACCAGCGGGAAGTGCCGCTCGCCTGATCTTACCACGTTTGCGTTTCAGGATGTCGCCGACGGACTCGTCATCGTTGTTGTCTGGCATGGGCCGGGTCGGGTGCGAGCAGGAAGAAACGCTTGGTGTATCCCGGCGAGCCGCGGCGTTCAAGGCCGAATCGCGATTGCATTGCTCCAGCCGAGAGCATTCATAAAGTGGCCTCACCGCCACATGCACCGCCAGATTTCCACCGCCGACGAACCGTTCCGCTCCGAAGCGCCGCTGGGCCTGTACGCACTGACGGCTCTGGTCGGCGGGTTGCTGGCCGCCGATCTGTGGCCGCTCGCGGCCGGCTGGCTCGCCGGCCAAGGCCTTGAAATTCCCACCTGGCCGCCGCGGCTCTTCGGTTACCGATTGGCCCTGCTCGCGGCCGTCATTGGCGGCGCCCGCGTCCTTTACAATTCGCTCGAGAGCCTCTTCGAAGGGCGAATCGGAGCCGACCTCGCGCTGGCCATCGCCTGCCTCGCCGCCATCGTGCTCAGAGAAGAACTGGTGGCCGCCGAGGTCGTGTTCATCGGCCTCGCCGGCGAATGCCTGGAAGCTTTCACATTCGCGCGGACGCAGCGGGCCCTCGGATCGCTCGCCGAACTCTTCCCGCAGCGCTGCTGGGTGCTTCGCGACGGCCAGGAAGTGCGGACCTTCACATCGGATGTCCTGGTCGGCGACAGGATCGTCGTCAAGCCGGGCGGCCGCATCCCCGTGGATGGCACGGTGCTCGACGGCCGATCCGCGGTGGATGCCAGCGCCTTGACGGGTGAAAGCATCCCGCAGGACAGGGGTCCGGGCGACGCGGTGCTCGCCGGCAGCATCGTCGTCAACGGCTCACTGACGGTGGATGCGCAAAAGGTCGCCAATCAAACGGTCGCCGGGCAAGTGATCGAATTGACCGCGGCGGCATTGAAGGACAAGGCGCCGCTGGAACGGCAAGCCGATCGGCTGGCGAAATACTTTCTTCCCGCGGTGCTTGGCCTGGCCCTGCTCACCTTCCTGGGGAACGTGCTATTCCAAATGAACTCCACGCCGCCCGATGGCGGGCCGAAGCCGAGTTGGAACGCGGCGATGCGGATGGCCAGTTACCCGGCGCTCGGCGTGCTCGTGGTCGCTTGCCCGTGCGCCTTGATCCTGGCGACGCCGGCCGCGGTGATCGCTGCCCTCGGCCGCCTCGCCGGCACCGGCGTCCTCATCAAGGGCGGCTCGGCCCTCGAACGACTCGCCGGCGTATCGGCTTTTGCCTTCGACAAAACCGGCACCCTCACCGAGGGAAGGCTGGAGCTCGGCGACGTCATCGGTTTGAACGGTGCTCCGCCGGACGAAGTGCTGCGGGCCGCCGCCATCGCAGAGCAGAAGAGCGAGCATCCGCTGGCTCGATTGATCTTGCAAACGGCGGCCGAGCGCGGCATCGCGACGGTGGAACCCGAAACGTTCGAAGCGCATCCCGGCGCCGGGGTTGCCGCCACCGCGGCCGGCGCCCGCTATCTCGTTGGAACGAGGCGATTGCTCGAAGAACAGGGAATCGCGATTCCTCCCGAAGCGGCGGCCCTTTTGGAGCGCCTCGATGCCGCGGGGCAAACCTCGCTGCTCGTGGCCAAGGACGGCACCATCCTCGGCGCCATCGGTGCCCGCGATCGCCTTCGCGTGGGCGCCGCCGCGATGCTTGCCAACCTTCGCGCACTCGGCATCGCCCCGCTCGCATTACTTACCGGAGATCGCAGCGCCGTCGCCCGGGCCATCGCCGAACAGCTTCCCATCACCGAGATTCATGCGGAACTCTTACCCGCGGATAAAGCCGCCTGGGTCGCGCGAGGCGGAGTTGCCTTCGTCGGCGACGGCATCAACGACGCTCCGGCACTGGCCCGCGCCGCTGTCGGCATCGCCGTCGGGACGGGAACCGATGTCGCTGCCGAGGCCGGCGACATCGTGATCATGGGCGAGCCGCTGCACCAGTTGCCGCTCCTCGTCCGACTCTCGCGCGAAACCGTCCGCATCATCCGCCAGAACATTTTCATCTTCGCGTTCGGCGTCAACCTCGTCGGCATTCTGCTGACCGGTTGGTTGTGGCCGCTGTTCGCGCCGCCGGCGTGGTACGAAAAGGCTCCGCTCGTCGGCGTGCTTTACCATCAAGTCGGTTCGCTGCTCGTCCTGTTGAATTCGATGCGGCTGCTCGGCTTCGAACGCACCGCGAGCAATCCGGCGATCGTGCGCGCCCGCGATTCGGCGCATGCCTTCGGCCGCTGGTTCGACGCGGTTCGCTTCGACGCCTTTCTGCACGGGATCGCCCATCGGCGGAAGAGCGTGGCCGCGGCCGTCGCCGCCATCGCGCTCTTGGCCTGGCTCAGTACGGCTCTTGTGGTAATCGAAGTCGGCGAGGTCGGCGTCGTGCAGCGGTTCGGGGCACTCACCGCGGACCTGGAACCGGGCTTGCACGTTCGCTGGCCGACGCCGATCGAAACCATCGTTCGCCTTCGCCCCGCCGAACTTCGCACCGTCGAGATCGGCTTCCGCTCGGTTGCCGATGACAAGCGGCCAACCAACCGCGCCGAGGCCGCGCTCGGCTGGTCCAGCCAGCATCTGGAGGGAGCGACGCCGATCACCGATGAAGCCGTGATGATCACGGGGGATGGCGACCTCGTGGAAATTCTCGCCACGGTGCGCTATCGCATCGGCGCGCCGCGGAAGTTCGCCTTCGCCGCGGCCAACCCGGACGCGACCATTCGTTCGGCGGCGGAATCGGTGCTGCGCGAACTCGTCGCCGGGCAGCGGTTCCAGGAACTGCTGACGGTTCGCCGGGCCAGCCTTGAGCGCGACGCCCTGTCGCGCCTGAACCTTCGCTTGCAGGAAGCCGCCCCGGACGGCCTCGGCGTAGTTCTCGACGGCTTCACGCTGCACGATCTGCATCCGCCGCCGGAAGTGGTGTCGTCGTATCACGCGGTTGCCAAGGCGATCCAGGAACGCGACCGCACGGTGAACGAGGCGGAGGCCGACGCAATCCGAACGCGGCGCCGCGCCGACGAGGAATCGGAGCGCGTGGTTCGCCGCGCGTTCACCGAAGCGAACCGGCAGGTGGAAGAGGCTCGGGCCGTCCGCGACGCGTTCGCCGCCTGGCATCGGGTGCGAACCGAACTGCTGCCGGAGGAAGTGGCGCGTATGTTCGCCGAACGCGATCGCCGAGTCAAGCACGGCGAAAGCCTGTCGGCGGTCGAGATGGAACTCGCGGAGCGGAAGCGGAAGCTGTTGGCCGAGCGGCGCTTCTTCATCGAATCGCGGCTGGCCGTGCGAACGCTCGTCGATGTCTTCCGCCAGCGCGACAAGGTGCTCATCGACGCCGGCGGCCTTCCCGGCAAACGGCAACTCTTCCTGATCGACCCGGACTTGTTCCGCATGCCCCAGGGCTTCGGCCCCAAGCCGGGTGAACCGTGACAAGTTGGCACCCGCTCCCCGTTGGGTCGCCTCCTACAACCTCCCCCCTTGTGGGGGAGGTCGCCGAAGGTCGTCTCGCAGAGACGACGTTCGGCGGGTGGGGGGCTATCGGTGAAGCAAACAAACCCCCCACCCGCCGACTCGCTTCGCTCGTCGGCGACCTCCCCCACAAGGGGGGAGGTTGTGGATGGCTGGTGCCTACGATTGCTGTTCGGACCGTTAATCGCACACGGCTCAATGGATTCCGCGTCGGCCTTCGACCCGCGCAAAACAAGCGATTTTGCCACAGGATGCCAAGGATGCCACATTGCCAACACACCGGTTTGGCATTCTGTGGCCGGTTTGAATGTGGGGCAATTGGCCCACATCGCGCTCCCCTGGTTGCGGCTACGCCGCGCCGAAATTCGCCACTCCGCTTGACTCTTTAGTCGGACATGGGTAAAGCCCGGCGATTCGGGAGGATCCCGTGTCCGGGCGCATCAAACTGCTGATCGTGATGCTGGCGGTTGCCCTGGCGCTTCCCGCGCTCGTGAAGAATCGGCGCGATGCAGCCAAGGAGGCCTCCCTACGCGGCCAAGCGGCCTTCCTCGCTCGCCAATGGGACGACGCCCAACGGCACTTCGACGAAGCAATTCGACTCGACCCCGAGTACGCCGATGGCTGGGAAGGGCGTGCCTACGTTCACTGCGCAAGAAGAGAATGGGATGAAGCCTTGCCCGATCTCGACCGAGGCATCGAACTCGATCCGAATAATGACGCTCTGTTCGGCATGCGCGGGAGCGTTTGGATGGTTCGGCACGATTACCCGAAGGCCATCACGGATCAGGATCGGGCAATTGAGTTGAATCCCGAGGATAGTACACACTACTCGAACCGAGCGCTCATCCATTTCGAGATGCGCAAACTCGACCTGGCACTGGCCGATCTGGATCACGCTCTCCAATTCGATCCGAAATGCGAGGTGGCTTTATCGAACCGGGGCAAAGTGTGGTGTGCGAAAGGCGAGTGGGACAAGGCAATAGACGACCTCAACGTTTGCATCGAGCGCGGCCCGCCGAGCGTTAACGACTATGGAAATCGGGGGTACTGCTGGCGCGCAAAATGCGATTGGGACAAGGCGATCGCCGATTTCGACAAAGCGATTGCGCTTCTCGAGAAGAACAGCTTAATCGAGTATACATCGCAAGGGATGATCGTCCCGTATAAAATACCCAGTCGATCAAATCTCCAGATCGAACGTTGCCGAGCATTGCTCGGTAAGCGCGAATTCGACCAAGCAATCGCCGCGCTGACGCAGGTAATCGAAGCGGAACCGCGGAATGCTAGGGCCGCAGTTCATCGAGGAATCGCGTGGGTGCAGAAGGGCAATGCGGAAAAGGCGCTCGCGGATTTCGACCGCGCCGTCGCCCTCGCCCCGCAATCGCTCTTCGCCCTCTCGAATCGCGGTTGGGTCCATTTTTGCCGGAAGAACTACGATGCGGCCATCGCCGATTTCACGACTTGCATTCGCAACGATCCGAAGGACGCACAATCCTATCGCCATCGCGGCGCTGCCTGGGCTTCAAAAAGCGAATTGGATAAGGCCCTTGCGGACCTGGATCGGAGCATCGCCATCGATCCGAAGTTCGGCCGGGCGTACTTCCATCGAGCTCAAATTCGCGCCATGAAGAAGAGCGACGTTGCCGGTTCCCTTGCCGACTTCGATCGCGCGATCGCCCTCGAGCCGAAGAATGTCGAGTTTTTATTGGGTCGTGCCAAGGCTCTCGCGGTACTGAAGCGTTACCTGGAAGCAATCAATGCTTATGAAGAGGTTCTCCGCATCGATTCGAAGAACCTCAGTTCCCTCTACAACCAAGGGGTCACCTATACCAGGCTCCATTACTACCAACAGGCCATTGCGAACTACGAAAAAATAATCGCCATCCGCCCCAATTATCCCCGTGCAGCGCAGGCACTGGAATGGGCTCAACGAACGCTTGCAATACAAGAAGCCGCACGAGCCATACGGACGCGTTCGACGACGGCGTCACCGGTAACGCAAGCTGATTCCTACAGCAACCCAGACCAGAAGGGCAGCACGAAGACCGCATTCGAGGCTACCGTCGATAAAAGCATCGAGGCCGAGGCGGCGCTCGCCAACGACGTGCGCGGCCAGTATCAATTCGCACTGATCTGCCTCCAGGAGCACAGCTGGGCATCGGCGCTGGCGAGCCTCGACACCGTGGCCTCTTGCGACGAACATCATGCCGCTGCCCGTGCACAACGGGCCTGGCTCCGCGCGGCGTGCCCCGACGCGAAGTTCCGCGACGCCAAGTTGGCCCACGCCGATGCCCGCAAAGCCTGCGAACTGACCGCGTGGAAAGACTCCGCCAGCCTGGAAGCCCTGGCGGCGGCCTACGCGGAGAGCGGCCAGTTCGACGAGGCCGTGAGGTGGCAGCAGTTCGTAGTGCGGCAATTCCCGAATGCCGGCAAGCCGGCCGCCGAGCGCCTCGAACGATACGCGCACCATCATCCCGCCCGCCTGCCATAAGCGGCAGGCATTGCGGACTTCCCTCAATTCCCATACTCGAATCGGTAGTTCAATCCGCTGACGGCGGCGCTCCCCGTTGGGTCGCGTCTACGCGGCGGATTACCGAACGAGCCCGCGCATGTCGGATTCGCATCAGCCGTTCGTTCCGCCGGAAGAGCACATTCCGGAGTTCACGTGGCCGACACTGCTCACTGGGGCGCTGCTCGGCATCCTGTTCGGCGCGTCGTCGCTTTACCTCGTGCTGAAAGTCGGCCTCACCGTCTCGGCTTCGGTGCCCATCGCCGTGCTCTCCATCACGCTGTTCCGGGCGTTCTCGCGCATCTTCAAGGTGCGCAAGGCCACCATCCTCGAGAACAACATCGTCCAGACGACCGGCAGCGCCGGCGAATCGATCGCCTTCGGCGTCGGCGTCACCATGCCCGCGCTATTGCTGCTCGGCTTCGAGATGGACCCATGGCGGGTGATGACAGTTTCAGTCCTCGGCGGCGTCCTCGGCATCCTCATGATGATCCCGCTGCGCCGCGCGTTCATCGTCAAGCAGCACGGCAAGCTGGTTTACCCGGAAGGGACGGCGTGCGCCGAGGTGCTGGTGGCCGGGGAGAAGGGCGGCGCCACGGCCAAGATGGTCTTCATCGGTTTCGGCATCGCGCTCATCCACAAGTTCCTGACCGCGGCCGGAAAGTTGTGGGCGTCCGAGCCGTCGATTCCGCTGTATGCCGCGGCGAACGGCAAAACAACGGGACTGAAAGGGGCGGCACTGAGCGGCGAACTCTCGCCGGAACTGCTCGGCGTCGGCTTCCTGATCGGCCCGCGCATCGCCTCATTGATGATGGCGGGCGCCGTGCTGTCGTACTTTGTGATCGGGCCGGCCATCGCGACCTTCGGGGAAACTGCGACGGAGCCGGTCTCGCCGGCCAAGCGACAATACGGCGACGGGTCGGCGTTCGTCGCGGTGGGCGGCGGACCGATCGCGATTCCCGTTGCTGCCAGCGATCCGGGCTTGATCCGCAACATGGGGCCGGACGGCCTGCGCGGCAACTATCTGCGCTACATCGGGGCTGGCGCCGTGGCCGCGGGCGGCATCATCAGTATGTGCCGGGCGTTGCCGCTCATCTTCGGTTCGATTGCCGCGGGATTGCGGGACCTGCGGGCATCGCGAAAAGGCGGCGCTTCCAGCACTGTCCG
>DATNBQ010000077.1:0-21794 GCA_035571955.1 Urbifossiella sp. | reverse complement strand
GCTGCTTGAGGATGTCCGTTCAGCAACTTATGTGACGCTTACCCATAGTGATTCGCATGGAATGTGAGGTCCCCGTCGAGCAGTCGGTCAGGTCCGGCAAAATGGCCCTTCTTGGGTGTGCAATATTCGGTTTAGTTCCAGCCCTGCTGACGTGGCTCGTTCTTCGGCGAAATCCGCACGACTTAAAGAAACACGGCCGAGATGTCCGGTTCCTCGTTCCTCTGCGTATTTGCGAGGCCTGCGATCGTGCCTCAACTTCGAATGAAAGCCTATGGCGGACTCTCCGAATCGTCCCTACCTATGCTGCAGTCTTGGACAAGTATCCGAGATGCCGTATCGATCGGGCATAGCCGTTTTCTTTACAATTCGCCGCTGCGTACGGCAGCTACCGGCGTGGCGTTCCAGTCTCCGGCCAACAAGAAATTGCCCCTGGCGTTGTGCGCCCGTCGCGAGGGGGACTGATTGCTCATGCGAGAGCTAGGCGGGAACTGCTTTCGGTGAGCGTGGCATGGGTGCTTCCCCGGAATCGTGGGACTGTCCCACGAATCGAAGCAATCGGGGCCGCACCCGGCAACTCACCGGGGTAAGTAGAAACTACTTCGGCAAAAGAACTTCCGTCGAAACTATCCAATAGCGGGGGGCGGAATTGAACCGCCGACACGTCGCTTATGAAGCGACTGCTCTAACCCCTGAGCTACCCCGCCAAAGTAACATTTTTCATAGCGTTTTCCGCGAGTCGGGCAAGGCCTGATAATCTGCTACTACGCCTGCCACTACTCCTGACGCCGCTGCCCGCTTTGGCCTGAAGGCGTCAAAAGCGTTCGCAAAACAGTTGCTTCACTAATCCGTTCGACCCGCTGGGTTGCGCCTTACTGGCAACATGGCGGCCGCCCTCGGGATCAAAAAAACGCTGCCTTCGGCGCCCGTCAGGAAGCCGGACGAATCGTGGTAAGTCCGCGTCATCGACGGCGACGAATCTCATCGGCGAGGAGTAACACCGATGACCCGCCCCGTGCGATTTTCCGCCGTCCCGCTGACTCACTCCAAAACTATTCGCGCTTCCCGGACGCTCATCAACGAGAGTTCCGGGGAACGCCATGACGCAAGGGATTGTTGTTGTCGCAAGGCTATCGGTATGGTAGAAAAATACTGGAAAACATGGGCTATCGGCAGGTTTTCCGGACGTGTTCTATGCCTTCTCCGGAACCGGAAGCGATTTAGATTCTTCCGACGGGTGAAAACGCGGCCTTCAAGATGCCTGAGTTGCGGGAACGCCCTACCCCTCAGCTCGCGGCTAAAACATTGGCATGACGAACGGTGATCTTGCGATTCTGGTTCCGGTACTAATAGCGGCCTTGGCGGCCGTCGCTACCATTCGTTTCACGTTTCGTCTGTCGCCGACTCCCCGGGCCGCCTTGTTCTCGCCAGTGGTATTCGCGGTATGCGGAGCCTTGATTGGAATCTCTCGGGGAATGATTTTCCTGAGCGATCCAGAAGGGCGCGTGATGATCGATCAGGGAATGCTCATGGTTGTGGGCGGCGGAATGTTAGGCGCCGCAATCGGCGTGTTGGCGCGAAGTCAATACCTTCGCATGAAGCGCGGCCAGCGGATCGCTTGCCTTGCGATGATGACATTTCTGGGCGCGTGCGTCGCTGCACCGATCGGCTGGCTGAGCGGCAACGTGGGAGCCAAAACTTCATACGAATTGAAGAAGCGGAGCGCCGATCGCATGGGATGGGGGATCGCCCTCGGTTCGGGAATAGGCCTCTTTTTGGGGCTTCCCGAAGTTCTCATTCGTCGCCGGGGAGCAGTGTGATGGGCAGCCACATTCCCTTGTTCCAGTCGCGGCGCGACTTCCTTCGCAATGCCGGTGGCGGGTTCGGCGCGCTGGCCTTCGCGGCGCTCGCCTCCGAAATACCGGCGGCTAGTTCAGCGGATCCGTTCGCCCCCAAGAAGCCGCCTTTCGCTGCTAAGGCCAAGTCGGTCATCTTCCTGTTCATGGAAGGCGGACCGAGCCACGTCGACCTCACCGACCCAAAGTCCGAACTCACCCGGCAGAACGGCAAACCGTTGCCGGCTAGTTTCGGCAAGGTCATCACGCCGATGGGCACGGGCGGCAACAACCTGCTCGCTTCCAAACGCAAGTTCAAGAAGTACGGCAAGGCCGGGCTCGACTTCTCGGACTGGCTGCCGCACATGGCCACCTGCGCCGACGACTTCGCACTATTGCGGGCGTGCTGGGCGGATGGCCTCAATCATGTCGGCAGCGTTTGCCAGATGAACACGGGCTCGGTGCTGGCCGGCCGGCCGAGCCTCGGTTCGTGGGCGGTTTACGGCCTCGGCACGGAGAATCGCAATCTGCCGGGATTCGTGGTGCTGACCGACGGCGGCGAAGTGACTGGCGGCGCGAAGAACTGGGGCACCGGTTACATGCCCGCCACCTTCCAGGGCACACCGTTCCGCAACGGACCAAATCCCATTTTGAACCTTAACCCGCCCGCCGACTCGGATGCATCGCGTCAGCGGGCCAAAGCCGACCTTATCGGAAAGCTCAACGATATCCATCGCCGCCAGCGGCCCGGCGATTCGCAACTCGACGCCCGCCAGGCCGCCTACGAACTCGCCTTCCGCATGCAGGCCACCGCGCCGGAAACCATCGACCTTGCGAAGGAAGACGACAAGACCAAGGACGCATATGGCCTGAACCGTAAGGAGACCGCGGCATTCGGCCACCGCTGCTTGCTCGCCCGCCGGTTGGTCGAACGCGGCGTCCGCTTCGTGCAGGTCTACTGCGGGGCCGGCAGCGCCTGGGATGCCCACTCGGATTTGGAAGGGAACCACACCCGGCTCTGTGCTCGCGCCGACCAGCCTACCGCAGCGCTGCTCAAGGATCTGAAACAGCGCGGCCTGCTCGACAGCACGCTGGTCATTTGGGGCGGCGAGTTCGGCCGCACGCCGATGACCGAAGGGACGAACGGCCGCGACCACAATCCGTACGGCTTCTCGATGCTCCTGGCCGGCGGCGGCGTCAAGGCCGGGGCCATCCACGGAACCACGGACGAATTCGGCCTCCGCGGAGTCGACGGCCGCGTTCACGTTCACGACTTCCACGCCACCATCTTACACCTGCTCGGCTTCGATCACGAGAAGTTGATCTTCCGCCACAACGGCAAGGACGAGCGCCTGACGGACGTGTTCGGCAAGGTCTGCCGCGAAGTGGTGGCGTAAGACGATCGTCGGCCGCCGAAAAAAACGGCCGCGAAAAAAGCACAAAAGAAACGGCCGCGAAAAAAGCACAAACGACACAATAGGGCTTCAATGCTTAGCCGCGACCCAACGGGGGGGCGAAACCGAGGCGAATCCAATGGTCGCGGACTCGAAAGCGGCCGCGAAAAGCGCAAATGACTCAAAATGGCATTAACGCTTAGCCGCGACCCAACGGGGAGCGTGAAACCGAGCCGAATTCGATAGCTGCGCATTCGAAGTTGGACGTATGACATCGGAGAGCCGAACAATGGAACCGGAGAGGAAGAAGACTTGGAATTCAGTTTTTGAACTCTGTGACATTGTCCGCGAAACGGCGTTCGCAGTTCATCGGTATCTCAGGAATGGATATCAGGAGAAAGTGTATCGCAATGCGATGGCGCATCGACTTCGCAAGCAGGGAATCCATGTCGAACCCGAGCATCCATTGACTGTGTACGATGAGGACGGAACGCTCTTGGGCGATTTCTACGTGGATTTGTTCGTCGAAGGAATCTTGATCGTGGAACTAAAAGCTGTCCGCGAAATCGAGTCGGAACACGTGGCCCAGAGACTGGGATACCTCCGTTGCGTTCGCCAGGAACACGGCCTATTGATCAACTTTGGAAACCCAACGTTCTCTATCAAGAAGTACATACTTCAAACCGCGCTACTGCACACGGATTGAAAGATCGACTATCGTCTTTTTTGTTTCTTTTGCGCCTTTTTGCGGCGGCGAATTCGACATTCATCTAACGAGTATTCCCATGCAGCTTTCTCGCCGAACGTTTCTTCGCGGCGCCGGCGTGGCGCTGGCGCTGCCGTGGCTCGAAGCGACCGCTTCCGCCAAGGAAGCGGCGCCGCCAAGGCGGATGGTCTTCATCTGCACGCCGCTCTCCCTCCACCCGCAAGCCTTCTTCCCCGAGAATGCCGGCAAGGACTATGCCGCAACTCCGTATCTCGATGTCCTCAAGGACTACCGCGACGAGTTCACGGTCGTCTCGGGCCTGTCGCATCCGGACATTGAGAATAGCCACGACTCGATTTACAGCTTCCTGACGGCGGCGCCGCATCCCGAACGCCGCGCCGGCTTCCGCAATACGATTTCCATCGATCAATTCGCCGCCGAGAAGATCGGCCTCGAAACGCGCTATCCGTTCTTGTCGCTGTCCGGCGAAGGATTCGGCCTGTCGTGGACGCGGAGCGGGGCATTGGTACCGTCGGAGTTTTCGCCGAGCCGAGTGTTCGCCAAATTGTTCATCGAGGGGCGGCCGGACGAAGTGGCGGCCCAGGCCCGCCGCCTCAGGGACGGCGAAAGCATTCTCGACGCCGTCGGCGCCCAGGCGAGCGGCCTCAAGGCCCAGGTCGGCGCCGGCGACCGCGACAAGCTCGACGAATACTTCACCAGCGTCCGCGAACTGGAACAGCGTTTGGCCAAGACCGCGGAATGGGCCAAGAGGCCGAAGCCGAAAGTCGCCGCCAAGCAACCGACCGACATTCCGAACCCCGGCGACCTCATCGGCCGCACCCGGTTGCTTTTCGACCTCACGCACCTGGCACTGCAAACCGATTCCACCCGGCTCGTCGCGATTCTGCTCGGCGGGGCCAGCACCGTGCCGCCAATCCCCGGCGTCACCATGGCCCACCACGATCTGTCCCACCACGGCCAGGATCCCACCAAGATCAAGCAGTTGAAGATCGTCGAAACCGAGAAGCTCAAGGAACTCCGCGACCTGCTCGGCAAACTCCGCCAATCGAAGGAAGCCGGCCGCACCCTGCTCGACAACACGATGGTCTTCTTCAGTTCAAACCTGGGGAACGCGAGCAATCACTCGTGCAAGAACCTGCCGGTGCTGTTGGCCGGCGGCGGCTTCCGGCACGGCCAGCACCTCGCCTTCGATGTGAAAAACGGCCCGCCGCTTTGCAACCTGTACGTGTCGATGCTGCAGCGGTTGGGCCTGGAAGCGGATAATTTCGGTTCGAGCAGCGGCACGTTAACGGGCTTGCAAACAGCGGGTTGAACGGGCACAGGCAAGTATGCCTATGCCCTCGAACCCTCACACCAGCCCCTTGATTGGGTCGCCGTGGTAGACGTTGTGCGGCCGGTCGAGGGCGTCCTTCCAGGTGATGTCCTTGGGCAGTCCGAGCGCGTGATAAATGCTCGCGGCCATGTTCTCCGGCGTCTGCGGATCGGTGGACGGGTAGCCGCCGATCTTGTCCGACGAACCGATGACCTGGCCGCCCTTCACTCCGCCGCCGGCAAAGAACACCGATTGCACCATCCCCCAGTGATCGCGGCCGGGCAACTTCGACTTCGCCCCGTCGAAGGTGAAGACCTTGGGCGTGCGGCCGAACTCGCCGGCCATCACGATCATCACGTCGTCGAGAAGTCCTCGTTCGTGCAAGTCGTCGAGGAGTGCCGAGACGGCGCGATCGGTCGGCGGCAGAAGGAAGTTCTTCAAGTTGCCGAAGGCGGATTCGTGCGTGTCCCACGCTTCGTCGTTGCCGAGATTGACCTGAACCATGCGGACGCCGGCTTCGATCAGTTGGCGGGCCATCAAAAGCGACCAGCCGAATGAATTGCGGCCGTAGCGATCTTGCAACTTGCCGTCCGCGGCGTGAACGTCCAAAGCCCGGTGCACGCGGCCGTCCAGCAGCATGGCGACTGCACTTTCGCGCTGGCGATCGAGTTCCCCGAGCGAAGCTGCCTTGTCCAGGGTGCGATGTTGGCGGTCGAGTGAATCGAGCAGCCGGTTCCGCGACTGGATGCGGTCGGCGAACAGGTCGTGCGACAGTTCGAGGCGCGGCGCCTCGAAGCGATAATCCGGCGGGTTCATCTTCCCTTGCCAGCGCTGGAAGCCGTATTCGGGGAATGCGCCGTGGATGTACTTGGTATCGCGATAATTGCTGGCTTCGATGAACCACGGGTCGTGGCGCGGGCCCATTTCGCCGGCGAACTGGCCAGGGATGGTGCGGCCGGAAACGTGCACGAGCTTCTCCGGAAGCACGGCGGCGGGCGGAAGGTTGTTCCGCGGGGCGAACAGCCCGGTAACGACGGAGGCGATGCAGGGAAAATCGGTCGGCTTGGGGCGATTGCCGTCGAAGCCGGTGGGCGTCGGCGTGCGGCCGGTGAGCATCACGTGGTGGCCGAGCGAATGCAGCGTATACGGGTGCGTTAACGAGCGAACGAGCGCCCACTTGTCGCTACGGGCCGCGAGCATCGGCAAGTGTTCGGAGATCGCGATTCCCGTTGTCCGCGTCGCGATTGGGGCGAACTCGCCGCGAATACTATCCGGAGCATCCGGCTTCGGGTCGAAGCTTTCGTGCTGGGCGAGGCCGCCGGAAAGGAAGATATAAATGACCGCCTTGGAATGCTGGGAAAGCTTGGCGCCGTTATCGGCGGCGAGCGCACGGAGGCCGACGACGTGGTTCGAACCGAGCCCGAGCAGGCCGATCGCCCCAGCACTGATTGCCGTGCGCCGCGACATCCGGGGATGAGCGAAATGCGTCATGAGCTTTTAGTAGAAAGCGAGCGGGCCGCGGCCGCAACGAAAAATCGACCGGATTATCTCGCGCAAAGCCGCGAAGGCGCAAAGTGTTGTTCGTCGTTTATGTGCCTTTTTGCGGCCGCAAGCAAACACAGGAGTGAGATACAGATGAATCCGAGTTATACTTGGCGACTTCGCGGCTTTGCGTGGGACTCGCCTTCGCGAAAAATCGGCCGGCTCAAATGGAATCAAGTTGCGATTGCCCTCTTCGATATGCGATAATGCCTTGGTTGGAACGCCTCCCGCCTCGATCACACCCTCGATACTCATGTTGCTCTCGAAACGGTTGGCAATCGCTCTTGCACTGGCGGCAGTCTTCGCCGGCCCGGCGGCCGCGGAAGAACCGTCATATCAGCGGCATGTCGCGGCTCTCTTCAGCCGACTCGGCTGCAACGGCGGCGCCTGCCACGGCGCGGTCAAGGGGCAAAACGGCTTCCGCCTGTCGCTCTTCGGTGCTGATCCCACCGGCGACGCCGAGCGGTTGCTTCGCGAGTTCGGCGGCCGCCGCCTCAACCTCGCTGATCCGGAAGCCAGCTTGTTGCTGGCGAAGCCGACGGGCCGAGCGGAACACGGCGGCGGCGTCCGCTTGCTGGCCGGTTCCACGGAATACGAGACGATCCGCAAGTGGATCGCCGGCGGCGCGAAAGTCGATGCCGAGGATCGCTCGCAGGTCAAGGAATTGCGGGTATCGCCAGCCGAACGCACCGCCAAACCAGGCGAACGCTTCGCGTTCCAGGTTGAAGCGCTTTTCGCCGACGGGTCGCGCGAAGATGTCTCGGCGTATTGTAAGTTTACCTCGATGGACGCGGCGACGGCAACCGTCGATGCTACCGGAAGCGTCGAACCGCGTTCGCCGGGCGAAGCGGTCATCATGATTCGTTACCGGGCTCATCCGGCAATGTCCCGCGTCGTCGTGCCGCGCACAGCCACCGACGCATTCCCGGAAGTGAAGCCTCACAACTTCATCGATACGCACGTACTGGCCAAGTTGAAGCGGTTGAACCTTCCGCCGGCCGCTCTGGCGGACGACTCCACGTTCCTTCGCCGCGTGCATCTGGATGTGACGGGCGATTTGCCGACACCTGACGAAGTGCGGGCCTTCCTCGCCGATTCCCGGGCCGACAAGCGCAGCCGCAAGATCGAGGAACTCCTCCGGCAGCCCGGCCACGCCGCGCTGTGGACCTTGAAGTTCTGCGATCTGCTCAAGGCCGCGGATTTCGGCGTCTATGCAGATGCCCTTTCACTTGAAGCCGATGCCCCAAGGTTTCAGGCCTGGGTGCGAGCCCGCATGGACGAAAACGCGCCTTACGACGAATTCGTCGAACGCATCCTGCTGGCGACGAGCAAGGACGGACACAGTGCCGAGGAGTACGCGAAGGAAGTGGCGGCCGTGATGGAGGGTTACGGCCCGGAGCAAAAAGACCTGGCGATCTACCGGAAGCGGAAGACGCTCGACTTATACTGGCAGCGACGCGGTTCCGACGGCCTCGGCGGGGCGTTACAGGTCGCTCACGCTTTTCTGGGCATCCGCCTCGAATGCGCCCAGTGCCATCGCCACCCTCACGACGTCTGGCGGCAAGAAGACCTTCTCGATTTCACCAACTTCTTCATGCGCGTTCGCACCGTCGGCTTCCAGGGCGACAACGAAAAGAAGTTCCCCGACATGGCCGCCCTCAAGAAGAAGTACGACGACGAGGCCAAGAAACTGGAGGCGAACATCAAGAAGCGCAAGGATGCCGAAGGGAAGCAAATCGACGCGGCGATGAAACAGGCGAAGAGCGCCGCGGAGAAAAAGACCGCCACCGCCAAAATGGAGAAGTTTCGCCAGGAGATGGCTGCGCTGGATCGCAAGGCGAGGTTGTTTCCGGAGATCGGCCGGCGGCTGCTCCAGGCGGAGTGCCGCGTCTTGCCGCCCGGCCCCCACGCGAAAGTGACCAGCACGCTCGGTTCCAGGGAATCGAAGGCGTTTCGGTTGCTCGGCAGCAGCGAGCCGATCGCGGTTCCGGCCGATCGCGACCCGCGCGAATTCGTGATGGCGTGGCTGCGGCGGCCGGACAATCCGTACTTCGCCAAGGCCATCGTCAACCGCGCCTGGGCGCATTACTTCGGCCGCGGCATCATCGACCCGCCGGACAATCTCTCGGCCTTCAACCCGGCCACGCATCCGCAACTGCTCCAGGAACTGAGCGATGGCTTCATCCGCAACAAGTACGACCTCCGCTGGCTGCACCGCACGATCCTTTCGAGCCGCACGTATCAGCAAGCGTTGGCCAGTTCCACGGAGGATCGGATTAATTACGCCGCGTTCCCGCTTCGACGCCTTCCCGCCGAGGTGCTGCTCGACGCGCTCAACACCGCGACCGGCACCACCGAAAAGATGGACATGAAGTACCACCACTGGCCGGAGAAGTTGAAGACGGTCGAAGTGCCGTTCGCGCCGAAGAACGCCTTCGTGACTTTCGTCCTGGAAACCTACGGCCGGCCGAAGCGGAATGCCGCCGTGCAGTGCGATTGCGAACGGGACGGAACGGCGTCCATCTTTCAGGTGCTGACGCTGGCCAACCACCCGCGAATGTGGGAGAAGATCCGCGACCCGGGCGGCCGCGTGGCGAAGCTGGTGAAGGACGTGCCCGATAACGGCAAACGAATCGAGGAACTGTTCCTGGCGGTGTTGGGCCGCTTGCCGACGGGCGCCGAACGCGACGCCTGCCTGGCGTTCCTCAAGGACGCCGCCGCTCCCGAGAAGGGCTTGCAAGGAGTATTATGGAGCCTGATGAACTCCCGCGAGTTCCTGTTGCAGCATTGATGAAGCGACATGAGCAAGCCCCGGACCCTCGCGGAAGTTAGATTGCTCCAGCGAATCCGGGCCGCCGGCGGTATGAATCTGCGTGAGGCCGGCGAGTTCTTCGGCTGGGAACCGGGTATAGTGACAAAAGGCATCAGCGATTTCACCAAGGAGCAGTTGACCCAACACGGGTGGACGAAGGAGATTCTCTTGGACGTCGCGGAGGCCTACGAGGATATCGCCCGTATTACCCCGAACAATCCGAGCGCAGCCGGGCGATCCGCTCAGTTACGATCCCTCGCGGAACTGCAAGGAGGGGATTGATCGTGAATCAGAATCGATTCGTGATTCGCAACGACTGGACCGACGTTCTCGCCGTGTGCGTGGAACCGGAAAGCGCACTCGTGCACCTGTGCAAGGGTGAGGAGGTCGTCATTCACGACACTTTTGCCGAGTTCCCCGCAACGGTGAAGTTCTCACGATCCGGGGAAGGCCAACCCATCCTCTCGATCTGGCCCGGTGACGGCGACATTCTCGCGGAGAAGGACGGCGTGAATGTTTTGGAATCTGCGGTCGATCAACGTGTGAGCGTTAAAGCCCTATAGCCCGCAAAGGGCAATGAGGTTCCAATGTCTTCGTTCCGGACTCCGAATTCCGCATTCGGCATTCAACGTCGCGATTTCCTTCGCATCGGCGGGCTCGGCCTCTGTGGCGTCGGCGCACTGAATGTGCTCCAGGCCCAGGCCGCGACGGCTTCCACCGCCAAAGCAAAGCACATGATCGTCTGCTGGTTGGGGGGCGGGCCCCCGCACCTCGACATGTTCGATATGAAGCCCGATGCCCCCGTCGAATATCGCGGCCTGTGGAAGCCGATCGCCACCAAGGTTCCCGGTCTGCAGGTCGGCGAGCTACTCCCCGAACTGGCCAAACGCGCCGACAAGTTTACCGCCATTCGCTCCGTCAGCACCTTGAACAAGCCGGGCGACCACAGCCAGGCCCCGCTGTACTGGCTCACTGGCAACCCGCGGCTCACGACAGGCTCCGACGAATACCCGATGTACGGCAGCGTGGTGAACAAACTTCGCCCCAGCCCCGCGGAACTGCCGACGTTCACCGTGCTCGATGAAATCGACGTCCACACGCACAACGCACTGGCCCGTAGTTTCCTCGGCTCGGCGCATTCGCCATTCGTGATGCAGCCGCTCAAGGACAAGGACGCCGTCACGCGGATGCTGACGCCGCAACTGGAAATGCCGGCATTCGAGAAGAACGCGGCCCTCCTGAAACGACTCGATGGCACGCTCCGCCGCAACGATTCCGCGGGCGAACTGATCGCCGGGCTCGATCAATACCAGCAGACCGCGTTCAACCTGCTCCGGTCGCCGAAACTTCGCCACGCCCTCGATCTATCGAAGGAATCGAACAAGTCCGTCGACCGCTTCACGCGCCATCAACCGGCCAAGCACCGCTACCCGATCGGCGATCCGAAGCACTTCCTGATCGCCCGCCGGCTCATCGAGGCCGGCGTCCCCGTCGTCCACTTCAACCTCGGCTACTGGGACTGGCACGGCGATAACTTCACCGCCGGCAAGCAGCAGATTCCCATGTTCGACGCCGGACTCGCGGCGCTGTTGGACGACCTCGACGACCGCGGCTTGTTGGATTCGACGATTGTGCTGGCGCTCGGCGAGATGGGGCGGAAGCCGAAGATCGACAACCCGAAGGCGGCGGGCGCCGGCCGCGACCACTGGGACTACGCCCAGTTCGTGATCGCCGCCGGCGGCGGGTTCAAGCGCGGCGCGATTGTCGGCGCCACCGACAAGCTCGGCGAACGGATCTCGGACAAGTTCTACAAGATCGAGAGCTTCGGCCGCACGCTCTATCACTTGCTCGGCATCGACGCGGACACCATCGTACGCACGCCGGCCAACCGCCCCGTGAAGTTGATAGCTGAAGACGCGCCGCTCATCAAGGAAGCCCTGGCCTGAGGGTGCGGCAGCAATTCACATCACTTGACGCGGAGGTTCACTACCACGGGGAAGTGGTCGCTGTAGCCGCGGCCCTGGGGGTTTTCTTTCTCGTCGCCGAAGCGCCAGGGGCGGCGCCGATTCCGATCGCGCTGCATCCCCGCCGTCGGCACCCGCACCGACTCCGGATCGCACGACCATCCCTTGTCGTCGAGCATTCCCGGCGACACGCCGACTTGATCGTAAATCAGCGGCTTGCCGGAATAGAAGTGCGTGCCGAACTTGTCCGGCGACTTCTCCGAAAGCAGGCCGAAGAACTTCGGGCTCGTCTTGGTGGGCGTCACGTCGTCGCGGCGGCCGGTCATGTGAAGTTCCTGTGAGACAGCCTCCGAACTGGGCGGCGTATTGAAGTCGCCACAGACCAGGAAGTCCGCGTCCGGGTTATCCTTCATCACTCTTTCGTATTCGCGATAGATGGTGGTGGCGTAGCGGTCGCGGCCGCGCCCCTTGCGGCTACCGTCGTCCGAACGCTGCGACGTCCAGTGCGACACTACGAGGCACAGGTCGGCGTTCGGCCCGGCGACATGCGTTTCGAGAATGCGGATCGAATTCGAGCCGAGCAACTTGGTGCGATCCGTATCGAGCGGCAGCCGGGAAATCACGCATGGGGCGATGTGCCGCCCGGCGTTGGCCGCCAGTTCCTTCATGGCGACATGTTCGTACTTCGTGGCGCCGGCCGGCAACTTCGCGTTGAGCGCGTCGCGAAGCAGCTCCGCCGCCCGCTTGCTTTCCACTTCCACAGCGGCGAACAGGTCCGGACCCTTGCCGTCATTGGCTTTCAGAATGATGTCAGCCAGGTGATCGTACTTCAGCTTGCGGGCTGCGTCGTCGCTTGCGAACCAGTTATCGTACGGTTCGTCCGTGGTGTTGCGCGGATCGTCGCGATCGTCGAACAGGTTCTCGACGTTCCAGAACATGAAGACGACGGTGCCGGGCGGAAGCGGTTCGGCGGGCCTTTGGGGCCGCTGCGTGAGAAATGCCGTCAAGGCGATGCCGACGAGAACAGCGAGAATCGCCACCCGGGCCGAATTGGGCAGTTGGAAGAACGCCTTGGCGGCGATGGAGATCTGACGGTTGCGGTTGAAGGCCATCGCTCTCTCTCGAACGAGGTAGTGCGCATCGCCAGGGGTGCGCCAACCATTCTTGGAGTCGAAGATCGTCGGGCACAGCCCGACCTACGAGGCGCCTTGTAGTAGTCGGGCTGTGCCCGACGCCCACCTGCGAAAACACCAAGAATCGTTGGCACGCCCCATCGCCAGTTCGGTCTAGACAGGGTGCGTCGCCATGATATGGTGCCTGCGGCGGTTCGCACCAGCCCGCTCGGAGTACGGCCATGAAGGCATACGGACGGTTCGCATGGATGGCGTCGGGGATGGCCGTGGGCGTCGTGGCCGCGATGTTCTACCTGGGGCAGCCGCGGCCCGTCGGCGCCGCCGCCGCCGATCGCTACCAGGATTCCATCGTGGCCACCGGCGCTGTCTCCGTGAGCCCGCGCATCCAGACCGACGGCGTCTGGCTCCTCGATTACAAATCCGGCAAGCTGCTCGGCACCGTCATCGACCGCTCGCAGGGCAAAATCGTCGGCTGGGCCGAAGTCGATCTGCAATCCGAATTCAACATCGCCCCGAAGCAAGACGTTCATTTCATGATGGTCACGGGCTACATCACGCAAGGGCAGTCGGCATTGTATCTGTCGGAAACGACGACCGGGCAAATGGGAGTGTACACGATGGGCCCGGGACAGAACAACAACGGCATCGCGATCCGGCGTCACGACATGTCGAAGTTCCGGCAGCCTGCGGGCGGCGCCGCGGTTCCGGTGCAACCGGGCGCTCCAATCGTTATGCCGTGATGACTCCGGGGCGTTACTGACGATCAGAGAAGCAATAACATCAAGGTCGAGAGCCTGTCTGACCCTCTCCCCGTTGGGGAGAGGGTGGTTTGCGAGCGCAGCGAGCAAACCGGGTGAGGGGCCGCATCCGCAGAACAAGACCCCTCACCCGCAATCTCGCTGCCGCGAGATTGCGGCCTCTCCCCAACGGGGAGAGGCGGGGGCTGGTTGGCGGTAGACCGTCCCTTCTACGACAATCGCTAACTCTGCAATCTCGGCTCGCCGGCGCTTTACTTCTCCGAACCGCGGCGGATCGAATCGATGTCCACCAGCACGATCGAGGCGCCGTCGATTTTGTTGTCCAATGTCACATAAGGCCGAATCCGCAGCGAATACCAGTGCTTGTTGACGTCGTGCACCTCGCCCTCGAACGGCGTGAGGCTGTCGATCACCTTGACGATCATGCCGGGCAAATCGTCGAGCTGGAGGTTCGGCTTCATATCGCTGATCGGCCGGCCCACATCCGTCGGAATCAGGTTGAAGGCCTTCTCCGCCAGCGGCGTGAAGCGCCGAATGCGCAGATCGCGGCTCACCATGACGATCGGGATGTTCACGCCGCTCAAGAGATTGATCAGGTCGTTGTTGACGCGGGCCAGCTCGGCATTGCGATGCCGCAGTTCCTCGTTGACTGTCGCCAGTTCTTCGTTGGCGGATTGCGCTTCTTCCTTCGCCGTTTGCAGTTCCTCGTTGGTGCTCTGCAACTCCTCGTTCGCGGAAAGGATTTCCTCGTTGGCGCTCTTCAGTTCCTCGTTGGTGCTTTCCTGTTCCTCGATGACGGATTGCAGGTATTCGCGAAGGGCGCCGATTTCCTGCTGCAGTTGCCCGACCTTCTGATCGCTCGACGCAGGCTGAATTTCGGCCGGTTGCGCCGGGATGCGATCCGCCTCGAGCATGTCCTGGAAGAGCACCAGGAAGAACCGCACGCCGGAAGGGGGCACCTTGATGGGAATCACCTCGATCCTCAGCAACCGGTTGGTTCCCCCGTCGGACAACTGGACCCCGTCGCGGGCGACGATGGTATTCTCGACCCGGGCCTGGTTGGTGGCGGCGCGAACCTCGGCGAGCAACCCTTCGCGCAACATGCGGAACAGATCGAGCGTGGCCATGCCGGGGGCGGGTTCCAAATACGCCGAGGTGCGGCCGCGGAACTGAAGCACGATCATCGCTTCGTCGACGACCACGCCGACCGGCGCGAAGCGGCTCAAGAGCACGCGATCGGCTTCTTTCTGAACGTCGAGCGCGGTCCAGAGCGGCTGGCCGTCCTCGCGGCCGAGCAGTCGAGGCCGCCCTTCATTCGAGGCGTTGGCGTTGAAGTCGAGCGGGGCACTGGCTGCCGAATTGCGCGCGAACAACCGATGCTTCGCGTCGATCACGTCGAACAGATCGGACGACCCGCCGACGTTCTCCGAGGAACCGAGAAAGAGGATGCCCCGCGGGTTCAGCGCGTAGTGCAGGAGGGGCATCACCCGCTTCTGCAGCGCTGCATCCATGTAAATCAGCACGTTGCGGCAACTGAGTAGGTCGATGCGGCTAAACGGCGGGTCGGTCGCCATGTTGTGCCGGGAGAAGACGCACAGTTCGCGAACCGCCTTGCTGATTTGATAGTGGCCATCGCTGCGGACGAAGAAGCGGCGGAGGCGGTCCGGGGAAACGTCGATTTCGATATTGTCGAGGTAAATGCCGGTGCGGGCTTTCTCCAGGGCGGTTTCGTTCAGGTCGGTGGCCAGGATTTTGATCGCGACCGGTTCGGGGCGAGTGTCCAGGTATTCCAACAAGCACATGGCCAGCGAGTAGGCCTCTTCGCCGGTGGCGCAACCTGCCACCCAGATGCGGACTGCCGCATCCGCGGTGCGGTTCTGCAACAGCGCCGGGAAGACCCGTTCCTTGAGCGCTTCGAACGATTCGTGGTCGCGGAAGAACTGCGTGACGCGGATCAGGAAGTCTTGATAAAGTTGCTGGATTTCGGTGGCGTCGCCGCGCAGAACCACCAGGTATTCGGCGGGCGACTGGAGGTTGCGCAGGGCCATGCGGCGGAGAATGCGGCGGCGAATCGTCGTCTGCTTGTAGTGCGTGAAATCGACGCCGGTGCGATTGCGGAGCAGGTCGATGATTTCCACTATCGGGTCGTTGCTGAAGGCGGCCGTGACGCTGCCGTCCTCGTTCTGTGCGTAGGGGTGCTGGGCGATGCGTTGGAGTTCGCGGGCGATGTCGCGGGGGCGGAGGATGTGGTCGATGTTGCCGTCGAGGGCGGCGGCGCGGGGCATACCGGGATGCTTGGCCGATTGCTCGTCTTGCGCGAAGGTGACGCCGCCGGCGGCCTTGATCGCTTGCAGCGCGATCACGCCGTCGCTGCCGTTGCCGGAGAGGACCACGGCGGCGGCCCGGCTCTTCTGGATTGCCGCCAGCGAACGGAACAGGTGATCGATCGGCATGTGCAGAATGGTGCGCGGCGGACGCGGCGTCAGCGTCATGTGGCCGTCCATCAAGGCCATCGCCGTCCCCGGAGGAATCACGTAGACATTGTTGATGTCGACCTTCATCCCTTCGGTCACTTCGTGCACCGGAAGCTTCGAAATCCGCGAGAGAATCTCGGTCAAGTGGCTCTTTTGATCGGGAACGAGGTGGCTGACGACGAGCAGCGCGAGCCCCGGTTTCTCGGGAAGCGACTCGATCAACTCGGTGTGGGCTTCCAGGCCGCCGGCCGAGGCGCCGACGCCGACCACGAGAAACGGCAGGGAGCCCGGTTCGTCCGCTAGCGGCTCGGTCTCAATGGGGACTGGCGGCATGCCTCACCGGGGAAAGAAGGCGCTGGCAAGTTTCGTTCCTTGAAGGGAATCCTATCTGCCGCGATTTTTTTGACGACCGATTGCGACGACCGGGATGCCCCAACGATTCTTTGAGCACTTACAAGTCGCCGTCGGGCACAGCCCGACCTACAGGGCCGCCATTGGGCTGTGCCCGACGATCTTCGACTGCAAAAATCGTTGGCAATCCCTGAGGCGATGTCGGGCACAGCCACGACCTTCGAGCGAGTTTAGAGTGCGTTTCAAAATCAAACTCACCCCCACCCGTCGCATCGCTTGCGCGATGCGACGACCTCCCCCACAAGGGGGGAGGTATATCAAACCAGGCTCTTTCACCTCCCCCCTTGTGGGGGAGGTCGCCATCGAGCAAAGCGAGATGGCGGGTGGGGGGCAATTCTGAAACGCACTCTTTGTAGGTCAGGCTGTGCCCGACGATCTTCGACTGCAAAAATCGTTGGCAATCCCTGACGCGATGTCGGGCACAGCACGACCTACGTTACATCCCTTTGTCGGGTATAATCCCGACAGAAATAGCGCCGGTCCCGAATAATACTACGAATAATACTGCGGTTAAAGACTTCGCAACTCGCCCCAGGAACTACAGCCATGATTCGCGTCGTTCTCGCCGACGACCATGCCGTGGTGCGTGAAGGGCTCAAGGCGCTAATCCACTCGCAAGAGGGAATGAGCGTGGTCGGGGAAGCCGCGACGAGCGCCGAAGCGCTCGCACTCGTCGCGGCCCACAATCCCGACGTGGCCGTGCTGGACGTCAGCATGCCGGAACTCAGCGGCATCGAATTGGCGGCCAAACTGCGGGCGCTTCACCCGAGCTTGAAGATACTAGCGCTGACAGTCCACGAGAACCCCGCTTACGTGCGCAAGATGCTGGAGGCTGGCGCCAGCGGTTACGTGCTCAAGCGCGCCGCGACGAGCGAACTGGTGCAAGCGATCCGCACGGTCGCCGGCGGCGGCACTTACCTCGATTCCAGTGTCGCCGGAAGCCTGGTCAACGGTCTTTCTCACCCGAACGACGATGGACACGTACAGCATCCGGAGTTAAGCGACCGCGAGGCGGAAGTGATGATGTGCATCGCCCGCGGCTACAGCAACAAGCAAATCGCCGCCCGATTGCAACTCAGCGTGAAAACCGTGGAGACCTACAAGGCGCGTTCGATGGAGAAGCTCGGGATTCGCAGCCGCATCGACATCGTGAAGTTCGCCGTCAAACAAGGCTGGCTCGCCGACGACGCCGTGATTGTTTGAATCGGCCGCTTATTTTTGGAAGAATTCGACGGCATTGCGGAAGAGTCGTAGCCCTTCGCCTTCCTCGGCCAGGCCGATCCGTGTCCAGTGCGGGTGCTGCGTCGGGAAAAGGTGCCGATCGGGGTGCGGCATGAGGCCGAGGGCGCGGCCGGTCGCGTCGCAGATGCCCGCGATATTGTCTTGCGAACCGTTGGGATTCACCGGGTAGCCGCCGCAGTTGCCGTTGGCATCCACGTAGCGGAGAACCACTTGCCCGGCCTGCGCGAGGCCCTGGGCAATCCACTCCTTGCGGCAAACGAACTTCCCTTCACCGTGGCCGACGGGAGCATGCAAGCGATCGATTCCTTTCAGGAACGGGCATTTGCCCGGGATCGCCTTCATGGTGATCCAGCGATCTTCGTAGTGGCCGGAATCGTTGGCCGTGAGCGTGGCCAGCGGGCCGTCTTCATCCGGCGGCACCAGGAGCCCGGCCTTCAAGAGCGCCTGAAAGCCGTTGCAGATGCCGAGGATCAACTTCTCGTCGTCGCGAAACTGGCGGAGGGCATCGGTCAGGAAGTGCTGCATGGCGATGGCCTGGACCTTGCCGGCGGCGATGTCGTCGCCATAGGAGAAGCCGCCGGGGAGCACGAGGATTTGGTAATCGCGGAGCATGCGCGGGTTGTCGCGCAGGGCGTTCAAGTGGCAGCGGGTGGCCCGGCCGCCGACCATTTCGAAGGCGGCCTGCACTTCGTGATCGCAGTTCGTGCCCGGCGCCCGAAGGACCAGTGCGTGCGGTGTCGCCATGATGCAAATTCCGGGCGAGCGGGGGCCGTGAGGCCCCTGATTCTTCATCGCAACAAGGCAAGAATCAGGGGGCTCACGCCCCCCGCTCGCCCAGTTATTTTAAGCGCTTCGCCATGGCGTCGAGCATTTGCGAGCGCGTCCAGCCGCCGTAATCGTGCGGCTTGCCGAGCTCGATTGTAATCTCGCCGTCGAAGCGCGGGTTCTTAAACTTCGCCGCCGCGTTCTTCAGGCGATGCACCGCGGCGTTCAAAAAGTAATCGTCCGATTCGCCGACCCAAATGTGGATCTTGCCGCCGGCCAACTTCGGCCCCAGCGATTTCCAGTTCTGCTCGAGCACCAGCTTCAAGTCGTACTTCCGCCACTGCTCGGCGACCCCCTTGTCGATGGCGCCGGTCTTGCCGTTCCACACCGGCACGGGGCGGCCATCCTGGCCGCGTGGGCCGAACACCGCGTTCCAGCAGCACCAGTCGCGGCCGGAGAGTTCCCAGCGGCCGCCGCGGCCCAGCACTCGCTCCAGCGACAACTCGTGCCGCACGGTGGAGATCACGTCGCCATCGTCGGTGCGCGTGCTCGGCCGCTCGAAGCCATAACTGTTCACGAAGGCGTTCGCATCTTTGTAGAGATCGATCAGCTCGAAGCGCTCGAAGGTGACGGAATCCGGGCATTGCGACCAGCAGCCGTTGAAGAAGTCCGGGTAGAAGATTTGCAACGCCAGCGACACCCAGCCGCCGGTGCTGATGCCGCAAGTGAAACGGGCCTTCGGCGTTCCAAGGCATCGGTAGCTCTTTTCGATGTAGGGGATCACTTCCTGGATAAGTGCATCGCCGTAGGGGCCGTTGTTCGCGGAGTTGACCTGGTAAGGGTCGCCAAGCGGGCCGGCGCCATCCGGAACGATCTGCACGAAGCGCGGGTCGGGCAGCATTTCCTGGGCGTGAAAGTAGCGGGTGCCGAAGCCGCCGATGTCCACGAGGAGGGCGTATTGCTTGTTCGGTTCCTTGGCGAAGTTCGGCGGCAGCACCACGCCGACGCGGTAGCCCACCGGCCGGCCGTAAAAATCGGAGAGCAACTTCGAAGGGATTTTTAGATACTTGTGCGTCGCGGTCTCTTTCGGGATCGTCTCTTCATGAGCGGCGTTCAGAGCAAGGCGAACGGTGGTCCCGGCGGCTGGGTCGAGCTTCACCAGCATCGGTTCGCTGAAGCGGTTGCCGGGAGCGTCCGGCAGGTTGATGTCCGGATTGGTGAGGAAGACCGCTTGAACGGAGTATTCGCCGGCCGGCAGATCGTTGAGCGGCCCACTCGGGAAGTGATCCGACGCGTCATCGAGGACGATGGTCTTGTCCGCGGTGAATGCCTCGGCATCGGCGCCGAGGATCGGCAGCACCGGCGGCTTGTAGTTGGTGAAGTCCGGCCGCATTCCCTTTTTGGCGATGCCGACGAGCACGCGGCCCGAAGGGGGCCTGTCGCCGACCTGCTTCGGATCGATGGTTACCTCGAAGCGCAATCCACCGGACGGTTTGGCGACAATCCGGGAAGGCATGAGAGAAAACCAACCAGCCCCCGCCTCTCCCCGTTGGGGAGAGGCCGCGATCTCGCGCAAGCGAGGTCGCGGGTGAGGGGTCTTGCTCCGCGGATTGAGCCCCTCACCCGGTTTGCTCGCTGCGCTCGCAAACCACCCTCTCCCCAGCGGGGAGAGGGTAAGAGAGGTGGTTGCCTCGCCGTAAATGGGAATGTTATCTCGGCGCGTACTCGTCGGCTCCTGGGTCGCCAGCCAACTTCCCTCGACGATCAATAGCGCCGCCGTCACCCAATGAACCCGCATGACTGCTCCATGTCTGGCGCGGAGAGGTACGACTACAAATAGAAAATCAGCGACCGCCGGAAAACGACGATTTGAGAATGTCTCAGCGTTTCATGGAGGAAAAGATCGTCGGGCACAGCCCGACCTACAAGAGCACCCCCGTAGGTCGGGCTGTGCCCGACATCGAAATCAGCGACTGGATGGTCACTTCGATTTGAACAGTGGGCTCTTCCACACCCCAATCCGGTTCATCCAGTACTTGCCGACGGTGGTCAGCGTTTGCAGGCCGTATTTGGTGCTGCGGCGGAAGTTAATCTGGCTCGCCTCGTCAAAATAGCGGACCGGCACCGGCACGTCGCCGATGCGGAAGCCGAAGTGCACGGCCTGAACCAGGAATTGCGTGTCGAAGACGAAATCGTCCGAATTGCGCTCGAAGGGAATCGTTTCGAGGACGCTGCGGCGATAGACGCGGAAGCCGCTGTGGAACTCGCCGAGGTTCTGGCCGAGCATCAGATTTTCGAAGGCGGTGAGGCCGCGATTGCTGACGTACTTCCACCACGGCATGCCGCAGCGGAGGGTTTCCTTGCGGCCGCGGACGCGGTTGCCGAGCACCACGTCGCAGATGCCGAGTTCGACGATGCCGACGGCATGTGGAATCACGCGGGCATCGTACTGGTAATCTGGATGGATCATCACGATCACGTCGGCGCCTTGCTCCAGGCAATAGCGATAGCACGTCTTCTGGTTGCCGCCGTAGCCGGTGTTCTTGTCGTGAGCGATGACGGAGAGCCCCATGTCGCGGGCGATCTTGACGGTGTCGTCGCGGCTGCCATCGTCCACGAGCAGGATGTCGTCGACGCATCCGGGTGGGAAGTCGGCGAGCGTTGCGGCCAGCGTCGTCTGTGCGTTGTACGCCGGTAGAACGGCGATCACCTTGTGCCCGCGCGGCTCGTTCGCATCGACGGCCTTCAATATCCGTTCGACGTGAAAAGACTCGTGCGACGGCCGCAGCGGCGGTTCGGCAAGCAAGGTGGCAGGCATGGAGAAAAACCGATTTCGCGTGACAAGAAGCTACTTCAAGTATATTAACGGGGAATGGCGACGCCGGATTTCGGAATGTGGAATTCGGAATGCGGATTTATTATAAGAACGATCAATGACCATGAGGTGCCTCATGGAGTGGAAACAATTCTGGAAGATCGTCGACGCGTCTTACCGTCCCGATGGGCCGGATCACTTCGAAGCGATGAAGGAGGAACTCGATCGCCTCAAGTGGTTCGAGGTCGTCGAATTTCAGGTCCGCTTCGATGAGGCGATGGCGGCCGCGAACCTGATCGACCTGTGGGGAGCGGCCTACCTGATCGATGGCGGTTGCTCGGACGACGGCTTCCACGCTTTCCGGGCCTGGCTCGTGGGCCGCGGCCGCCACGCCTACGAAGCCGCCCTCAAGCATCCCGATTCGCTCGCCGACATTCTCGACGGCGACCCCGTCGATGGCTTCGGCCTCGATGTGGCGGCTCTCCGCGTTTATGAAGCCAAGACCGGCTCGAGCGATTTCTACGATCGCCTCGATCGGGCCGAACGCGACTTGCCGCCGCCCCCGCCGGAAGGGATCGATTGGGACTTCGAGGACGACACCGAGATGAAGAAA
>DATNBQ010000076.1:0-21824 GCA_035571955.1 Urbifossiella sp. | reverse complement strand
TCGGGTTCGAGCGCGGTTACGGTGGTCCAGGTGAACGGCGTGGTGTTCAACCCGACGCCCCAATACCTGACGGACACGCAAGTGGCGCCGATCCCGGTGAGCCCGGTAATCGTTCCCCCGGCCCCGTGATGCAAGGGTCTTTCTGGGTGGCACCGGCTTCCAGCCGGTGCAAGTCAAGACACCGGCTGGAAGCCGGTGCCACCCAAGAACCGATTCGTGCCTTTGTGGTGAATCAACTGTGTTCCCGAATATGCCTTTTGCGATTGCGTTCGTTGGTATTCTGGTGGTCGGGCTCGGCTATGCGGCTTACGTGGACTGGACGACACTCAAAGTGCCAAAGTGGCTGACCATTGGCCTGTTGGCGCTCGGCATTGCGATGAATCTGGCCCGCGGCGGGTGGCTCGGCAGAGACAGCGACGATGGACTCGGCCTCGGCTTGCTCAATGGTTTCTTGTTCTCGTTGGCGGGATTCGCCCTGGGGTTCGCGCTATTCTTCCTGTTGTGGATCTTCGGCCTCGGCGGCGGCGGCGACGTGAAACTCGTGGCGGCGACCGGCGCCTGGATCGGCTGGCTGCCCGTGCTCCTGAGCATCGCTCTGTCGCTGCCGTTCTTGATCCTGGTGACGGTGCTGGTGTCGGTTTATCGGATGGGAAGTGGGAAGTTGCCGCCGACGGCGGTGCAAGGGGGCGGCCGCCGCAAGGCCGTTACGACCTTCTCGTTGCCGTTTGCATTAGGAACGGGAATCATCGTGACGGTGTTGATGGTTCAGTATGCGAATAGTTTGAAAGCCGGCGAGCCGGGAGCGTAAGCGACCGGAGCGCATGAACACTCCGGTCGCTTACGCTCCCGGCTCGCCAGGCATCGAACTCACCGTGGAGTCGTCATGAGAGCCAGCTTGTTGGCGGTGATTGCGATCGCACTCATTGCCGGTTTAGCCGTCGTGTTCGCGGTGAAAGCGCTCGGGTTATTGAACCCGCCTCCGCCTCCGCCGGAACCGGTGGTCGTGAAGGAAACGCCGCCCCCGCCTCCGCCGCGGCCATTCGTCCTCATTCCGGCGCGGAATATCTTCGCCGGCGACGCCATCACCGGCGTCAATGTCGTACTCCGCCAGCTTCGCGCCGACGAAATGGAGGACTACGACAAGAACAAGGCGGACTACTTGCCGCCCAGTCAATCGGTGGCCTACTTCCGCCTGGCCGCCAAGGATCTGCCCGGAGACCGCCCGCTCCGCAAAGGCGACCTACTCGAAGCGAAGAAGCCCAAATCGCTTAACGCCCGGCTCTTCCCCGGCACCCGCGCCATCACTGTCGGCATCTCTAAGGATCGCTCCGTCAGCGGCCTCATCCAGGTCGGCGACTGGGTGGACGTTTACTTAATCACGGATGTCAGCCGCACCGACAATCCGAATGCCGTTCCTTACACCGGCCTGCTCGTTCCGCATGCCCAGGTCGTCGCCAAGCGCGACACGCTTTACCCGATTTACGATCCGCTGTTTTCGGATACGGTTTCGTACACGCTGGCCACGAACCCGTACCGGGCCGCGCTCCTCGAATACGGCCGCAACGTCGGCGTGCTGACTCTTACGCCGGTTTCGGCCGACGAGAAGAAGCGGCTCGACACTCTCCGCGATGAGGCGATGAAGACGCCCGGCGTCAGCGTCGCGGCGACGTTCGCGCCGCCCGGTTCTCCCGAATACAAGAACGAACAGGAACGCCTGGAACGCTATGCGAACGGGTCGCTGTCAATCGGCGATGAGGACTTGGTGCGCTTGCTGCGTTTGCCGCTGATCGCTCCGCCGGTCCCACCGCCGAAGCAAGTGAAGGCGACGATTCCGCCGCCCCCGCCGCCACCCGTTACGGTGGAGCTTTACAGCGGCATCGCCCGCGCCGGCACGGCGAGTTTCCCGGTCCCGTACACGCCGCCGCCATTGCCGGAACCGCCAGAACCGGTTTACGTGCCGCCGCCGCCCGCGAAGTACCTGTTCAAGAGCCCGGAAAGCAAGCCGGCCGCCGCAACGCAAAAGAAGTGATTAGCCGCGACCCGAAGGGGAGCGCGAGGTTTCGAGCTCGCGACCAGTTCAGGAGAACGAATCATGGCCGTGGCGCGAGCAACCCCACCTCCCCGCGATGCGCGGTACGTCCATTTCAAGGACGAACTGCATCGCGTCGTCGTCGATGTGGCCGACCTGTCGCGCATCGACCGCTGGTCGCGCGATCGGCTTCGCACCGAAGTTCACGACCTCGGCCGCAAACTCGCCCCGCAAGTCGATCGGCAGATTCCCACGGCCGAAGTCGACCGAGCCGTCGATGAAGTTGTCAATGAAGTGTTCGGGCTCGGGCCGCTCGAACCGCTCCTCGCCGACCCGACCGTGACCGAAGTGCTCGTCAATGCGCCGGACCAGGTGTACGTGGAGCGCGGCGGGCTGCTTCAACGCGCCGAAAACGTCGCCTTCGCGGACAAGGCCCATCTCGTTCGCGTGATCCAAAAGATCGCATCGCGGGTCGGCCGCCGCATCGACGAATCGAGCCCGATGGTCGATGCCCGCCTGTCGGACGGCTCGCGCGTCAACGCCGTGCTGCCGCCGCTGACGCTCGACAGCCCGGTTCTTTCCATTCGCCGCTTCGGCGAAGGGTTCACGGCGGACCAGTTCGTTCGCCTGCAAAGCTGCACGCCGGAGATGATTCAGTTTTTGGAAACGGCGATCGCCGCCAAGATGAACACGCTGATTTCGGGCGGCACCGGCGCCGGAAAGACCACGCTCTTGAACGTCCTCTCGGCATTCATCCCGCCCGGCGAACGGCTTGTCACCATCGAGGATGCCGCGGAACTGAAGCTCCAGCAACCGCACGTCGTTCGCATGGAAACGCGGACGGCGAACCTCGAAGGGGCCGGTTCGGTGTCACAGCGCGACCTGCTCCGCAACGCCCTTCGCATGCGGCCGGATCGCATCATTCTCGGGGAAGCCCGCGGCCCCGAAGCCGTCGACATGCTGCAAGCGATGAACACCGGTCACGAAGGTTCACTGACCACGGTGCACGCCAACGATACTCGCGACGCACTCGGCCGCCTCGAACTGATGATCGGCCTTTCCGGCGTCGATCTGGCGACGCCCGTGCTCCGCGGCTACATTGCCAACGCCTTCCACCTTCTTGTCCATGTCGCACGTCTTGCCGGCGGCAATCGCAAGATTACCCGCATCTCGGAACTGCTCGGCATTCGCAAGGGGCGCATTTATCGGGTCCGCGACATCTTCGTCTTCGAGCAAACGGGAGTGGTGAACGGCCACGCGGTGGGGACCTTCAAGGCGACGGGATATTTGCCGCACGTACTGTCGCGACTGGCGGCGATGGGCCGGCCGTTGCCCGAGAGCATGTTCGCCGCCCGCGACCTGGCGAAGATTGGCCCGCCGGCATCCGGAGGAACCGCCCATGCCTGAGTGGTTCCAGGGAACGCCGCCGTGGGCACTCGCCCTCGGCCTGCTTCTCATGGTCGTGGCAATCGTCCTGATTCTCTCGGCGTTCGTTCTCGGCCTCGGCTCGCGATTTCAGCGCGCGGAGTCGCCAGACGGCCCGACCCTGGCCGAGAGCGCCGAGCCGTTGCTCCGCGCGCGTCGCGGCGTCGGCAAGTTCGATGCGCGCTTCGAACGGATGGCTGAAGGGACGCAACTGGGCATCAACGGCGAGACGGCCATCGGCTGGATTCTGCTCGCCGCCGCGGTGACTGCCGCCATCGTCTTCTTCTTCACATTCATCAGCCCGCTGGCGTACTTTTCGGAAGTATTCGCGCTGTTCGCCGCGTTCATCGGCGGCTTCATGGTGTTCGTGCTGTTCTTCGCACTGCGGAATCGGCGGCGGCGAGCGATTCAGGATCAGTTGCCGGACGGTTGCTTTCAGCTATCGCGATCGCTGCGTTCGGGGTTGGCGTTGCCGGGGGCGCTGCGGGAGACATCGCATTATTTGCCGCGGCCGCTGTCCGGGTTGTTCGCGCGGCTGTCGGCGGCCCTGGCTTTGGGCGAATCGACGCACGCCGCACTGCGCCGCGCCGCGGCGGACGCCAACCTCACCGAATTCGACCTGTTTGCCGAGGTGCTGGCATTGAACGCGGAGTCGGGCGGCAACTTGCCGGCGATGCTCGACCGCCTGGCGGCCTCGATCCGCGACCGCAACCAGTACCGCGGCTACTTCCGCTCTGTCACCGCCCTGAGCCGCCTGGCCGCAATCTTCCTCGCGCTGGCGGCGCCGATGGCCTTCCTGCTTTACATGATCTGGGAAGAGCAGCGAACGCTGATGTTCCGATTTATCATGGCCCCCGAAGGACAATTGATCTTGCTCGGGGCAGTTGCGCTCGAATTAATCGGCCTGGTGTGGATCGCGTTCTTGCTGCGGAAGCAGGACGATTATTGAGTTATTGATGTCAGGAAAGGGATAGCTCGATCCAGCCAGCCCACGCCTCTCCCCGCTGGGGAGAGGCCGACATCTCGCGCCAGCGAGATGTCGGGTGAGGGGTCTTGCTACCCCTCACCCGGTTTGCTCGCTGCGCTCGCAAACCACCCTCTCCCCAACGGTGAGAGGGTAAGATCGGTGGCCGGTTCAAAGTCATTTGTTTCGGAACCGGCAGTAGGCTTCGAACGGAAGGAGAGCGTGAGCCGCGTTCCCCTTCGGATCGCGGCTAAACAGGTGAAATGTAATGGAAAACCTGCCGATTCTGGCGCTGATCTTCACGATCACCTTCGCGCTGCTGTTCCTCGCGCTTTCCACGCTCATGCTGGCGGTGCGGGAGGAAGATCTCAGCGTCGAGCCGGTCGCGCGCGTCTTCGGTCCGTTCACCGAAATCATCGCCGGCTTCCTGCCCACCACTGCCCACGGCCGCGAAGTCCTGCAACGCGACTTGTGGCGAGCCGGCTTCCTGGAACCGGTCGCGCTCGTCAACTTCCTCGCCGTCCGCAGCGTGATGACCTATGTGCCGCTCCTGGCCGGCGAGATCGGCGCCGTGCTGACCGAGGGCAACACCGCCATTGGCTTCTTCCTCACGGGATTGGTCGGCGGCCTGCTCGGGTATGCCCTGCCGCGGCTCATCTTGCTGTCGATGGCGAGTCGCCGCACCGAAGCCATTCGCCGCGGCTTGCCGATGCTCATGGATACCATGGGCCTCATGCTCTCGACCGGGGCCAGTCTCACCGCGGCTCTGGCTCGCGCCGGGGAAGCCATTCGCCGCGGCAACCCCGAACTCTCCCACGAAGTCCGCGTCGTCATTGCCCACGCCCAGATGCGCAGCCTCTCCCACGCTCTCGAACGGTGGAAGGATCGCCAGCCGATCCCGGAACTCGGCAGCTTCGTCTACTTGTTGAGCCAGGCGGATCGCTTGGGAACGGACATCACCCGCGGCTTGTGGGAACTGTCGTCGAGTCTCCAGGTGAACGCCCGGCAACGGGCCGAAGCCGCCGCCAATCGCGCCAACTTCTTCATGGTCTTCCCGACCGTACTGTGCTTGCTGATCGCGGCCGGATTGATCCTGGCTGGCCCGGGGATCGTGCGGCTCTTCGACGCCAAGCGCGAACTGGACGGCGTGATGGAGCGGGCGCGGGAATCGGAGGATTTGATCAAGAAGAAGGTCGATCTGACGCCGCGCACCCGGGTCACGCCGGTGCCGCCGGCCCCCGCGCCGGGCACGCAGCCGCCAACGGAATAACATTGTTTAGCCGCGACGCGAAGCGGAGCACTCCGCTCCGCAGACTCCGCGTCGCGGCTAAACATCAAATCCACAAGCGCATTCGCGCTTTCAATGCCGGCGGCAAGCGGTTATCCAATAACCGCAGCACTTCATTGGTGTGGTAGCGCGTGCTGAAGTGGCCCGCCACGATCATCTCATTTTGGAAGCGGTCGGCCCGCTCGATGAAATCGTCCAGGTGCATGTGGCCGTACTTGTGAATTTTGTCGCGGCGATGCTTGTCGCGGATGAAACTCATCTCGGTGATGAGCACCTTGGCGGTGAAGCAGGCGGGTTCGTTGTCGAGGCCTGCCGGGGCGGTGTCGCCGGTGTAAGCGACCAGCGGCGTCCGCATTTCGCGCGTGATTTCGACTCCGGAGAACTTCAGGTCGCGAATCTTTTCGCCGGGCAGGCCGATGAACTCGTCCTTGAGCTTGTGGCGGCGATCCCAGACCACGAAGCCGCGCGACGGCACGGTATGTACGGTGTTGAAAACAGTGACGACGAGTTCGCGGCTAATGTCGATTTCCTGGCCGGCCTCGACGCCGCGAATGTCGGCCGTTTGCCGGCCGCGATCGAGCCGCTGGAAGATCAGCAGTAACTTCTTTACGTCCTCGACCATCTCGGTGGGAACGTAAATGACGGGCGGTTCCATCTTCATCATGCGGCGGCGAGCGACGTATACGGGAAGAGCCGCGACGTGATCAAGGTGCGTGTGTGAAATGAACCAGGTGCCCGTGCCCATGAAATCCCAGGGCTGGGCGCCGAGATCGAAGCCGACTTTCAGTTCCGGGATGCGGTAGTAGCTTTGCACGGCCGCACGCGACCACCCCTCGATTGTCAGCCCGTTGTGGACGTAAGAGAGATAAGGGGCGTTATCGACCGGCCGCTCGGCATCCATGATTCAT
This sequence comes from Urbifossiella sp., assembly GCA_035571955.1. Lineage (GTDB taxonomy): Bacteria > Planctomycetota > Planctomycetia > Gemmatales > Gemmataceae > Urbifossiella. The sequence goes on along the minus strand of DATNBQ010000076.1, from coordinate 15,210 downwards.
CCCGGGAAGAAGCCCAGGGACGGCCGTCCCTGGGCCTTCAAATTATCACTTCTTGATCGGCTTGTACTCGACCTTCTTGAACGTCATGACGCTGCCGGGATCGTGCCCCTGCAATGCGAAGTGCCCCTTCGTGAAGCTGTTGGTGGTATCGGTGAAGTCGATGGTCTTGTTGCCGTTGACGAAGATCTGGATGTGGTTGCCGTCGGCGACGACTTCCTGCGTGTAGAACTCGTCGGGCTTGATCGGGGCCTGGTTCATCACGCAGATTTCCTTCTTGAACTTGCCGAGCTTGCCGGCCGGGTAGAGGCTGCCGCTGCGGATGGGGTCGCCGTGGGTGGCATTGATCTGCGCTTCGTAGCCCGAGGGGAAGCCCGGCTCGAACTTGGTGCGGAAGTATTGCCCGCTGTTCCCCTTGTCGTTGATCTTCACCTCGACGCGGTAGCGGAAGTTATCGGCCTCGGTGTCGGTGAAGAGGTGGCTGGCTGGGCCGCCGCCCACGATCAGACCGTCCTTCACTTGCCACAGCGTCACTTCCTTGTCGTTCTTCAACACCCCGATGAAGGCAATCACCTTGCCCTCGTCGTTCTTCTTTTCCTTGACGCTCTTGAAGTTGCCGGCCGGCGGATTGACCATCTTCCAGCCGGTCAGATCCTTGCCGTTGAAAAGCGGAATCCAGCCTTCGTCCTTGTCGTCCGCGGCGCCGGCGGGTGGGACCAAGGCGAATGCCGCCGCGAAAGCGACTACCAACCCGAAGATTCGGAATGACTGTTGCATGTGGAAGCCCCGGCGAATTTGGAGAGTATGCCCCGTTACGGAATGCAAAGGGGATGCTACGGCTGGCGCGGCGACTGACCAGAGCCGAACGGGCCAGCGCCAGGTGAGAATAATCGGAAAAAACTTCGCAATCCGCCCATTGGTGTTGTCAACCGAGTTCGACCGGCATAACCTGGTTTCGGCTGGCGAAATGAGAGTTTGGGCAATCTGGTGCGTCTGCGCGGTTAATGCACTGCCGGTTTCCACGGGCCATCAAGGCCCTCAGTTTTTTCACCCATGAGGTAAGCAGCATGACACGTCGACTCCTGGCCGTGGCGGTTCTCGGCGCGGCCGCGCTCCTGATTTCGATGCCGAACGCGTCCGCCTTTGGCGGCCGGCGCGGCAACGCGGGCGCTGCCCCCTGCAACACCGGATGCGATACCGGATGTGCCCAACAAACCGTCAACTACGTCGATCAGAAGGTCACTTCCTACCGACCCGAGTGGAAGACCAAGAAGGTCGAAGTCAACGTCGTCAACTACACCTACGTCGACCAGAAGTACACCTACTACGTCAACCAACCGGTGAACGCAAAGCAGAAGGTGAAAGTGTGCCAGTACGTCCAGACGAATGAAAACTACAAGTACATGGTGAACACCATCGTGGCGACCAAGCAGACGGTGAAGGTGGCCCAGACGAACTACGTGAGGACAAAGGAGAAGCGGACCGTGTGCGAGACGGTGTGCGTGCCGGTGCAGGTGCCCTGCAACCCGTGCGCGAACAATGGCGGCGGCGGCGGACGGCAGGGCCTGTTCGCCCGTTTGTGCGGCCACAAGCAGCAGCAGTGCAATACTCCTTGCGCCAACCCGTGCGGCAACCCCTGCGCCCCGCCACCGGTCGTCATGAAGACCGTGATGCAGCGGCAACTGGTTCGCCGCGAAGTCGAAGTCGATGTCGTGAAGTGCGTGCCGGTTTACGTGGATCGCGAAATCACGGTGAACAAGTGCGTGCCGGTCCAGAAGGAAGGCACCCGCGTGGTTTGCCGGCCGGTGTGGACCGAGAAGGAAGTGGACGTGGTGAACTACGTTCGCGTGGCGAAGGAAGGCACCCGCAAGGTCTGCCAGCCGGTGAATGTGAAGCAGACGGTGGAGCAGCGCTACTGCGTGATGGTGCCGTACGAGACGACAGTGAAGGTAGCGGTGGCCGCGCCGTGTGCGCCGGCGCCGTGCGCCCAACCGTGTGCGACGCCGTGCGCCCAGCAGGTCCGCCGCGGCGGTTGCTGCCAGTGATGTTATCCAAGCCCACCCGCGGCCGCGGGTGGGCTTGCCGCTTGCCGCTCGGCCCGATTTCGATTCACTTCTCTTCATGCCATCCGACAAGCAGAAAGACGAGTGGTCGCCCCGCCTCTGGGAGGGAATGGACTTCTTCGCCTGGCTCCGCCTCCTCGTCCGAAATCGCTTCGCCGTCCACCCGAAGTTCTGGTACATCGCCGTCATCGTGTCGGGAATGAGCTTCCTGCACATGGTGCTGCGGTGGATGCAGCGGAACCAGTACGGCGACTGCATCGCCTCCACGCCGATCCCGCTCCACCCCATCTTCGTCATCGGCCACTGGCGCACCGGCACCACGCTGCTCCACGAACTGATGATCCTCGACGATCGCTTTTCATACCCGGATACCTACTCCTGCCTGGAGCCGAACCACACGCTCATCACCGAGCAGTTCGTGAAGCGGCACATGAGTTTCCTGGTGCCGAATCGCCGACCGATGGACAACATGGCGGTTGGCTTCGATCGGCCGCAAGAAGATGAGTTCGCCCTGTGCATGCTCGGTCTGCCGACCACTTACACCGACTTCGCGTTTCCGAACCGTCCGCCGCTCGATCCGGGCGCCCTGGACCTGCGCGGCCTCACCGCCGCCAAATTGCGCCAGTGGAAGCGAGGCTTCCGGGGCTTCCTGCAAATGCTGACGCTCAAAGACCCGCGTCGGCTCGTCTTGAAGTCGCCGCCGCACACGGCCCGCATTCCCCTCTTGCTCGAAATGTTCCCCGACGCCCGCTTCATCCATATTGTTCGCGATCCGTACGTCGTCTTCACCTCCACGGTGAACCTTTGGAAGGCGCTCGCTCGCAAGCATGGGATGCAGGTGCCGCACAACGATGCCGCCGTTCGGGAGAAGGTGTTTCGCGAATTCCACGTGATCTATGAACGGCTCGAGGAAGCCAAACCGCTGATTCCAGCCGGCCGCTTTCACGAAGTGAAATACGAGGCGCTGGTAAAGGATCCCGTGAACGAGATGCGGAAGGCGTATGAAGGCGTCGGCCTCGATGGCTTCGACGCCTACTTGCCGAAATTGCAGGACTACCTGACCCGCACGGCCGGCTACGAAACCAATAAGTACCAACTTTCCAACGCCGACCGCGAAGAAGTGACGGGCCGCTGGGGCGACGTGATCGAACGCTACGGCTACTCCACGTAGCCGCGCATGTCACCGACTGGAACAGACCACGACGCTTTGCGGGCAAGGCCGCCAACACTCGCCCGCTTGTCTCAATCTGGCCTCGCGGACCGCCGCCAAAAACTGTATCACAATTCTACAGGAATATTGGGAGGACGAGGCGAGATGATCGCAGAGAACGAATCGACCCGGGCGCGGCGCGGCGCCGCCCGCATTCTCACCGGTCTCCTGGCTCTCGTCATCGCAATCGGCCTGGTCTACGGGGCCACCGGCTACTGCTTCCACAGCAACCCCGCCGATCCTTCGGTTCAACCGCCGACCGGCCCCGCGACGGCCCTGTTCGCTTCCTGGCCGAAAAACGCCAAACCCGATGCCGTGATCATTCTCTCCGGGCAGACCTTCGGCTACGTGCAGCCGTGCGGCTGTTCGCGACCGCAGAAGGGCGGCCTGGAACGTCGCGGCAACTTCATCGACTCGCTGCGCAAGAAGGGATGGTCGGTCGCCGGCGTCGATCTCGGGGACGTTTACCCGGACCGCCACCCGATCGGCCCACCCCCGATCACGGCGCCCATCGAGGAATCGCTGCTGAAGTACAAGACAACGATGAATGCCCTGCGCGATATGGGCTACATCGCTGTCGGAGCGGGCAAGACGGAGTTCGCGGCGGGCTTGAGCAAGATCACGGCCGAGTACGCCTTGCAGAAGGAGCAGCCGCCTTACACCCTGGCCGGGAACGTGGTCGGCCTTTCCGAGGGCAAGGTCGTGCCGCGCGACAAGTTCTTCCCGGCGGCGCCCGGCGCACGGCGGCCGCTCGTCGGCCTCGTCGAGATCGCCGCCTTCGCCAACGTTTCCATCGGCATCGTCGGCGTCGTCGGCAAGGGCGTCGATGCTGAAGCCGCCAAGCTCGATTCCTCCATCAAGGTGGAAGGGGCGCAAGCGGCCCTGGCCGAGGCGGTGAAGCAGTTGGCCGCCGCGCCGAAGCAACCCGCCGCCAACGTCCTCCTTTACCAGGGTTCGACCGAACTGGCCCGCCTAGTCGCCAAGGACCGCCCCGAGTTCAACGTGATCCTCTGCCTGTCGGAGGATTCCGAGCCGCCGCAGTTCCCGGAATACGTGGCGCAACCGAGCGGCGCGAAAACTATGATCGTGCAGGTCGGACACAAGGGGCGCTACGTCGGGGCGATCGGCGTTTTCAAGACCGCCGGCGGCGGGGCGGAACTCAAGTATCAACTGGTGCCGCTCGGCGAGGAGTACATCACGCCGATGGACGCGGCCAGCGAGAAGGCCAACAAGGTTCTGCCGCTCTTGGAAAAGTTCGCGATCGAAGTGAAGCGCGATCGCTTCCTCGATGCGATCGGCCAGGTTCCGCATCCGGCCCAGATCCAGTCGCCGAAGTCGAATCTCGCTTACATCGGTTCCGAGAAGTGTTTATCCTGCCATGCGGTCGAACACAAGAAGTGGAGTGAATCGAAGCACGGCCACGCCATGAATGCGCTCGAGACACTCGCCAAGCGGCCCGGTTTGCGGAACCTCGATCCCGAGTGCGTGGTCTGCCACTCGGTCGGCTTCGGCTTCAAGACCGGCTACGTGAACCCGGACAAGACGCCGAATTTGAAGCACGTCGGTTGCGAAAGCTGCCACGGTCCGGGGAGCGGCCACGCCGCCGCGCCCAAGGATGAAACACTCTTGAAGTACCAGTCGCCGTGGAAGCAGGCGAAGGCGGACCGCTTGCCGGACCTGGCCTTGATGGCGAAACTCGCGGATCCGGCCGAGCGGAGCAAGGTGTCGCTGCCGGCGGCTCAGCAGCGCGTCGCCAACGTCGTCAACGCCATGTGCATGAAGTGCCACGACAACGAAAACGACCCGCACTTCGACCTCTACACTTACTGGCCGAAGATCGTGCATTCTTCGCTCGGCAAGAAGTGACGGCGAATGCAATCGCTTTACAACATCCCGTTCGCGGCGATGGACGGCGCGGAGCAGACGCTCGCCCCGCATCGCGGGCAGGTGATGCTCATCGTGAACGTCGCCAGCCGGTGCAGCTTCACGCCGCAATACGCAGGGCTCGAAGAACTCTATCGCCAGTACAAGGATCGCGGCCTGATCGTTCTCGGCTTCCCGTGCAACCAGTTCATGCACCAGGAACCGGGAGATTCCGCCGCCATCAAGCAATTCTGCTCGCTCAAGTACGACGTGACCTTCCCGGTGTTCGCGAAGATCGACGTGAACGGCTCGAGCACGCACCCGCTTTACCGGTATCTGAAAGCGGCTGCTCGCGGCACCCTCGGCACCAAGGCCATCAAGTGGAACTTCACCAAGTTCCTCGTCGATCGCACCGGTGCGAACGTGAAGCGCTACAGCTTCTTCGCCAAGCCGAAGTCACTGACGGCGGACATCGAACGCTGGCTCTCCGATTGACACGAGCGCCGCTTTGGGTATAAGACGGCGCTCCAAAATCCGATCGGCGAACGGCGGAATGCGACTGTGGACGAGGCGAGCGCTGGCGATGGTGATCGCGGGGGTCGTGATTGGCCCGCCGTTCGCGCTCTACCGCGCCTATTACTCCACGACTAAACGCTTCCGCGAAGTGACGCCCGGCCGCTTCTACCGCTCCGGCCAGATGAACGCTTCCGGGTTCCGCGACATCATCGAACGCTACAAGATCAAGACCGTCGTCAACCTCCAACACGAAAACCCCGACCCGTACATTCCTACCGTCTGGCTCGGCAAACCGGTCATCCACGAAAAGGATCTGTGTGAGCAATTGCACGTGCGCTACGTGCTGATCACGCCGGAGGATCCGGCGCCGCCGGACGACTTGAAGCAAGAACCGCCGGCGGTGGCCGAGTTCGTGAAGTTGCTCGACGATGAAACGGCCTATCCGATACTGATCCACTGCAAGGCGGGGTTGCACCGCACGGGCCGGCTTACTGCGATTTACCGCATGGAAAAGGAAGGCTGGGACGTGGGAACCGCCATGCGCGAACTTCGCGCCAATGGCTATGGGTACAACATGTCCAGCGAAGCCGACAATTACATCATCCAGTTCGTGCAGAATTACAAGCCGCGCCGCAAGCCCCCCGAAGGGGGCGCCCAATGATCACCGTCCTCGACCGGATGTTCTTCCTCTCCTTCATCCGCTCCTATGCCATCGTCAGCACGTCGCTCCTGAGCCTGTACGTGGTGCTCGACCTGTTCACGAACATCGACACGTTCGGCCGGGCCGGCGGCGATTTCATCGGCATCACCCAGCACGTATTCGCCTATTACAGCACGCAGATCGCGCTCATCTTCGACCGCATGGCCGAATCGATCACGCTGCTCGCGGCCATGTTCACGGTGTCGTGGATGCAGCGGAACAACGAGCTCTTGCCGCAGTTATCCGCAGGAATACCGACGCGGCGGGTGGTGCTGCCGGTGCTGTTCGGTGCGGCCCTGACGTTGACGCTTGGGCCGTTGAACCAGGAGTTCGTGCTGCCGCGGATCGCCGACCGGCTGGCGGCGCCGCGCGACGACCAGGAACGCAAGCGTGCCGTCGTCATCAGCGGCGCGTACGACCCGAGCGGCATCCACTTCGAGGGAATGGCCGGGCTGCCGCGCGAACGCAAAGTGCTGCAGTTTTATGCCACCTTCCCGCAGACACTGCCGAGCGGCGAACCGTCGCCCTCCGGCATGGTCCATCTCGCCGCCAAGGAAGCGGTCTATTACCCGCCGGGTTCGGGGCCGCATTCCGGCGGCTGGGACTTAACCGACGCCAAGCCGGAGACCTTCGAGCCGGGGCGAATGCCGCCCGGCCTGGAGATGATCGACCCCGGCCACTTCTTCCTGAAGACGGTCGATACCGATTTCGATGCGGTCAGCCGCGGTGCGACGTGGTTCGTCTATGCTCCGTCCGAGAAACTGCGCGAACTGCTGGGCCGGCCGGAACCGCGGCGGCAATCGAAAGTGGCCGTGCTCTTTCACATGCGGATCACGCGGCCGCTCGGCGGGGCGATGCTCGTGCTGCTCGGCCTCTCCGTGATTCTCGGCAACCCCAATCGCCACGTCTTCATTAGCTCGGGGCTCTGTCTGGCGATCGCCATTTCCTACTACGTCTGCTTGCTGGGGTGCAAGTTCTTGGGCGATTCGGGCTACGTGTCGCCGCCGCTGGCCGCCTGGATTCCCGTGCTGATCTATGGCCCGCTCATGTTGGCGTCGGTGGATGCCATCCACACGTAGTGACTCACTAAAAAAACTTCGGGCAACGATCCGCCGGAAATCCGTAAACCGAACTGGGGAAGGCGAATCGCTCATTCCTCTTCGGAGTGAATCCATGCGCATGCACCGCGGGGCCGCGGCCATTTCCGCCGCCCTTCTCTTCGCACTGCTCGCGACCGCTCAGGAGGCCAAGTTGAAGTATCCGGTGACCAAAAAAGTGGACGTGGTGGACGACTACTTCGGCACCAAGATCGCCGACCCCTACCGCTGGCTGGAAGACGACGTCCGCGAATCGAAAGCCGTCGAGGAATGGGTCGAAGCCGAGAACAAGGTGACCCACGCCTTCCTCGAAAGCATCCCGCAGCGCGAAGGGATAAAGAAGCGCATCACGGACCTGTGGAACTACGAGAAGGTGTCCGCCCCTTCCAAGGTCGGCGGCAAATACTTCTTCTACAAGAACGACGGGCTGCAGAACCAGAGCGCGCTTTACGTGCAAGAGAAGCTCGACGGCCCATCTCGGTTGCTTCTCGATCCGAACACCTGGAGCAAGGACGGCACCATCGCCCTGGCCGGTACGGCATTGACCGACGACGCCAAGTATCTCGCCTTCGGCAAGGCCGTCGCCGGGTCTGACTGGAACACGTGGCACGTGCTCGAAGTCGCCACCGGCAAGCAACTCGACGACGAACTGAAGTGGGTCAAGTTCAGCGGGGCATCGTGGTCGCTCGACGACAAGGGGTTCTACTACAGCCGCTTCCCGGAGCCGAAGACCGGCGCCGCCTTCCAGTCCACGAACGAAAACCAGAAACTCTATTACCACGAACTCGGCAAGCCGCAGAGCGCCGACCGCCTCGTCTACGAAACGCCCGAGCATCCCAAGTGGACCATCGGCGGCGGGGTCAGCGAGGACGGCAAATACCTAATAATCAGCATCGGCGACGGCACCACCAGCCGCAAGGTGCGGATCGTTTACCAGACGCTCGGTTCCCCTACGGGCGGCCCCGGCGGCCCACCGATCGACCTGATTCCCAACCACGACAACAAGTTCAACTTCCTCGGCAACGACGGCGGCCTCTTCTACTTCCAGACGGATTACCAAGCTCCGAAGAACCAGGTCGTCGCCATCGACACCAAGAACCCGGACAAGAAGAACTGGAAGACGATCGTAGGCGAAGCGAAGGACACTCTCGAAAGCACGGACCTTACCGGCAATCAGTTCATCTGCAGCTATCTGCAAGACGCGAAGTCGGCGGTGAAGGTGTTCGACATGGCCGGGGCGCAGGTTCGCGAGGTGAAGTTGCCGGGCATCGGCACGGCCACCGGCTTCGGCGGCAAACGCACCGACACCGAGACCTTTTACACCTTCGTCAGTTTCACGACGCCGCCGACCGTCTACCGCTACGAACTCGCCACGGGAACCAGCACCTTCCTCCATCAATCGAAGGTGAAGTTCGACCCGAAGCAGTACGAGGTCAAGCAGGTTTTCTTCAAGAGCAAGGACGGCACGCGGGTGCCGATGTTCGTCGCTCACAAGATCGGCATCAAGCTGGACGGCGCGAACCCGACGCTGCTGTACGGTTACGGCGGGTTCGACATCTCCTTGACGCCGGGCTTTTCCATCAGCCGGCTTCAGTGGATGGAAATGGGCGGCGTGTTTGCCGTGGCGAACCTGCGCGGCGGCGGCGAATACGGCGATGCCTGGCACCGCGCCGGAACGAAGCTCCACAAGCAGAATGTCTTCGACGACTTCATTGCCGCCGCCGAGTACCTGATTGCCGAGAAGTACACGAACAGCCAGAAGATCGCCATTCAGGGCGGCAGCAACGGCGGGCTTTTGGTCGGTGCATGCATGACCCAGCGGCCGGAACTATACGGCGCCTGCCTGCCGGCCGTCGGCGTCATGGATATGCTCCGCTTCCAGAAGTTCACGGCCGGCCGCTACTGGGTGGACGATTACGGTTCGAGCGACAACAAGGAGGAGTTCGAGGCGCTAATTAAGTACAGCCCGTACCACAATCTGCGGCCGGGCGTCCGCTATCCGGCGACGCTCATTACCACGGCGGACCACGACGATCGCGTCGTGCCGGGGCACAGCTTCAAGTTCGCGGCCCGTTTGCAGGAAGACCAGGCCGGTCCGGCGCCGGTGCTGATTCGCATCGAAACGAAGGCGGGCCACGGCGCCGGCAAGCCGACTTCCAAGGCCATCGAAGAAGTCGCCGATTTGTGGGCCTTCCTGGTGAAGACGCTGGACTTCAAGCAACCGACGATCCCGGAGTAATGGATGCTTTCTAGTGGCACAGGCATAGTTGCCGCAAGAATGCGGCAACAATGTCTATGCTACCAAGAAAGCTATTTGATCGTGCGGCGCTTGAGCAAACCGCCGACGGTCCAGCCGCGGGCGCCGAGCCAGCCGTAGAGCAAGCCGAAGAAGCCGACGCAGCCGAGCCAGAGCAGCAAATCCGTGGGCGGGAACTTCGGCGCGGAACCGGCGTTGCTCAGGATGTGCCCCGTCGACTCGCCGGCCACCGCTTCACCCACGAACATACCGAGCGCTAAAAGTATCACCGTAATGAATGCGTCGACGGCGGCGGGAAGCGCTTTGGTCGGCGGCCGCCGCGGCGCTGTCGGCTCGGGGATCGGCAGCGGAGCTTCCGCGACGGGTTCCGGCGCCGCGGCAGCAGCCAGCTTCGCCCGCATCTCCGCCGACATGAACAAGTCCACTTCGCTATCGGACACTGAAGGCAGGGCCATTAACCGCCCTTCGGAAGCACTCCCTTTCTCGGCCGCGGGCGCGTACGGTAGTGGCTCGGCAACCGGCGCTGCAATGGGAGCAACGGGTTCCGGCTGCGGATCGGGCACCACCAGGCGATGGCCGCATTGCTTGCACAACAGCGGTAGATGCCGCAACGCATCGGCGAGCACGTACTCCCGCCCACAGGTTGCGCAGTTGAACCGGATCATGATGGTAACTTGTTGGCACAGGCATTCTTGCCTGCGCTTTTTGCGAGCCTGCACAGGCAAGAATGCCTGTGCTACCAGTCCGCCGCGAGTCACGCCCCGGTTTTGCGGGCCATGCCGAACAACAAAGGCAGCACGAGCAGCAGCATTGCGAAGCCGAACGCCGCCGTGAAGCCGAAGGCATGGCCCCACGAGAACCGCAACACCGGCCAGAACGCGATCATCCAGACCGCGAATAGCAGGAAGTTCAAGAACAGCGCCGTGGCGATCACGCCGCCGCTCGGAATGTACATCACCCCGACCTGGCTCATCGGAACGTAGCGGTCCCCTTTTTCCTCGACGAAGCGGCCTTCCTTCGTGTAGTTCGGAATCCCCCCGCGATTGTCCTTCACGAACTGCGCGTTGAAGCGGATTGGTCCGTTCTCGGCGGGAACCAGCAGCGCCGCCGTCATCATGCTGGTATCGTTGAGCAAGAACTTTTTGTTGGCTCCCGCTTCGAGGAATCGGGCCGCCTTGCCGCCGCCGCTCTTCTTGAACTTCACCGCCGTCTCGATCGGCTTGCCTTGCGCATCGCTCTTGAGAGCCTTGGCCGCGGGGTCGAAGGTCCACCGCACCGCTTCGAACTCGTCGAAGTCGCGCGTGGTTTCGCCGTAGAAGGAGAAGAAGGTGTCGTATTTGCCGGGGTTCTTCTTATCGATGGCGACCCAGGCCGCCGTGAAGCCGCCGGCCAACAAGGCGGCGATGGCGGCGCGGAGCGGCAACCGCGACGCCGGCTGCTGATACAAGTAACCCTGGGCCACCAACGACCCGCCCCAGAACACCGCGAACAAGATCACCGTCGACAGGGCAAATATGACGAACAGCAGCATTGGCGTCCTTCGCGAGAGCGGAGAATAACGTCACGAGCCGCGGATCAGTTTCCGCACGTGCTTGGCCAGGAGATCGAATTCGAGATTCACTTCGCTGCCCGACGATTTCCAGCCGAGCGTCGTTTGCTGGCGCGTATGCGGGATCAGCATGACGCTGAGGCGATCCGCCTTGGCTTCGACAATGGTAAGGCTGACGCCGTCGATGGCGATGGAGCCTTTTTCGACGAGCAGTTCGCTGTATTGCGGAGGGAAGCCGAACCAGACGATTTCCCAGTCGCCGCTGGGAATTCGTTCGAGGACTGCGCCGGTGCAATCGACGTGTCCGGAAACGAAGTGGCCGCCGATGGGGTCGCCGGCGCGGAGAGCGCGTTCGAGGTTGACGCGATCGCCAGGCGACATTTTGGCGAGCGTGGTCCGGGCCAGGCTCTCGGGCCCCGCTTCGAACACGAACCACTCCGCCCCGCGATCGACAACCGTCATGCAGGCGCCGTTGATGGCGATGCTTTCGCCGACGACGAGCAGCGGCGCCAGCGTCGGCTCGGCGACGCCGAAACGTCGGCCACCGTGACCATCGTCCTCGGCCACGCGCACCGTCCCCACGGCCTGCACCAGTCCCGTGAACATGCTGCTATTGTAGGTGTCTGGCGAGCGGGTGCGTCAATCTCCGGAGAATCAGGGGGTTTACACCCCCCGCTCGCCAATACGTCGCGATACGTCAGTTCATACGATGATTTAATGGGCGTGTTGGATCACTGGCATCCGGTGTTGAAGTCGGGCGAACTGGGCCGCCAACCGGTCGGCATTCGCATCGCCAATCAGCCGATCGCGCTGTTCCGGACAGCGGCCGGCGCGCTCGGCGCCGTGGACGACGCCTGCCCGCACCGCCGCCTCAAACTCAGCGCCGGTTCGGTAATCGGCGAACGCCTCCAGTGCCGCTACCACGGCTGGACCTACGACGCCTGCGGCCAAGGCGAAAGCCCAGGCACCCCCAAGCTCTCCGCCTGCACCGCGAGCTACGACATCCGCGAGGAATGCGGCCTGGTCTGGGTCAAGAACCGCGGCAGCAATGCCGTCTTGCCAGACGCCTCCATGCCCGGCTACTTCCACATCTGCACCCTTCGGCATACGCTTCCGGCCCCGCTCGAACTCGCCGTCGACAACTTCAACGAGATCGAACACAGCGGCACCGTCCACTCCACCTTCGGATACGATCTCGACCGCATGGGTGAGGTGAAAGTCCGCTTCGAAGCGACCGACGACACTGTCCGCGTGATCAATTCGGGGCCGACCAAGCGCATTCATCCATTCTTCGGCCTGGTGCTCAATATCCGCAAGGACGATACTTTCCACGACGACTGGACGACGCACTTTTCGCCGGTTTACTCGGTGTTCGATCACTGGTGGACGAAACCGGACGGCCGCGAGGCGATGCTCCGCTGGCGGCTTTACATCTTCTTCGTTCCGGTGGACGACCGCACCACGCAGGTGGTTTCCGTGACCTATGCGAAGTCGCGCTATCCCGGCCCGGCCGGCGCCTTGCGGCTGATGCGCTGGAAGCTGTGGCGCGAAATCGATCGCGAAATCCGCGCCGATTGCGAAATGCTCCACCACCTCGCCGACTTCAACTCGGGCATGGACGGCTTGAAACTCAGCCGCTTCGACAAGGTGATGGGCTTGACGCGCGAACGCATCGACCGCATTTACAGGGCGAACGGCAAGATTGCATCCGCCGGGCGATGTCACAACTTTCCTGACCGTCAGTAGTTCACTTTTTTTCACGATTCTCTTCATTGCCCTGTCGAATTGTGCCGATTGTAGCGAAGATGTCACGCGTTCCGCGAGCGACGGCATTCGCCTGCGCCGCGGTCAGCTTGGTGCTGAGCGGTTGCGTCGCCGAACGCGACTACTGGAACGACGGCGACCTCCGCGCCTTATTCGCGAACGCCCCATCCGAGCCGCCGGCGAAAACTCCAGCGAGCGTCCCGGCCGCTCCTTCCGTTGCGACAAGCATTTCGGCGGCGCCCGCTCCATTGGCCCCGCCGAACTTCGGCAGTGAACTGAGTGCCGAGGCGGCCATCAAGGCCGTGCTCGAACGCAATCCGGGCATTGATGAGATGCGGGCGGCCGCCGAGGCCGCCGCCGCGCGCTACCAGCAAGTCACCTCGCTCGACGATCCCGGCTTCTCCTTCAACACGGCGCCCGGCTCGGCCTGGTCCACGAACACTTCCTACGCCGCCCGGGTCGAATTCAGCCAGAAGTTCCTTTACCCCGGCAAGCGCAACCTGAAAGGCCAAATCGCGACGGCCGAAGCCGAAGCGGCGAGCCAGGACGTGGACGACCTCAGGCTGTCGCTGATCGCGGCCACCAAGTCCGCCATCGCCGACTATTACCTCGCCGAGAAGGGCCATCAGGTCGCGATGGAGAACCAGAAGTTGCTCCGCGAGTTCCGGCAGAACGCCGAGACGCGCTACAAGACCGGCGTCGGCCAGCAACAAGACATGCTCCAGGCGGATGTGGAGCTGGCGCGGACCGAGGAGCGCCTGGTCGCCGTTCGCCGCATCAAGCAGGTGGCGATCGCCCGGCTGAACACCTTGATGCACGCGTCGCCGGACAATCCATTGCCGCCGCCAGCCGAGATTCGCCCCGATGCGGCGTTGCCGGAGGCGCCGGCGCTGCGCGCGCTGGCCGCCCGCAGCCGACCGGATTTCAAGGCGGCTTCGGATCGATTGACGGCCGAGGAATCGGCGCTCGCGCTCGCACAAAGGGAGTACAAGCCGGATTTCGAATTGATGACCGCTTACGACGGCTTTTGGCAAGGGCAGAACGGCCGGCCGCTGCAGTGGCAAGTCGGCGCGCGGATGAATTTGCCGGTGCGCTATGCGCGCCGCACCGGCGCCGTCATGGAAGCCCAGGCCAAGCTGGTGCAGCGCCGTGCGGAGGTCGCCAAGCTCGCCGACCGCATCAACTACGAGGTGCAGGAATCGTGGGAACAGGTTCGCGAGGCGGAGGAGGTGGTTCGCCTTTATGCGGGCAAGGTTCTCCCGGCGGCCGAGGCCAACGTGAAGGAGGCCCAGTCCGGCTACGTGGCCGGACGGGTGCCGTTCTTGAACCTTGTGGAAGCGCAGCGGAACCGCGTTGGGCTGCGGAACCGCTACTACGAGGCCATCGCGGAATCGCTGCGGCGGCGCGCGGCCCTGGAACGCGTCGTCGGCAAGCCGCTCGCGCGGTGAGAGGCCGGTTGCCCGAGGTCGAGAATCGTCGACTTCGAGCCAACCGGTCGCCATTTCTTTAGTAACGACGGAACAGGCCGCGGCGCGCCGGCGTCGTGGTTCCCGTCGTCGTCATCGGGTAATAGCTGTTGGTGGCGGGATCGTAGTAGTAGCTGGTGGTGGGATAATAGCTGCCGTTGCTATTCGGGTAATAGTAGGTTTGCCCGGCGGGAATCACGGTGCCGTTGTTGGTGATGGTTCCGCCGGCGGGCACGACGGTGGTGCCGGGTTGAATTTGCGTGCCGCTGGCAGGCACGACGGCGCTGGTTCCGGGCATCGGCATGGCGAGCGGCATGTTGCTGGGCACCACGCCGGAGTATCCGCCGGCATATCCGCCGCCGCAGCACGACTGTTGAACCGGTGGCGGGCAGCAGTTATTGCTCTGTTGCCGCTTGCGTTTGCCGAAGGCCTGAGCGTCCGAGTGGCCGACCGCCGCCGCGAACAGAGCCAGCACGCCGATTGCCGCCATTTTGCGAAGGTTCATCGAGGCACCCTCCTAGTTGCGTCCGTGACCTGGAACGGGAAAGGCCGCCGCACGTGCGCGGGTGCAGGCTCTTCCAGGCGCGAGAGCCCGCCGGCGTGCTGGCAGGTGCAACTGGCATGCCCGGCACTGCGGGGAATATGGGAAAATGGCGCATTGGTGGCACAGGCATTCTTGCCTGTGCAAGGCCGCGGAGCACAGGCAAGAATGGGCAACAATATACTTG
>DATNBQ010000075.1:0-10181 GCA_035571955.1 Urbifossiella sp. | reverse complement strand
GGCAGTCTCGGCGGCGAAGCCGTTGATCGGCCGCAACTTGATGATCCGGTGCCCCATCGTTTTCATGATCCGCCAGCCGCCGGAAGCGGTGCCGATGGCCATCGCCGTCGCGCACGACACGATCACCCACACCGGAATGTGCATATCCTGCCCGTCGTTGGTTCCCTGGGAAACGGAATATGAGGCCAGGGCCATCGTGATGATGCCCATCGATTTCTGGGCGTCGTTGGAACCGTGGGCGAAGGCCATGAACGAAGCCGAACCGAGTTGCAGGGTGCGGAAACCGCGGTTCACTTGCGACGGGCGGAGTCGCCGCACCGACCATAGCAGCAAGCTCATCAGCACGAACCCGCTCACCAGGCCGACGAGCGGCGACAGCACGAGCGCTTTCAGCGTCAATAGAACGCCCTTGGAAGTGATCAGGTCGACAAACGCATCATCGGGGGATTGGCCGGAGTAAAGGCGGTAGCACCACGCGGAGCCGACGAGGCCGCCGATCAGGGCATGCGACGAACTGGACGGGATGCCGAAATACCACGTCAACAGGTTCCAGGCGATGGCGCCGAGCAAGGCCGCGGCAATCACGAGTTGTGTGATGGAGGCGGGGTCGGCGATGTCCTTACCGATCGTCTTGGCGACGCCGACGCCGAGGAATGCCCCAATGAAATTGCACAGGGCCGCGAGAATCACGGCCGTTCGTCCCGGCAGCACGTTCGTCGACACCACGGTCGCCACGGCGTTAGCCGTATCGTGGAACCCGTTGATGTAGTCGAAGATCAGCGCGAACGCGATCACGAGCACCAGGATCGTGAACGTGCTACCCATTTTTCACCATGACGGAACGAATCACATCCATGGCGTCCTCGCACTGATCGACCCCTTCCTCAAGGCCGAAGAGCATATCCTTCTGGCGAACGAGTTCCTTGGGCGGAATGCCGTTCGAGAAGAGTTCGGCGATGGCCTGGCGATAGACGGCATCGGCTTCGTTCTCGAGGGAATGGACGGCGACGGTCGGGCCCTTGACCGACTCGGGGTCGGCGAACTTGCGGAGTTGCCGGGCGGCCACGGCGATCTCCTTGGCCGCCAATGCCGTAATCCGCACCAGTTCCTTCATTGGTTCCGTGAGAGTATCGAAGCGAAACAGCGAGGCGAACGCCGCCGTGTGTTCGATGCTGTCCACAACGTTGTCGAGGGCCTTGGCGAGGTGGGCCAGGTCTTCGCGATCGATGGGCGTGACGAAAGTCCGGTCGATCTCGTGGTAAAGGTTCTGGCAAATCGCGTCGGCTTCGGTTTCGATGGGTTTGAGGCGGCCGGCGATGGTGGCGATTTCCTCGCGGTTGGCTGCGGTGCGGAGCTCCGCGAATACCGACGCCGAACTCTCGATTTTCTCCGCCAGTCCCTCGAGCAACGTGAAGAATTGATCGGGCCGCGGCAAGAGGTAACGCAGGAGCCGGTCGATCCACATCGGGGAGAGCCTCGGGGGTGCCGGAACAGCGGTGTGGGATGATATCCGGACTGGGGACAGTTTCGACAAGCCTTGACGATTGGCGTTGCGTTTCCTCGGCGTCGTGCGGTTCTTATAACGACGGTTGTATTGCCGCTGGAAAGGCCGGGAGCTCATGGCAGCGAAACTGCGCGTCGGGGCGGTGGAGTATTTGAATGCCAAGCCGCTCATTGAGCGCTTGCCCGAATTCGCGCCTAACATCGATTTACAGTTGGACTTACCGAGCCGGCTTGCGGACCGAATGGCCACGGGTGAACTCGATGTCGGCCTGATCCCCGTTGTCGAATATCTCGCGAGTAATCCCGCCCCATTGCCCGAGTTACGGGGCAAGACTCCCCATCGATCGGCAGCTGGAGGCGGATATTCCCTGATTCTTAACATTGCAATCGCTTCGCGCGGCCCGGTTCTCAGCGTCACCCTCTTCAGCAAGAAACCGTGGGCCGAAATTCGATCAGCTGCCCTGGACGTTGGCTCCCGATCCAGTGCCGCGCTCGCGAAGATTCTGTTCGCCAAACGCTACGGGATTCATCCGGAGATTGTGCCGTTGCCAATGGACGCGCCTGCGGAAAGCCTCGGTGTGGATGCCGTCTTGCTCATCGGCGACCGGGCCATGCATGCCTGTTTGCCGGGCTTCCGCTACGCTTACGATCTCGGTCATGAATGGACCGAGTGGACCGGTTTGCCGTTCGTGTATGCTGTGTGGGCGGTGCGACCCGGCGTTTCGCTCGATGGTCTGGAAGCGGCATTCGTGAAGGCCAAGGAATACGGCGTGGCCAATGCCGGCGCAATCGCGCTGCGCGAGGCGCCGCTTCTCGGCCTCGATCCGGGCTATTGCCGCCGCTACCTGGAAACGCTGATCCGCTACGATTTGGGTGAAGCCGAATTGGCGGGCATGCGTAGATTCCAGATATTTCTTGGCGAGCCGGGAGCGTCAGCGACCGGAGTCCATAAACACTCCGGTCGCTGACGCTCCCGGCTCGCCAGGTTATTGGAGAGTTGGATGATCGACCGCATTCTCGCGAAATCCGTCGCCGGTGAACGCCTGACTCCCGACGAAGGCGCCGCGCTCTTTGAGTGCCGCGACGTCCACAAGCTCGGCCGCGCTGCCCATGCCGTCTGCCTTCGCCTCCACCCGGAGCCCTATCGCACTTACAACATCGACCGCAACGTCAACTACACCAACGTCTGCGCCGCCGTCTGCGATTTCTGTGCCTTTTTCCGGAAGTCCTCCGATGCCGATGCCTACGTTCTGCCGCGCGAGGAACTCTACAAGAAGATCGAGGAAACCATCGCCCTCGGCGGCGACCAGATCCTCATGCAAGGCGGCATGCATCCCACCTTGAAGCTGGAATGGTACGAGGAGCTTCTGGCCGATTTGCGAAGCCGATTTCCGTCGGTGAACCTGCATGCCTTTAGCCCGCCCGAAATCTGGCACTTCCACAAGATCAACAAGTTGCCGCTCCGCGAAGTGCTGGTGCGGCTAAAAGCCGCCGGCCTCGGCAGCATCCCGGGTGGCGGCGGCGAGATTCTCGTCGATCGCGTTCGCTCCGAACTCACCAAGAATAAGGCCATGACCGACGAGTGGCTGGAAGTGATGCGCGTCTGGCATCAACTGGGCGGCAAGTCGTCGTGCACGATGATGTTCGGCCACGTCGAGTCGCTGGCCGAGCGAATCGAACACCTCACGCGGCTCCGCGACCTCCAGGAGGAAACCGGCGGCTTCACCGCGTTCATTTGCTGGACCATGCAGCCGGGCCACAAAATGAGCCACTTCCCGGAAGCCGGTGCCTTCGAATACCTTCGCACCCAGGCCATCGCCCGGCTCTACCTGGACAACGTGCCGAACATCCAGTCGTCGTGGGTGACGCAAGGGGCCAAGATCGGCCAGGTCGCGCTCTTCTTCGGCGCCAACGACATGGGCAGCTTGATGATCGAGGAGAACGTGGTCGCCTCGGCGGGCACCGTGCATTACTTGACGCTCGAAGAGATCAAGCGGTGCATCCGCGAGGCGGGCTGGGAACCGCGGCAGCGGAATGTGTACTACGAATTGAACTGAGCCCGATTCGCCGCGACCCAACGCGGAGCGCGATTGCTTCGCGCTCCGCGTCGGGTCGAGGCTAACCCGGCGCCTTCGCGTTGCCAGTGTCCCTATCAACCGGCACAATAGCCGCATGACCGAAGATTTCATCATGCGGATGCGCCTCGAGGAAGTCCTGGCGTACCGCCGACTCCAACAGACCGTTCGCTCCGGCGCCAATCGCACCATCATCAACGCCGGCATCCTGCTCTTCCTCGACTACTTGATCTTCCAACTCAAAGGACGAATCGATCTCGTCATCATCATCTACTTGATGCTCGCGCTGGCGGAACTCGCGGTCGGGCTCTGGAAAAAGTTCTTCCCCACGCTCGAAGCCGTGCTCGTCGATGGGTTCGTACTCGCGGCGTTCGGCGTATTAATCCTCGGTCGGCAATTCCTCGCCTGGCAAGGGCTCATTCTGTTCCCCGTCTCGACCGTTTCGCTGGTCTTCGGCTTTGTCTGGCTGCTCGGCGCCAAGAACATGTTCAAGAACTACCGCGCCTTGTGCCGGGCCTTCCCGGAACGCCCCACCGCGGAAGTGCTCGCCTGGTTCGACGACCTGATCTACGAAATCCGCCATGCCGATCCGGCGGCCGACGACCTGGCGCTCGACCTGCCGACGCGGCCGCACTGGCGGGCGAAACTGCTTGGGACCACGGCGTTTTTCGTTTCGAAAGGCGAAGTGCTCGTGGCCGGGCCGCTCGACTTCGGCCTCACCCCCGACCCGCGCAACGCCGAGACCGGCCGCATCCGCGTTCACTTCCACATCCACGACCGCGTCTACAAGCCGTTCGAAGTGGACGAAGCCAGCTGGGCCAATTACCGAAAGTGGGTGGCCCAGCAGGCCGCACTAACATGATCGAAGTCCGCGACCTGGCGAAGACGTTCCCCGGCGGCGACGGCCAACCCGTCGCGGCCGTGGACGGCATCCGCTTCACCGTGAGGCCCGGCGAAGTGTTCGGCTTGCTCGGGCCCAATGGCGCCGGCAAAACGACCACGCTCCGCATGCTCTGCACCGTCCTCAGGCCGACCGGCGGCACCGCCACCGTCGCCGGCTACGACGTCGTCGAGCAACCCTCCGAGGTTCGCCGCCACGTCGGCTTTCTCTCCGCGAACACCGGCGTCTACGATCGCATGTCCGCCTGGGAAATGGTTTCCTACTACGGCCGCCTGAACCAGATTCCGCCGGACGAACTTCAGCAGCGGATGGAAGAACTGTTCGACACGCTTCAGATCAACTCGTTCCGCGACGTGCCGGGCGCCAAGATGAGCACGGGCATGAAGCAGAAGGTTTCGATCGCCAGAGCCCTGGTGAACGACCCGCCCGTGCTGATCTTCGACGAACCGACGGCGGGGCTCGATGTGCTGGTGCAGCGGGCCGTGCTGGAGAGCATCAAGCAGCTTCGCGGCCGGGGCAAAACCATCATCTTTTCGACGCACATCATGCGTGAGGTCGAGAAACTCTGCGATCGCGTGGCGATCATGTCCAAGGGGAAGATCGTGGTGTGCGGCACCCTCGACGACTTGCGGCAAATGCACAACGAGCAGGATTTGGAGGAACTCTTCTTTGCCCTCGTCAGCTAAGATTCCATAATAGCACTCGAACTCAAATCGCTTTCGGCCGCCGATAGAAGCGGTTCGCCAATAGCCCCTCTAATACGAACAGCATCAGCACCCCAATCAAGAGCCACGGGAATAAATCGACCGGATGCTGAAAGGGATCGAGTTTCGCCAACAGTTCCGCCAGCGGCACGTTCTTGCCGACCGGCACCACCGAATCCGGGCCAGTCAGGTCTTCGATCCCTTCCACGGGGGCCTTATCGAGCGTGCTCTCGTCCGCCGGGACGTTGAGGCTGAATCCCTCGATCCAGCGCGGTGTTCCCGCCGGTGGCTCGGTGGCCGGGGAGAGTTGGAAGCTACCGGCCGCGTTGGTGCGCGGCGGGCCGAGCCGCAGTTCCGTTTGCCGATCCGCGATGCGAATCAAGGCATCCGGGCTCGCGACGCCGGTTCCCTCCAGGATCAAGTTGTCGCGGCGACCGCTCAGAATCTTCGCCAGCGGAACGATCACCGTCGTGCCGCAGGCATAATTGAAGTTCGCCTCCGCCGCCGACCCCGCCAGATACCGCAACAGGATGTCCGGAAATGCGACAGCCCACGAATTCGCCGACCAGTAATCGTTCCACTCCGGCGGCTGCAGGTCCATTTTGGTCGTCAATAGCAGGGTTTTCCCCTTAAGAACCTTGCGTTCCAGAACGGCCGGGTAACATTTGTCGATGGCGTCGTCGTTGTCGTAATGGGCGACGACGGTGCCGCCGCCCTGCGGGTCGATCGCCCAGAACTTCCACGCCTTCCGCGGGGAACGCACCGCGTCCACGTCCCCCTTGGCCTTCCACGCCTTGATCGACGCGAGCATCGGATGCTGCAATTCCGCATCAGCTTGGGCGTTGTTCTCCACGAGCACGTACCAGGCGAGGCCGTTGCGGCGGTTCCTATCGTTTTCGGCTTTCGGTTCCGGGAAGTTCCGCGTGTCGATCGGCTTATCCTGGAAAGCGCCAGGAAGCAGGCGGCTCGCGGCTTCGCCTTTGTAAGCGTCGAGCGCGAGGTGATCCTCGCCGCCGGGAATCACGATCAACTTGCCGCCGCCTTCCACGTACTTCTGCAGCTTGCCCCACAGGTCCGCGTCCGGCCTGGCCACGCTCAGCATGGTGACGACTTCGAAGGCACTCAAGTCCGCCGGGACGGCGTCGCTCTTCACGACCTCGCACGCGAAGTCGCGCTTCTCCTTGATGGCGAGCCGCCACAACCCGGCGTCGCCGAAGTCGCCTGTCGCCGGGTCGATCGGCGAATCGACGATGGCCAGCACGCGCCGCCCCTCGGCCACGCGGAACGTGAAGTATCGCGCGTTGTCCGCCATCAGGGCGTCCTTGTTTTCCAGTTCGAAGAGAATTTGATGCAAGCCGGGTTTCAGGTCGCGGAAATTGAAGGTGACGGTCTGCGTCTGGCCGTCGCGGATATCGACTTCCTTGCGGGCCGGCTTCAGGTCATCCAGCGCCGCGACCACGACGACCTTGGCATCGAGGCCGACCGCGGCTGCGGCAACCGTTACCGCGATCGGCTGGTTCGCCGGGACGATCTGCGGTCGATTGTCCGCCATCTCGGCGGAGAGTAGTGCCACATTCACCGGCTTGTCCGCGCCGACATCGATGACCGCATGCGCCGGCGGCGGGGCCGGAATCGTGTCGCGGAGTTTCTTCAAGTCGTCGATCCGCGATGCATCCCACGACGACGCAGCACGATCGGTGAACACAGCAACCAGTCGCGGCAGCGTCTCGGCATTGTCCGATTGCTCATCGACGGTTTTGAGCAATTGATAGGCGTGGCCGATGCTGGCGGTGATGGATTGGGCGCCGCCGAGTGTCGTCGCCGGCAGGCCGGGCTTGGGGGCAAGCCTGGCGATCTCGGCGAGTTTGTTGCGGGCATCCGAAGGCGACGCAAGCCAGTCGCCGCCGGGGTCGCCGCTCTCCAGAATCGCGATCCGCGAACCGTCCGGCAAGTCGTTGATCAGTTCCGCGGCCCGGCGGCACGCTTCATCCAGATGCGAGCGGTCCCCTTCGGCATAGCCCATGCTCGGGCTGGTATCGATGACGATCACCACGGCGAGAGGTTGTTTCCCCGAAATGTCGATGAGCCCGGTGCTGAGCAGCGACGGTTGATAGAGGGCGAGGCAGAAGAAGGCGATGAGCAGCATCCGAAGGGCGAGCAGGATGAAGTGGCGGAGGCGAAGTTTGCGCTGGTTGGTCTTGAGTCGCTGTTTGAGGAAGCGGAAGGCGGGAAACGGAAGCCGTTTCGGCTCCTGTTTCATGATGAGGTGCAAGAGGATCGGCAAGCCGACGAGGGCGGCTCCCACGATCAGGATCGGATTCATGGGGTCATTTTACGGCGATTGGGGCCAAAGGGGAAATGCGCGCACAGGCAGGAATGCCTGTGCCACCAAGAGGACGGGCAGGAATGCCGGTGCCGCCTACAATGCTCCCATCTTTTCTCGCGAGCGATTCACCATGAGCCGATTCCTTGTCGCGCTGGCCGCACTGGCCCTGGCCATGCCGCTTTTCGGCGCCGAGCCCGGTTGGAAAGCCGGATTCGCCAAGGTGAAGATCACCCCGGAAAAGCCGATGTGGATGTCCGGCTACGCATCGCGGACCAAGCCGGCGGAGGGAACCGAAATCGACCTGTGGGCCAAGGCCGCCGTGTTGCAAGCCGCCGACGGCAAGAAGCTCGTTCTCGTCACGCTCGATCTGGTCGGGATCGATCGCGGCACGTCGCAAGCGATCTGCAAGCGGCTGATGGAAAAGCACAAGTTGCCGCGCGAAGCGATCGCCCTGGCCGTGTCGCACACGCACTGCGGCCCCGTGGTCGGCTCGAATCTCGCGACTGCGTTTTTCCTCGACGCGGCGCAGGCCAAACTGGTGGCCGACTACGCCGCGGCCTTGCCGGGCAAGGTTGTCGAAGCGGTGGACGCAGCCGTGGCGGCGCTCGAACCGATGTCCCTGTCCTGGGCCGTGGGGCGGGCGGGATTCGCCGTCAATCGCCGCGAAAACAAGGAAGCGGACGCACCGATGCTTCGAGACAAGGGCTTATTGAAAGGCCCGATCGATCACGACGTGCCGGTGCTCGCCGCCCGCGATGCCAAGGGCAACCTCAAGGGAATCGTCTGCGGATATGCTTGCCATGCGACGGTGATGGCCTACCAAAAATGGTCCGGCGACTATCCCGGATTCGCCATGCGCGACCTGGAGAAGGCACATCCGGGAGCGATCGCACTGTTCTTCGCCGGTTGCGGGGCGGATCAGAATCCGTTGCCGCGCCGAGAACTGGCCCTCGCCAAGCATTACGGCAAGCAACTCGCCGACGCCGTGGAAGCCGTGCTCGCCAAACCGATGACGCCGCTCGATCCGCGCTGCGCCGCGATCTACCGCGAGATCGAACTTCCTCTGAAGGAAGTGCCGACGCGCGAGGAACTCATCAAGCAATCGCAGGATGCCGACAAGTACATCGCGGCGCGGGCCAAGATGCACTTGAAGCAACTCGAGGCCGGCCGCGACATTCCCGCTTCTTATCCGTATCCCGTGCAAACCTGGCGGCTCGGCAACGATTTGCCGGTCGTCATCCTCGGCGGCGAGGTCGTCGTCGATTACTCGCTCCGCTTGAAAAAGGAACTCGGCGGCAAGCCGTGGATCATGGGATATGCCAACGACGTGATGGCGTACATTCCTTCCGCGCGCGTGTTGAAGGAAGGTGGCTACGAAGGCGCCCGGTCGATGATCTATTACGGCCTTCCATCTGTGTGGGGCGATTCGATTGAGGAACGGATCGTCGCCGAGGTCAAGAAGCAGTCGGCAACCAAATGACGACGGGATGTCATGCCGCGCTATGTGATCCTCGAACACGATTGGCCGATGCGGCACTGGGATTTGCTCCTCGAAGCCGGCGAATCGCTCCGCGCCTGGCGCTTGCTGGAAGAACCTCGCACCGGCGGCCCCATCCCCGCGGAAGCCAATCTCCCCCATCGTTTGTTCTATCTGGACTACGAAGGGCCGATTCCCGGCGACCGCGGCCAAGTTCAACGCTGGGATTCCGGGACTTTCATATGGGTCGAGAACGAACCGGAGCGTGCGATCTTCGATTTGGAGGGCAACCGCCTCACCGGCCGGTTCGTTATCGCGGACACCTCCTTTCGCCCCTTATGAAGGCTCCAGGTTGGAGCGGTTCTCCAATTTGGAATTTGGAATCTGGAACTTGGAACTTGGAACCCTACTATACCCACGCACAGTATCCGGACCGCGGGGATCGATTCCATGTCCCTGGACGAAACGACGCCTCTTCCCCCACAGATTTGGGAGCCGCTTTCGCCCCTCGAACGCCGCATTCTTGGCGTGCTCGTCGAAAAGCAAAAGACATCCAAGACCGCCGACACTTATCCGCTTTCCCTGAACGCGCTCACGACCGGCTGCAATCAGAAATCGAACCGCGACCCGGTCCTCAACCTGGGCGAGGATGAGGTGGAAGAAGGTTTGGCCGTCCTTCAGAAAAAAGGGCTGGTCGTTCGCTTGACGAGCGGCCGCGTCGATCGCTTCAAGCACGAACTTTACGACAAGTGGACGCAGCATGGGGCGCAAATGGCGGTGCTAGCGGAGCTCTTGCTGCGTGGTCCGCAGACCAAGGGCGAGCTCCGCACCCGCGCCGCCCGCATGGACCCAATCGATTCACTGGAAGCGCTGGATGAAGTGCTCCGGCCGCTGCTCGAACGCCGCTTGGTTCTTTACCTCACGGATCCGGATCGCCGCGGGGCGATTATTTCCCACGGATTCTATTCGCCCGACGACATCGTCCGCCTGAAGGCACAGTTCGCCGGCGCCGCGCTTGCGGAAGCCGCGCCCTCGCGTTCGGAGTCACCCGCAGTCGCAACCGACATGGAAAATCGCTTGAAGGAAGCCGAGACTGACATCCAACACTTGAAGGCCGTCGCCGCCCGCCTCGAACGCCAGTTGGCCGATTTGCATCAACAATTGGGTTTGGCGCCCCCGACCTAGACCAGCACCG
>DATNBQ010000074.1:0-2618 GCA_035571955.1 Urbifossiella sp. | reverse complement strand
CGCACGGGGTCCGGGTACTTCTCGCCGAAGACGGCCCGCACGCCGGGCAGTTTCTTCGCTTCCTCGAGCGGCATCTCCTTCGCCGTCACGAACATGTCGAGGGCCACGCCCCGGTTCACGTTCCGTTCGATTTCTTGCAGTTGCTCGGGCGTTACCGGCTTGTCCTGGCTGAAATCAAAGCGCGTCTTGGCGTCGTCGACCAACGAGCCTTTCTGCTCGACGTGGCCGCCGAGCACCTGGCGCAGGGCGAGGTTGAGCAGGTGCGTGGCGGTGTGGTTCCGCATGATGTCGATGCGGCGAATGGTCGTTTGCTGAAGCGAAACGCGGTCGCCGACCTTGATTTCGCCGTCGTGAAGAATGCCGGCGTGGAGGATGGTGTTGCCGAGCCGCTGCGTATCGGTGACTTCGAAATCGATGGGAGAAAGCCCACCCGTTGCCACGGGTGGGCTTGCGGCTCTGATGGTTCCCGTGTCGCCGACCTGGCCGCCCTGTTCGCCGTAGAAGTTCGTGCGATCCAGCAACAATGCGGCTTCGTCGCCGGCCTTTAGGGAACCGGTGCGGACCACTTCGTTGTCGATTACCCAGCCGAGCACCTTGGCCTCGACGATTGCGTTTTGATACTTCGGGGCATCGTCGGTAGGCGGCAGTTCCCCCTTCACCGCGGTCACGGCGAACTTTTTGCCGCCCTGTTTAGCCTTCTCCTGGGCCTCTTGCATGGCGCGTTCGTAACCGGATTTGTCCACGGTCAAGCCGTTCTCGGCCGCCATCTGCTCGGTGATGTCGATGAGCACGCCATAAGTGTCGTGCAGTTTGAAGGCCTCATCGCCGTTGATCGCCGTGCGGCCTTCCTCGCGCATTTGTTGAACGAGCTTCGTGAACAGGCCGATGCCGCGTTTCAGGGTTCTTAGGAAGCTCTCTTCTTCCTCGTAAATCTGGTCGCGCACTTTCGCCGGGTTCGCCCGCATTTCGGGGAAGGCGTCGCCCATTAATTCGACGACCGTGGGGACGAGCCGGTGCAGGAACGGCTCGGTGGTGCCGAGCACCTGGTAGCCGTAGCGTTCGGCGCGTCGAAGGATGCGGCGCAGCACGTAATCGCGGCCGACGTTGCCGATCGTCGCACCATCGGTCAGCGCGAAGGTCAACGTGCGGATGTGGTCGGCAATCACCCGGTATGCCGTGTCCTTCAAGTTGTCCAGAATGCCGGTGTACGGTTCGGCCCCGGTCACCTGCTGGATCGCCGCGAAGATCGGCTGAAAGATGTCCGTATCGTAGTTGCTGTTCTTGCCCTGGATCACCTTGGTGATGCGTTCGAAGCCCATGCCGGTATCGACGTGCTGCGCCGGCAGCGGCGTCAGGCTCTGATCCTCGTTGCGATTAAACTGGATAAAGACGAGGTTCCAGATTTCGATGACCTTGTCGCTGCTTTGATTCACCAACGGGCCGCCGGATTTGTCCGGAGTGGCGTCGTAGTGGATTTCGGTGCAGGGGCCGCACGGGCCGGTGTTGCCCATCTCCCAGAAGTTGTCTTTCTTGTTGCCGAGGTGGATGCGTTCCTCGGGCACGCCGACGGCTTTCCAATATCCCGCGGCCTCGTCGTCGCGGGGAATGTTCGCCGCCGGGTCGCCTTCGAACACCGTGACATGCAGGCGAGTGGGGTCGAGTTTCCATACATCCGTCAGCAGTTCCCAGGCCCAGGCAATGGCTTCCTTTTTGAAGTAATCGCCGAAGCTCCAATTGCCGAGCATCTCGAAGAAGGTGTGGTGGTACGTGTCCTTGCCGACGTCGTCCAGGTCGTTGTGTTTGCCGCCGGCGCGAATGCATTTTTGCGTGTTGGCGACGCGCGGCAACGGCGGCTTCTCCGTGCCGAGAAAGTACGGCTTGAACTGGTTCATCCCGGCGTTGGCGAACAACAGCGTCGGGTCGCCGAGAGGCACCACCGGGCTCGATGGCACGTTCTTGTGCCCGTGCTTCTTGCAGAAGAAATCGATGAACTGCTGGCGAATCTCGGCGGACGTCGGCATGGCGCTTTCCCAAATGATGAGCTGCGACCCAATGGGGAGCGCGCTCGACGCGCCCATTGTGTCAAGGAAAAGACACGGATTCGCGGGCAAAGTTCAAGGGCCAAGCTCGCGATTGACACGGTTCCATTCGCGTTGCTAGACTTCCGCCCGTGCGAATTCCGGTCGAAGCCTACCGCGCGTTGATCCGCGGCGAGCGGCGCGGGCCGCTGGCAATGCTCGGCCGGGCCGGGTTACAACTGGCCAGCTTGCCGTATCGGTTCGGCGTCGCGTGGCGAAACCGGCAATACGATCGCGGCCGCCGGGCCATCCACCGCGCCGCCGTGCCCGTGGTCAGCGTCGGCAACCTCAGCCTCGGCGGCACTGGCAAAACGCCCGCCGTCGAGTACGTCGCCCGGTTCTACCGCGACCAAGGCATGCGGCCGGTGATCCTCAGCCGCGGTTACGGCAGCAACGCTGGCGCCAACGACGAGGCGATGGTGCTCGAAGAGAACCTGCCCGACGTGCCACACTTGCAAGGGGCCGACCGGGCGATGCTGGCCGACACCGCCGTGGAGGAACTCGAAGCCGAACTCCTGGTGCTCGACGACGGCTTCCAGC
>DATNBQ010000073.1:0-20243 GCA_035571955.1 Urbifossiella sp. | reverse complement strand
CCTCCAATTTTTAATTGCCGCGAAAGATCGAGGATTTCCGCAATGAGCGGCCATTTACGGCCGAGAATCGGCTTGACTGGCGGTTCCAAGAACGATGAATTCGGCTCGATCTGCTGGGCGGATAAAACCCACCCACTTTCCAGCTGCTTACCCAATCCGGGGGCTGACACCCCCGCTCGCCCGTCGATCTTTTACAATGGCCGAATGCTCGCGACACTCGTGTTAACCGGTTCGCTCGCCATCGCTGCTCCGCCGCCACCGTTCATTGCCGAGAGCACGGCCGACGAGCGCGTGGCCGGCAGTTTGGTCGCGCTCCGAGGCGACGGCAGCGCCGACATTGCCGGCGCGGATCGCATCACTACCGTTCGCGATGTCATCACTCTGCGCCGCGCGCTTCCGCTGCCGCCCATGCCACGCGGGCCGCTCCTCGTCACAACAACTGGCGACCGCATTCCCGGCGACCTCCGCGGCGGCGACGACCGTTCCCTGCAATTCCAGCCCGCCTTCACGCGAACCAAGTGGAACGTGCCGCTCTCCGCGGCTGTCGTGGTCTGGCTCGTGAAGCCGCCCGCCGAGACGCCCCTCGAACCGGATCGCTACTCGTGGCTTCCCGAGAAACGAAATCGCGACATCCTCCGCTTTCGCAACGGCGACATTCTGCCGGGCACCATCGACGGCTTCGAGAAGGACAAGGAAACGCTGCGGTTCAAGCCGGAAAGCAGGGCGGTGCGAACGATCCCCTTCGAGGAACTGGCGGCCATCGCGTTCAATCCGAGCCTGAGCCGATCGCGGCCCATCAAGGGGGCATACGTTCGCCTAGTGCTGCGCGACGGCGCTCGGATTGGCGCCGCCATGCCGACCACCGAAGCCGGAATCCTGAAGTTGCGGACGCTTTATGGACGGGCGATTGAGATACCCATCGTCGAACTCGTCAGCCTCGATGTGCTGCAAGGGAAAGCGGTCTATCTGGCGGATCGCAAGCCGAAGGCCGTCGAACAAACCGGCTTCCTCGGTACTGAGTGGAAGTGGCAGGCCAACAAGAACACCCACGGCCAACCGCTGCGGCTCCTCACCGCCGAGGGCGAACCGAGCACGTTCGATCGCGGTTTGGGAACGCATCCGCGCACAGTGCTTACGTACGATCTTGGCGGGAAGTATCGCCGCTTCGAAGCGTGGGTCGGGCTTGACGCCGTTACCGGCAAGCGGGGACAGGCCGCGGTTCGCATCTTCGTCGATGGCGAGGAACTCAAGAGTTCGAAGAGTCGGGTTCCTGGTTCCAAGTTCGATCGAGGGATGCCAACCACCGATCTGACCCTCTCCCCGTCGGGGAGAGGGTGGTTTGCGAGCGCAGCGAGCAAACCGGGTGAGGGGCCGAATCCGCGTAACAAGACCCCTCACCCGCCGTCTCGCTGGCGCGAGACGGCGGCCTCTCCCCAACGGGGAGAGGCGGGGGCTGGTTGGATCGACGAGATCGCTCTTGTGAAGCGCCTGAGATCTTCGACTTGGCGCCTGAAACCTGCAACTTCGAACCCGCTGCGGCCCGGCCCCGCGCGGCTCCTGCGGATTGACCTGACCGGGGCCAAGGAACTGAAATTGCTCGTCGACTTCGGCCCCGATGGCGACGTCCAGGCCGACGTCGATTGGGGCGACGCCCGACTCGTGGAATGACGCTTCGAGTCGCTGCCAACTTCATTTGATATTCTGAACGCGTGGGACCCGTCCGCCCTTTTCGTCGGAGCCCCCATGGCCGATTCCGCCGAATTCCTCAAGCCGCCGACGCCCGTCTCCGACCTCGAGGTCAAGGACGCGCAACTCATCTTCTCCGCGGTGTGGGACGACTTGCTCGAGAAGCAGGGCAAAGAGAAGCTGCGCTTCCCGCGCGAATTCATCTGGCTCGGCGGCGCCCCCGGCGCCGGCAAAGGGACCAACACTCCCTTCATCGCCAAGTCGCGCGATATCACCGCGCCGCCCATCGTCATTAGCACGCTGCTCGACAACAGCGCCGAGAACAAAGCGCTCAAGGATGCCGGCAAGATGGCCGGCGACCGCGAAGTGGTCGGCTTGCTCTTCGCCGAACTCCTCAAGCCGATGTACCACGACGGCGTCGTCGTCGACGGCTTTCCCCGCACCGGCGTTCAGGTCGAGTGCCTGAAGCTCTTCTACGACAAGATGATCGAGCTGCACAAGGAAAATCGCGGCACGCCGCTGGCCGCCGAGTTTCCCAAGCCGCTCTTCCGCATCGCCATGCTCTACGTCAACGAGCAGGTGAGCGTGACGCGGCAACTCAAGCGCGGCCGCGAAATCCGCCAGCACAACAAACACGTCCGCGAGACCGGCGTCGGCAAACTTCAGGAAGAACGCCCCACCGACCTCGACCCGAACCTCTGCCGCAAGCGCTACCAGACCTACAAGGACACCACGTACGACGCCCTGCAATCGCTTCGCGACTTCTTCCACTACCACCACATCGATGCCGAGGGCGACCTGCCCGAGGTGCAGCGGAACATCGTCCGCGAGTTCGGCTACCAAAGCGAACTGGAAGTCAGCCACGAGGTGTTCGACCGGATTCGCAACATCCCGGTGGCAACTCAACTCGGCATGCACGCCCGCCAAGAACTCGTCAAACGCCTGGAAAGCTACGAGGAGGATCCCGTTAGCCGCGACGCTTTCGAGCGCGTCGTCAAGTTGATCGAGGAGAAGATGATCCCGATCGTTCGCGCTCACGCCATCGCCGGCCACGCCCGGATCAATTCCGAAGACAGGCTGCTCGACGACCCATTGGCGCTGAAGATCATGCTCGACGTCTTCTCCGAGCGCGGCTTCCACGCCGCCGTCGATCTCCAGCGGATGGACGTTCCCGAACGCGTGAACCTGCAAACGGGCGAAATCACCTGTAGGACCAAAAAGGTCTACCGGATCGAGGTGCGCTTCCCGCCGTCGGACATCCGCCGCGGGCATTGACGGCTCTCAATCCACGCGCCGGGGCATGCGGCCGCCGGACAGCCGCGCTGGCGGTTGCGGCATTAACCGCACCTCATTGCCGTTCTGATCCAGGCACTTGAACGTGCAAGTATCCGGCGACACGCCAATTTGCCCCGTGATCTGCACTTCCAGTTTCCCCTGCTCTTCCAGCCGGGCCAGTTCCTTCCGCTTGCGATTGAGCAGGTAGTTCGCCACTTCGGAATGCACGGTGACTTCGATCGACTGAATCGCCGGCGTGCGGTGCGCCGCCAACTGAATCATCCGCATCACCTCGATCGACATGCTCTCGTTGGTCTTCACGAAGCCGGTGCCGCGGCAGTGCGAGCAATCGGAGAAGATGCTCCGCTTGAGGCTCGGGCGAATGCGTTGCCGCGTCATTTCGATCAGGCCGAACTGGCTGATGCGGAGGATCTTCGTCCGGGCGCGATCGCGTTCCATCGCTTCCCGCAAGGCGTTTTCGACGTTGCGGCGGTGCGTCTCGCCGCGCATATCGATGAAGTCGTTGACGATGACGCCGCCGAGGTCGCGAAGGCGCAGTTGCCGGGCAATCTCCTTGGCCGCCCGCAGGTTCATCTGATACGCCGTCTCCTCGGCGTTGTTGTCGGCCCGGAAGTTGCCGCTGTTCACGTCGATGGCCACGAGCGCTTCCGTCTGCTCGATGACGATCGAGCCGCCGCCGGGCAAATCGAGCCGCTTCGCATGCATCTTGGCGATCTCTTCCTCGATGCCGTAGCGGTGGAAGAGCGGCTCGGTTTCCCCGAAAAAGCGGATGCGGCTCGCATAGCGCGGCATCACGATCTGCAGGAACTCGCTGGCGTGCGCGAAGGCGTTGGCCTCGTCCACCCAGATCGAATCGACATCGTTTGTAAAGATGTCGCGGATGGTCCGTGTGATCATGTCCGATTCGCGGTAGATTTCGACGGGGGCCGCGACCCGCTTGATCCGCTTGACCACCACTTGCCAGAGGCGGAGCAGGTAAGCGAGGTCGTTGCGGAGTTCCTTGGCATCGCGATCGACGGCGGCGGTGCGGACGATGAAGCCGACGCCGCGCGGCGGGCTCAGCGTGTTCATGATCTCGCGCAGGCGGCGGCGGGCATCGTGGTCCTCGATCTTCCGCGATACGCCGACCCGGTTCAAACTCGGCATGAGCACCAGGTAGCGGCCGGCGATGCTGATGTACGTGGACAGGGTCGGACCCTTGGTGCCGATCCCTTCCTTGATGACCTGGACGATGACTTCCTGGCCGCGTTTGAAGATTTCCTGGATGGGCGGTTTGGGGAGTCCACGGTCGCGACCGCCGGGCGGGCCGCTGCGCGGTCCGCGGTCGCGGCTCGGTCCACCGCGCGGGGGGCCGCCGCGGCCCGGTCCCCGGTCTCGGTCGCGGCTGCCTCGGTCGCTTCGCCCCGGCCCACGGCCTCGGCCGCGATCCCGGTCGCCGCGGTCGCTCCGTTCCCCGCGTTCGCCGCGG
Organism: Urbifossiella sp.; assembly: GCA_035571955.1. GTDB lineage: Bacteria > Planctomycetota > Planctomycetia > Gemmatales > Gemmataceae > Urbifossiella. The sequence goes on along the minus strand of DATNBQ010000073.1, from coordinate 15,793 downwards.
CGCGGACGAGTATCCTCGAAGTCGTCGTTGAAGCCGCGGCCGGTGTGCGGCGACGGTTCGTGTTCCACGGGCGGTTGCTCCGGTTCGTGGGAGAAGCCGTTCGGCTCATCCGCAATCGACTCCGACGCCGTCAGTTCGAACCCTTCCTCGACCACTTCGAAGCCGTTCGGTTCGACGGGAGGTTGCGCGCCGTCCGTGAAGCGGTCGTTCGGGGCATCGATGTCGAAATCGCCGAAATCGCCTTCGAAAAATGGCTTGATCTCGGGTTCCTTGTCGTCCGGGGGCGTGGTGCGATGCTCGGCGCCGCCCATGAAAAGCGGCGGCGGTTCATCCTCACCCTTCTTGCGGGGCTTCCGCGCTCGGGGCTTCTTTTCACCCGTAGCCTCGTCGGTGGCCTCGGGCGCGGTTTCGGCGGCCGGTTCGTCCTCGATTTTCTTGGGGCGGCGACTGCGCGGCTTCTTCGCCTTCGCCTCTTCTTCCACGATCCCGGCCCCAAAGCCATTCTCGTCCGAATCGAAAACCCCGGCCGCGAAATCGTCATCTTCGAAAGGAGGCCGCGGCGCCGCTTCATGAGCCGGCGGCGCGACGGGCGGCGGCGTCTCCGCGACATCGGCGAACGTCTGCCGGGGCAAGGCCTCGTCCACGAACGCGCCGAATTCCTCGATCGGATCGGCGATGGGAAGTTGCTCATCGAGGCCAAAGGCGAAATCGTCCGGGGCGTTGTCTTCCGAAGGGGGCGGCCCCGGAGGCAGCGGCTGCGGGTTCAGCCAGGAGGTATGCGGCTGCGGCTCGCGCAATTCCGGTTCGCGGCGCGGTCCACGGCCGCCGCGATCTCGACCGCCTCGATCGCCTCGCTCTCCCCGGTCGCCTCGCTCTCCGCGGTCGCGGTCCCGTCCGCCGCGGCCTCGCCCGCCGGTCTGTTCGCGTTCCAGTTCCTCCTCGTATTCCGCCAATGCTTCCTTCGAAAGCAGGTGCTTGTAATAAGCCGGATCGACGTCCGAGACGTGGAGGAAGCCGTTGCGGCCGATGCCGAAATCGACGAACGCCGCCTGGATGCTCGGCTCGATGTTGACGATCCGCCCTTTGTAGATGTTGCCGACGTAACTCTCCTGGCTGGCTCGTTCGACGTAAAGTTCCTCGAGCACGCCGTCCTCGACGATCGCGATGCGGCACTCCTCCGGCTGGAGGACGTTGATCAGCATTTCCTTCTTCATGAGCTTTCCTTGTTATTTGTCCTTGATCGATGACTACTCCACCATCGGCGCGAAGTGCGACGCGGCGGGAAGAGGTGTTTCCTCGCGAAAAGCGTGGTTCAGTGGTAAGGTTTCGGCCGGACCGTCCGGCGGTTGATCGGTTGGGTCGGCCGCGGCGGCCTCGTCGCGGAGTTCCAGCACGTCGCGGCTGAGCACGTAGCCCGCTTCGAGAAGGTCGTCCAGGTCGAGCAAGCGCAGGAGTTCGTCGGCACGAGCCGTGCCGGTCTGCGTCACCCATAAATCGAGTGACAACGCGGTGTCAATCACGGAGAGGCTGCGGAAGTACGGCCGGATGTTCAGTTGCTTGGGGCTCGGCTTGAGGCGATCGACCCAAACCCGTTCTTCGGCCATCAAGGCACGACAGGCATCGGCGATGTTGCCAAGCTGGTTTTCCGGTGGCACAGGCATTCTTGCCTGTGCTCCTGCGCTTGCACAGGCAGGAATGCCTGTGCCACCAAGACTCAGCGTATAAACCACGCGGCGCGGCAAGGCCGTGGCTTTCATCGGTACCACGGTAGCGCTCGAAAACACCAGACCCTCTGGGGCCTGCGCGTTCAGCTTCTCCAGCACCGCGTCGGAATCGCACTGCTGCGTGAATTCGATCTCGACGACTTCCTGGCGGCCGACGACGCCGAGCGGCAGCGACAGCGCGAATACGACGCGCGGCGAGGGATGAAAGCCATTGGTGGACTTGAAGGGGAGGCCGGCGCGACGAAGCATGCGCTCGAAGCAGCGCATCAGGTCGTGGTGGCTCAGCAACCGGAGGGCGCCGGCCTTGGCGAAGCGGAAGCGGAGTTTGTCGCCGAGCATCGGGGTCGCGTTCCCCGGAAATGCAAAGTGCAAAAGGGAAGTGCAATGAAGGAGCCCAAAGGCCCGTCATTCGTTCTTCGTCAATTGTCCTTTGTCATTCCCGCTTCCCTCAACCCGAGCGGAGTTCGCTGGTTTTCGGCGGTCGCGCCGCGGTTTTGGTGCCCCGCGGCCGCATGATCGCGCCGGTCAGTCGAACGTCTCGGGGAGGATACGTCGTAGCTGATCTCGTAAGTAATTACCGACCTGGCGGGCAGTGTCAAAACGCAGACAATGCTGCGCCACCCGCTCGGCCTCCGGCACGCTCAGTTGCCGGATGATTCGTTTAATGTCCGGTATCTTCCGGGGCGTTGCGCTCAGTTGCCGCAACCCCAGGCCGATGAGCAGCGGGATGTAGAGCGGTTCGCCGCTCATCTCCCCACACACGTTCACATCGACCCCGGCCCGGCTGCCCGCCTCCACCACCATGCGAATCAGCCGCAATACGGCCGGGTCCGCCGGGTTGTAAAGGTGGGCCACGTTCTCGTTGTTCCGGTCCGCCGCCAGCGTGTACTGCACCAGGTCGTTCGTGCCGATCGAGAGGAAATCGACCTCCTTGACCAGGGCGTCCGCCATGAGCGCCGCCGACGGCACCTCGATCATCGTACCAACTGGGATGGTCGATTTGAAGGGGATTTTGGCGTCGTCGAGGTCCTCGCGAACTTCGTTCAACAGAGTGCGGCACTGGCGGAGTTCCTCCACCGTGCTGATCATGGGGAACATGATGCGGACGTCGCCTCGAACCGCGGCCCGCAGAATCGCCCGCAGTTGCGTCTTGAACAGGTCGAGTTTGCGCAAGCAAAGTCGGACGCTGCGGAGACCGAGGAACGGATTCTTCTCGACGCCAAGGAGTTCGTCGGCCATGTTGGCGAACTTGTCCGCCCCCAGGTCGAGCGTGCGGATGACGACGGGGCGATCCGGGCCGAGCGTTTGCAACACGGCACAATAGGCCTCGAAATGCTCGGCTTCCGTGGGGTCGGCGGTCTTATTCAAATAGAGGAATTCGGTGCGATAGAGGCCGATTCCCTCCGCGCCGCGCTCGGTGCAGTGGCCGGCTTCCTGGGCCAGTTCGATGTTGCCCAGGAGGCGGATGGCGGCGCCGTCGAGCGTCACGGCCGGCTTGTCGCGCATCGACTGGTACCAGTCCGTCCGGGCCAAAAGGTTGGCCCGCTTTTCCTCGTATTCGGCAACGGTCCGCTCGTCCGGATCGAGAATGACGAGGCCGCGTTCGCCATCGACGATCACGAGATCGCCGCCGGAAACGTCCGTCAGGAAGCGGCCGACGCCGACGACGGCAGGGATTTCCAGGGCCCCGGCTAGGATGGCGGTATGGCTGGTCGGTCCGCCGCTTTCCGTGGCGAAGGCCCGCACCGTGCGCGGCGTGAAATCCGCCGTGTCCGACGGCATCAAGTCCGTGGCGACGACGATCACCGGCGCGCTGACGGAGAGCAGCGGTTCATTCGCATGCCCGAGCAGAATCGCGAGGACTTGCTTTTCGAGGTCGATGAGTTCGGTGGCCCTACGGCGCAGTTCGATGCCCGCGGAATCGCCGAGCTTCGACGCCGCTTCCTCGAATTTCTTCACGTATTCGCGGATGCCGCGGCTGACGGCATATTCGGCCGAGAAGTTCTTGGCGCGGATGAGTTGCTCGATGCGGAGGCGGAAGGAGTCGTCCTGGAAAGCGGATTGCTGCGCGCCGAAAATGTTGCCGATGTCCTGGCCGAGGCGGGCGGCGATGCGTTCGCGGGTGTCGCGGGCGGTGCGGGCGGCTTCGCTGAGCGCTTTGCCGAGCCGGGCGATCTCCGCGGGAATCTGCTCGACTTCGACGGTGCGCTGCACAATGCGCACCCCTTCGGTGTCGAGAACGAGCGCCGGGCCGATGGCCACGCCGGGCGAAACAGCGATGCCGCGTCGTATTTCCATCGCGTGGACCGTGGACCCTAAGCAACCGATTACCCGATTGAAGCTTCTGTTTCCAATACCATCCCCATCATGACCGCGGAGAACCAGCGAACGTTGGCGCAGTTTTGACACACCAGGCCGACGAGCGGCACCGGTGGGCCGCCGACCATAATCTCCTGACCGAGCATCGCATTCGGCGAAACAATAGTATCCAGCACGTCGAACGCGGAGGCCCGTTGACACGATGGGCACGCCGGTGGGATGCGTCCGCGAAACCACGCCAGCGCGCGCTCTCGTTGCTCGTCGTCCATTTCAATTCCTGGGCTGTGGCATCGTCGGCTTGGCTTCGCCGAAGGTAGTGGCCCTGTGGGTCTTGAGGATCGGGGCATCGGTGAACGCAATCGCCGGCGCCGATTTGATCGCCGCATAGCGCGCGACTTGTTCATCCGTTAGCTCGGTCACACCCATCCAGTGGCACAACTTGAGAAGCCAAACTGGCATGCTACTTCTCCTTACCATCGTGCTTTTGATGATCGTACTGGCCGAAAAAGAGGGCCAGCACGATCGCATTGATCTTCGCTTTGATCGTCTCAACCGCAATCGCCCATCCAACTCCGCCGACGAACGCCGTGCATGCACGGACGAGCTCGGAGGCCCCGACTGCTGCCGCCCCCACGGAAAGAAAGAATCCGACGATCGAACCCCCGAGGATTTCGAGGACTGCTTTTCGAATGAATCGAGTCCTGATCCGGTTCGTGCGACACGCATGAAGGAAGCAGAGCAACCCGCCGAGACCGCCCGCGACCGCGGATAGATAGAAGATCGCAGGTATCTTCTCGAACCATTGTAACACGCTGACGCCGCCAGGAGTGTAGGCTCAAATCCGCGAGGAGTCGCACTGCACAAATGGAATAACGACTTTCTAAATGGTGTAATCTTCGCCGCTGCGGGCCGCGAGGATGCCCGCCAGCGGTTCCACGGCCGCCTCCGCATCCGGGCCGTCCACTTCCAGCAGTACATCCGTCCCTTCGAACGCCAGGAGCATCATCAGATCCCACAGGCTCTTGCCGTCGGCACTGAGTTCGCCGTTGCGAACGGTGACGGCGACATCGTAGCGATTGGCCGTGCGCGCGAAGCGATCGGCGACGCGGTGGTGCAAGCCCAGCGGGTTAATGATGCGCACGACGCGGCGCAGCGGCCGGTTCGAACCGTCCACAAGCGGCGCGGTGGCGGCGGCCGCGGCGTGCGTGCCCGTCGTCGAATCCGGTTGATAAAGGCCATCCATCATAAGTGTTCGCGCGGTTACCACCCCGGAGCGTTTTCCAGGAGGTTCCAGATTTCGTCCTTCGTGGTGCAGGCCCGCAGTTGTTTCACGTAATCGTCGTTGCGCATGGTGCGGACGACGGCTTCCAGAGCCCGCAAGTGGTCGCCCGGCCGCTCCTGCGGCGAGATCAGCAACACCAGTACATACACCTGTTCGCCGTCGAGGCTTTCGAACGGCAAGCCGCCGGGCGAAAGCGCGAGGGCCCCGACCAGTTTGTTCACGCTGGGATGCCGCGAGTGCGGAATGGCGATGTTCTTGCCAATGCCGGTGGTGCCGAGCAGTTCGCGGCGCAGCACGGCCTTGGTGATGTCTTCGAGATCGCCATCGGGGAAGCCGCCCGCCGCGGCCAGGCTATCGACCATCTCGCGGATCACCCGTTCCTTGATCAGGCCGACGGCGGCCGGATCGTGCGGGTTGATATCCGCCGCGGTGGTTTTCAATGCGGGTATGATGGCATCGCGAACGATGAAATTGGTCAGGCGCATACCGGGTGTCCCTCGTCGCGGCTGGTCGGCGGTCACTCGCGTCCCTCGCTGATGCGTTCGATCCACGGGCGATTCGGGGGCGACTCGAGCAATTGGCTCACCGCGCCCCGGGTTCGTTGTGCGACGGGTCGCGGCGGTGATCTTGCAAGCGCTCCTTGTAGTGCTTGATCTGCTGCTTGATCTTGTCGGCGGCGAGGTTGAAGGCCGGGAGAATCTCGCCGTCCACTTCCGTCGCCACGAATTCGTGCTTGTGTTCGGCCTTGGCCACAATCTCCACTCGCATTTTCCCGGCGTGGTCGCGGTGCAGGTCCACCGTTACGCCGATGGAATTGAGCCGGTCGAAGTAGCGAAGCAGCGCTTCGGCCTTCTCCTGCAGCGCGGATTGCGATTCGTCGTCGAGATGCCCGTGGCGGGCGGAAACTGTCACTTGCACCGTTGACCCTCGTGGCCCGAAACGGAATGTCATTGGCCTGTCGCGGCCGCGCGACGCCGTTCAATTTCGCTAATTGTATCCGCTTTGGGGTCGCTGTTCAACGTGGGCGAAGGGAGGAGTCTGCGTCGCGCTGGAGTTCCTGGAGGGCGGCGGCGGGACCGCTCTTGGCGCCGAAGATCGCGGTGCCGGCCACGAATACGTTCGCGCCGGCCACGGCCGCCGCGCCGATCGTCTGCCGATCGATCCCGCCATCAACCTCGATCTCGCAAGCCGGGTTGTTGTGCTGGATCAATCGCTGCAACTCGCGGATGCGCTGCGTGCTCTCGGGAATATACGCCTGCCCGCCGAAACCCGGGAACACCGTCATGCACAGCGCCAAATCGATATCCTTCAGATACGGCTCGATGCGATCGACCGGCATGTCCGGGTTAAACGCGAGGCCGGCCTTCTTGCCGAGGCCGTTGCGAATCTGGTCGAGCGTCGGCCACGGGTCGTTGAGCACTTCCAAATGAACGATCAGCGTATCAGCCCCGGCTTTCACGAACCCGTCGAGAAAACGATCGGGGTTCTCGACCATCAAGTGAACTTCGAGCGGCAACTTGGTGATCGGCCGTAGCCCCTTGACCACCGCGGCGCCCATGCTGAGGTTCGGCACGAAGTGGCCGTCCATGACGTCGACGTGAATGCGGTCGGCGCCGGCGGCATCAACCGCACGCACGAGTTCGCCGAGCCGGGAGAAATCTGCAGAGAGAATCGAGGGAGCGATCTTCATTCCGATTTCCACTGGCTAGGGGAGCTGACCGTCGCCGCAATTTGCCCCGCCGCGACGCCATCGAGAAGGATCGGCACGTCCTGGCCGGGCTTGTAGTCGGTGCGTGTGAGGTATGCTGGAGGATTCGAGGCGGAATCCGGGTCGCTATAGACCTCGATCTGCCGCTCGGCGACATTTACAATCCAGTAAACAGGGATTCCAGTCCGCGAATAGATTCGGCCCTTGTCGCCGCGATCGAAACTCAGGGTCGAATCGGACACTTCAATGTCGATGCCGAAGTCAGCCGCAAGCGGCAATCGATGATCGAAGGAAGAATAGTTGCCCCGGACCACGGCGCCGTCCGGCTCCGGTTCGCTTGGTCCCAGCGAGATGGGGCACTGAATTCGAGTGATCCAACCCGGCGGAAGAAGTGGTGGGAGTAGATTCGTAAGGCGAGTGATGGCGCCGTCGTGGGGCGGATTGCGTATCCCTTTCTCCACGAGATAACCTTCGAGCAACTCGACGGGCTCGCCCTCGTATATGATGCCCGTGTCGATCAGCTTGTGGTATTGGGAGGCCGTGAACCTCCGGAAACCCCCGATGGAGAGGAGCGAGGTTGGAGCTTGCATGCCGGCTGACATTTGAATCCTCCGGCCACAGTAAATCAACTACCGAGCGATGCTTCTCAACAACCACCTGGCCGCCGATCAGCACGGCTGGATTCGGAAAGTCGGGGCCTAAGTAATAATACCGGATCGACCCGGCCCCGAGTAACCTCAAAGTACTGATATTCGTTGTCAGCGCCGCTGAAAGCTGCGGCAGAGTTCCGAACAAGCGGCACTTCAGTGGAACGGCTGAAGTGAAATAACAATCACCGCGGCTTCACTTCGCAATCCTTGCCGACCAGACTGCGATCCATCGGCATAGGGATTGGTTCCGGTTCGCCGGGATCCGGGTCGTGGCGATCGATCGCCGCCGGGCGCGTCAATAACCAGGCGGTCGGCGCGATCACCAGCGCCGTGCCGATGAAGGTCGCGGCATTTACCTGCCGATGCCACAGCCAGATGTCGAAGCCGAGCGCGATGACGATTTGCATGAGGCCGACGACGGAGACCTTAGCCGGGGCGCCGCTGCCGAACGCCAGGGTTAAGAGAATCTGGCCGATAGTTGCTGAGATTCCCAGTATGAGCAACTTGGCGAGCGTCAGCGGTTCGACGATGCGGCCAATGTCCACCGAGCGCGGAAATGCGAAGAACGCCGCAAAACAGAACGCCATGGCGACGACCGAGAAGTGCACAACGATGGCGCGGGGATCGACGCCGCGCAACGAATGCAGCCCCAGCATGGCGACCGCGGAAAAGAGGGCCGCGAATAGCGCCGTGACCACGCCGAGGTTCCCCGCCTCGAACTGCGGCTGCTCCACGAGGGCGACGCCGGCCACGCCGACCAGCACCGCGATGCCCATGCGCCATCCCGGCGGCTTACCATAAATCGGCCACGACAGCACCGCGACCCAGATTGGGAACGTGTTCGTCAATGTGACGACGTCGACGGCCGGCAAATGGCCGAACGAATAGAACGTGCAGACCATGCTGCAGCTGCCGGCAATGCTCCGCACCCAGAGCCGCGCCGGCCGGAGGAAGACGAGCCGGGCCCCCGCCGCCCAGGCCATTAGCCCCGCGAACAACGCCACCAGCGAACTGCGGGCGACCGCCACCGTCTGCCAGTCGCACGAACGGCTGACCTGCGTGAGTTCGAACGCCAGCTCCACCATCAGCGTGAACGAGAATGTGCCGGACAGCATCCAGACGTACGGGCGGGAACCGGACTGGGTCATGTGGGAACGATAGCGTTCGCCGACAGACGCGAACAGACGCGTTTGTTACGATGGCGTAGCCGCGACCAAACGGGGAGCGCGCAAACGCGATCCATTCCGGGAGCTCGCCATGCATCCATCGGGGCAATGGGAAGGCTTCTGGTTCCAGGAGCATTACGGCAAGCAGAGCATGCGGGCGTTCACGCTGCGGTTCGAGCGCGGCGAGATCGCCGGCGGCGGCCGCGACGTGATTGGGCCGTTCACTTTTTCCGGCGCTTACGACCTGCCGACCGGCACCATCGCGATGGTCAAGCAGTATCTCGGCAAGCACCGCGTGGCCTATCGCGGCCAGCCGGATGGCGAAGGATGCATCGTCGGCACCTGGAGCATCGGCGACAACTGGAGCGGACCGTTCATGATGAAGCCGGCGGCTATTGAGTCGCGCGGCGATGAGCCAATTCAGGAGATGGAATAGTTTCAAACTCTACCAACGCAAAAACCCTCGTTGCGAAAGCAACGAGGGTTTTGAGTCTTTGGCTTGGGTGTGGGTGGTAGGCGGTATTCGGGGACATGTCGGCATCGCCTGTGAGGGCGTGCCATAAGTTAATCATCCTTAGAAAGGAGGTGATCCAACCGCAGGTTCCCCTACGGTTACCTTGTTACGACTTAGTCCCAATCAAGAAGTCCGTCTTCGGCGCCGTGAAGCGACTTCGGACGTTCCTCTCTTTCGTGGCTTGACGGGCGGTGTGTACAAGGCTCAGGAACACATTCACCGCGGTGTTGCTGACCCGCGATTACTAGCGATTCCGGCTTCACGCAGGCGAGTTGCAGCCTGCGATCTGAACTGGGGCGTGTTTTTTGGGGTCGGCTTCGGCTCGCGCCGTCGCATCCCTTTGTTCACGCCATTGTAGCACGTGTGCAGCCCCAAACATAAAGGCCATGATGACTTGACGTCATCCCCACCTTCCTCCGGTTTAACACCGGCAGTCCCCCGAGAGTGCCCTTGTGGGTTGCAACTCAGGGTAAGGGTTTCGCTCGTTATGGGACTTAACCCGACATCTCACGACACGAGCTGACGACAGCCATGCAGCACCTGTGACAGCTTCCGGATTGGATACCGTTCGTTCCCGTTTCCGGGTTCTACCTGCTGTCTCTTTCGAACATGTCAAGTCCGGGAAAGGTTCTTCGCGTAGCCTCGAATTAAGCCACATGCTCCACCGCTTGTGTGAGCCCCCGTCAATTCCTTTGAGTTTCAGCCTTGCGACCATACTCCCCAGGCGGAGAACTTAGCACTTTTGCTCCGGCAGTAAGCCCATGTCTGGCCTACTACCTAGTTCTCAACGTTTAGGGCCAGGACTACCGGGGTATCTAATCCCGTTCGCTCCCCTGGCTTTCGCGCCTCAGCGTCAGAAAAGGTCCAGCGTGCCGCCTTCGCCACCGGAGTTCCTGTAGATATCAACGCATTTCACCGCTCCACCTACAGTTCCGCACGCCCCTACCTCCCTCGAGACCGCCAGTATTCGAGGCACTTCCCCGGTTGAGCCGGAGGATTTCACCCCAAACTTGGCAGCCCGCCTACGCGCCCTTTAAGCCCAGTGATTCCGAACAACGTTCGCTCGGTTCGTCTTACCGCGGCTGCTGGCACGAACTTAGCCCGAGCTTCCTCCAGGGATAGATCACACCCTTGCGGGCTTTTCTCCCCCTCGACAGGGCTTTACAACCCGAAGGCCTTCGTCGCCCACGCGGCGTCGCTCGGTCGTGCTTGCGCACATTGCCGAAGATCCTCGACTGCAGCCACCCGTAGGTGTCTCGCCAGTGTCTCAGTGCGAGTGGCGCGGGTCGTGCTCTCACACCCGCTAGACATCTCCGCCTTGGTGGGCCGTTACCCCGCCAACTAGCTAATATCACGTGGGCCCCTCCCAGGGCGCCGGAGCTTTGCTCTCCCGAGGTCATCCGGTATTACCCGCCCTCTCGGACGGCTATCCCAGACCCCAGGGTAGGTACCCACGCCTTACTGCCCCTTACGCCGGTTCCCCCATTGCTGGGATTCCCGCGACTTGCATGCCTAATCCACGCCGCCAACGTTCGTTCTGAGCCAGGATCAAACCCTTCAAAATGTATCGCGAAACCACCCGAAGGCGGCCTCGTAGTTAAAGGTTTGTCCCAACCGCCAGCCAGCCAGACTCAAAGAACTCGATCGGTAAAGCCGCAGTTGCCTGCGACTCCACTAACCGGGATCCTGATCCGACCGACTCGCGGCCAGACCCGAACCCCGCTCACCATTTTTCCCACACCCAGATGTCAAAGATCAAAGTGCCCAGCACCGGTTGTCGCCAACCGGCACTCGGCACAGTGGTAGGGGAATGATAGGAACGGCCCTACGAGGCGTCAACATAGAACCGGAAAAAAATCCGCCAAACGGTCCTTCGCTCCATTTTTGGCGAGCTCCGGACTACCGGTGAGCCACTCGGCCGCGCCGATCGACCATCACAACGGGACAATCTGCTGCACCACTTCTGGTCACGGGTGTTCCTTGGCTTTCGGCAACGGAAGCGGCGGCGGACTCGCATCGCTCGACTCGCCGCCGAGCCGCTCCATCACATAGTAAAATACCGGCGTCAGAAAGATGCCGAAAACGGTAACGCCCAACATGCCGCTGAAGACGGCGATACCAAGCGCTTTCCGCATCTCGGCGCCCGCCCCCGCCGCGATCACCAGCGGCACCACGCCGAGAATGAACGCGAACGACGTCATCAGGATCGGCCGGAGCCGCGAGCGGCACGCTTCCACAGCCGAATGGAACGCCGTCGCCCCTTCCGCCCGCCGTTCCTTGGCGAACTCCACGATCAGGATCGCGTTCTTCGCCGCCAGGCCGACCAGGACCACGAAGCCAACTTGCACGAAAATGTTGATGTCCATTTTCGCCAGGGCCACGCCGGCCACGGAACAGAGCAAGCACATCGGCACCACGAGAATCACGGCCAGCGGCAACCGCAGGCTTTCGTACTGGGCCGCAAGGAGCAAGTAGACGAGCAGCACGGCCAGCGCGAAGACGAAGATCGCCGTGTTCCCCGCCTGGATTTGCAGGTACATCAACTCCGTCCACTGGTAGTCCATCGTTTGCGGCAACGTCTCGCCGCCGATCTTGTCGATGGCGGCAATCACCTGCCCGGAACTGACGCCGGGCAACGACGCCCCATTGATGGCCGCCGCGGTCACGCCGTTGTAACGAGTCACCATCACCGGGCCGCCGATCGGCAGCACGTCTGAAATCGCCCCGAGCGGCACCATCTTGCCTTCGAGGTTCCGCACTTTGAGTTGCTTCACGTCGTCGGGCGACAGTCGCTTGCTCGGGTCGGCCTGGAGGTTCACCTGCCAGGTCCGGCCGAACTGGTTGAAGTCGTTGGTGTAGTAGCCGCCGAGATAGACTTGCAGCGTGAGGAAGACATCGTTGATCGGCACGCCCATCGAGATGCACTTGGTGCGGTCGACTTTCACGTACATTTGCGGTGTGTTGGAACGGAATGGCGTGAACAGGCCGACCAAGCCGGGCGTCTGGTTCCCCTCGGCCACGACCTTATCGGTGGCCGATTGCAGCACGGGAAGGCCCTGGGCGGCGCGATCCCGGATCATCACTTTGAACCCGCCGGCGCTGCCGAGGCCATCCACCGGCGGCGGCGGGAAGACCGTCACCAGCGCCCCTTCGATGCGCCGGAAGTACTCGGCCCGCAGTTTCTGCAGGATCGCGACTCCCCGCAACTCCGCGGCATGGCGCTCGTGGAACGGCTTGAGAATGATGAACAGCGTGCCGAAGTTCGAACCGTTGGCATTCTGCACCACCGAGGTGCCGGGAATGGTTATCACATGATCGACGCCGGGAATGCCCGGGTAGTTTTGCGGATCGGCGGGGTCGCCGCGGGCGATTCGCTGGAGCTCCGTGGTGACGGCGGCGGTGCGCTCGAGCGATGCCGCGTCCGGCAACTGCACGTTCGCCACCAGGTAGCCCTTGTCTTGCGTCGGGATGAAGCCCGTGGGAACGGTCGTGAATGCCTTGTAAGTGAGCCAGAGCAACCCGCCGTAGAGCAGGAGCACGATCGCCATAAGGCGGAGCAGCCAGCCGACGCTCTTGGCATACCGGGTCGACCCGATGTCGAAGCCGAGGTTGAAGAGCCGGAAGAACCAGCCGAGGACGAAGTTGATGCCGCGCGTCAGATAGTCGGTCTGTTCGTGCTTCGGCTTCAAGAGCAGAGCACAGAGGGCCGGGCTGAGCGTCAAGGAGTTCAAGGCCGAGAAGAAGGTCGATACGGCGATCGTAACGGCGAACTGCTTGAAGAACTGGCCGGTGATGCCGCTGATGAACGCGCAGGGAACGAAGACGGCCATGAGCACGAGCGAGATCGCCATGATGGGGGAAGCGACGTCGTCCATGGCGGCGCGGGCCGCCGCGGTCGGCGACAGGCCGTGTTCCAGTTTATGTTCCACGGCCTCGACCACCACGATGGCGTCGTCCACCACGATGCCGATCGCCAGCACCAGGCCGAGCAGCGACAGGTTGTTCAAGCTGAAGCCGATTCCCTTCATGACCGCGAAGGTGCCGACGATTGCTACCGGCACGGCGATCAGCGGAATCAAGGTCGCACGCCACGATTGCAGGAAAATCAGCACCACGATGCCGACCAGGATGATGGCGTCGCGGAGGGCGTGTTCGACTTCGGCGATCGATTCGCGAACGAATGGCGTGGTGTCGTAGACGATCTTGAAGTCGATGCCGCCGGGGAAATCGCGTTTGAGTTGTTCCATGCGGGCGCGAACGCGGTCGGCGGTTTCCAGGGCATTCGACCCGGGAAGTTGATAGATCGGCAGGCCGACGGCCGGTTGGCCGTCGAGCGTGCAACCGGTGTCCTCGTTCTTGGCGCCGAGTTCGATGCCTCCCAGTTTGCGTTTGATGCCGGCGTCGTCCACGATATCGCGGGTATCGGAGACCACGTCGCGAAGGCGCGTCACCGCGCCCTTGTCGCTGATGTTGACGATGATGTCGCCGAACTCTTCGGGCTTTTCGAGGCGGCCCTGGGTGCTGAGCGTGTACAGGAACGCCTGGCCGGTCGGCGTTGGCGGCCGACCCAAACTCCCTGCCGCCACCTGCACGTTCTGCGCCTTCAGCGAGTTGACCAAGTCCGTTGCCGTCAGGTTCCGCGCCGCCACCTTGTCCGGATCGAGCCAGACCCGCATGCTGTAATCCATCTGCCCGAAGAAACTGACGTCGCCGACTCCCGCGATCTGCTTCAGTTCGTCCGCGACGTTGATCGTGGCGTAGTTGCTCAGGTAAAGGATGTTCCGCGAACTGTCGGGCGAATAGAGATTGACGACGAGAAGGATGTTCGGCGACTTCTTCTTCACGCTCACGCCGGTCTGCTTCACCACGTCCGGCAGGGTCGGCATGGCGAGGTTGACGCGGTTCTGCACCTGAACCTGGGCGATGTCCGCATCGGTGCCGACTTCAAATGTGACCGTGAGAACGTAAGTGCCGTCGTTGGTGCTCTGCGACGACATGTAGAGCATCTTCTCGACGCCGATAACCTGTTGTTCGATGGGGGCTGCGACGGTCTCGGCGACGACGGTGGCGCTCGCGCCGGTGTAGGTGCAGCGCACTTCCACGCTCGGCGGCGTAATGTCCGGGTACTGCGCGATCGGCAGTTTCAGCAGCGAAACGAGCCCCGCGATCACGATCACCACGGAGATGACCGCGGCGAAGATCGGCCGCGAGATGAAGAACTTGGACAGTTCGGACACGAAGAGGCTCCACGCGATATGATGGGCGAGCCGGCAATGTCAGCCGGTTAGGCGACGATTTCTGGTGGCACAGGCATTCTTGCCTGTGCCACCAAAACTATTTCTTCGCCGGTTTCGGATCGACGGTCATGCCGGGGCGAATTCGCTGGATGCCGCTGACGATCACGCGATCCTCGGCAGTCAAGGGCCGCGGAGTTCCCTTCCCCGGTTCCTGAACCGATTCCACGACCCGCATCTCGCCGTCCTTCATGCCAAGAACCGCATCCATCCGCACCGCCTTGTTCTCCGGCCCCACCACGTACAGATAGCTGATACCTTGATCCGAACCGAACGCTTCCTCGGGAACGAACATCGACTTGACCGGCTCGCCGATCGGCACGCGGACGCGGGCATACATCCCGGCGACGAGCACCCGCTGCCCGGTCGGCGGCATTGGGTTTTCGAACCGCGCCTTGAGCCGCAAGGTTCCCGTTTTCGGATCGACCTGGTTATCCGCGAAATTGACGTATCCCGATATCGGATACTTCGCGCCGTGAATGGCCAGCCCGCACTCGGCGGGAATCTCGCCCGGCTTATTCATCTTGATGCGGCCATCGCGAACAGCCTGGCGAATCCGCTGCACGGTGCGTTCGTCGACATCGAAGCCGACATCCATTCGGTCCACGGCGACGATGGTCGTGAGCTTGGTGGGATTGCCGGTGCCGCCGATGATGAGATTGCCGTCGGTGACCAGCCAGTCGCCGATGAGCCCAGCGATGGGAGCGGCAATGGTGCAGTAGCCGAGGTTCAGTTCGGCGGTACGGACGGCGGCCTTCGCCTCGTCGATCCGTGCCCGCGCCAGTTGAACCTTGGCCGTGGCGGAGCGGGAGGTCGCGGTCGCTTCGTCGTAATCGCCCTTGGCCTTGTCGCGTGCCTGGGCGGAGCCGGCGCCCCCGGCGAAGACCTTTTCCTCGCGGTCGTAATCCTTCTTGGTGGTGACGACGCGGATGTCGGCCCGTCCCAGGTCGGCCTGCGCCGTGGCCAGGTCCGCCACGGCCGTTTCCTGGTTCGCCTTGGCCTTGGCAAGGTCCGCCTTGGACGGCTCGGGGTCGATCTCGAAGAGAACCTTGCCTTGCTTCACCTCGGTGCCGGGCTGAAACTGAATGGAGTTCAAGTAACCGCTGACTCGCGCCCGGATGTCGACTTGCTCGATC